>NZ_JADCNK010000011.1:0-193841 GCF_014947265.1 Pedobacter sp. MR2016-19
GGGCAGCCTAAACGGTGGTAACGAAGCGGGCACCACTACCTCTACCACCACTACAACTACACTGGTTCCGACCACAGAGTGGACTACATTTACAACTTTCACCACAGCATTTTAAGCTACCTGTAAACACAAAACAAACAGTGGGAAAAACCCTTGGCGTGTGTAGACTAAGCTGCACACGCATATTTTCCCCATTGTAAATAGAGCGGATGCCGAAAAGCTAAAAGAGTAGGTATTATTACTAAACCATACAATCATGAAATCAAAACAATTAAACAAAAACAATAAATTTAACCTGGATAAAAAAACCATCGCAAAGCTTGATCAAAGCGCATTAGGCAGCCTAAACGGCGGTGCCCAGAACATGGTAACAACTTTTGATATCCCAACTTCAATTGATTCTCCTACAACTACATCATTTGTACCAGGCGGAACAACAATATTAGAAACAACTTCAAATTAACACAGGAGATATAATCATGAAAAAGATAAAACAGCTTCAGTTAAGGAAAAAAGTAATCGCTAATTTAACCGATGATAATAAAAGCAATATTTTTGGTGGAAAAATGCAGGTAAACGAGGCAATGTTTACTACCTCCTTTGTTAATTGTACCGATTTTTTATGTTGTGAACCCGGACCTACAACTTCGAAAACAATTGTTACCCCTTAATTTTTTAATAAAGATAAATTAAAATAGAGGCTATCCAGAGGATTAGCCTCTATACATGAGGATACATTTACTAAGATGTACAATCATGAAATCGTCGCAATATACTGTTTTTTCGCAAAGTTATCCATACAATTGGAGAATTGGTGTATAATTATAGGATGAAAAACCTTTTCAGATTACTTTTATAAAAAAATAATAATAACATGAAAAAACATCTGAAAACGACCGTAAAAACTACATTTTTTTTAAAGAAAAAAACTATCGTTACACTAGACGATTATAGCATGAACCTTATTAAAGGAGGGATAAATGGAACTACTAACACCACTGAGAACCCTACCACTGGCGAAACTTTAGGTACTGCCCAAACCAGTATCGGAAATACTTGTGCATAACCTTTTTTATTCAATTTTTATATTAAAAACCTGAAATTCACAAAATTTCAGGTTTTAATGCATTTAACTCAACCCCAATTATGGATATAAAGAAATCAGGCAAAATAATTTTAATACATGCAGCTTGCTGGTTAATGTATATAACCTATGCAATTTCAATGACTTATTTGGTTAGGCCAGAATCTGTTAAATTGTTTGATTTAGTAATAAGTTATATTTTGGGCACAGGCCTTTTTTATTGCTTTGCGATTTTTATCATCCCATTTTTTTCGGTAAAGAAAAAAAGAATGTGGGGCGTGTTTTTCTTCTTGGTCCTGTTTGTTGTATATTGTTATCTGAGATTTCTGTCAAAGAACAATTTTTCATCATTTGGAACAATCCTGCATCCCCTGGATTCTTATCTGAAAAGGCCCTTTATTTATTTTTGTATCTTCGTGTTTTTGGAATATTTTATTTATGCCATAGGATATTGGTTTGCTATGGACAGCATTCAAAAAACAAAAAATGTTGCCTTATTAAAACAGCAGAATCTGGAGGTAGAAAACCAATTTTTGAAAGAACAGTTAAGTCCCCATTTCCTTTATAATACTTTAAGTTATTTTTATTCTAAAACCTTAAATTTCGACGAAGATTTAGCTGATGGATTATTGATACTTACTGATATTTTAAGGTATTCGTTAAAAACAGATGTAGAAAAAGTACCGCTAAAACTGGAGATAGAACATATTGAAAATCTTATCAAGATTAATAATCTAAGATTTAACGGGGCAGTTAACCTTATTTTTAATAAAAAATTTGAAACCGAAGACGAACATTTAATCAGTCCGCATTTACTGATTACATTAGTGGAAAATGCTTTTAAATATGGAAATTCAATAGATAAAGAAAATCCTATCCGGATTGATCTGAAATCAAATAAAGAAGGGCTTTCATTCGAAATAAGCAACAAAAAAGCGATTGGATTTAAAACCGAATCGACTGGAATAGGAATAGTTAGCCTGCGTAAAAGATTGGATTTTTTATATAAAAAAGATTATATATTAGAGATCAGAGACGAAGCTTTATGGTACAATGTAAAATTATTTATTAAAGGGTTATGATAAGATGTATAGTGTTGGATGATGAACAGCACGCAATTGATCTGCTGAAAGGTTATATAGAGAAAATCCCTTTGTTACAGCTTGTTCATTCGACTACCAGCCCCTTGGAGGCATTAAGTATTTTAGGACAGGAAAAGATCGACCTAATTTTTTCGGATATAAATATGCCTGAAATTTCAGGGATAGATTTTGTAAGGGCATTATCCGGTAAGCAACAGATTATATTTACCAGTGCCCATGGAGAGTTTGCTCTAGAAGGTTTTGAAAACGACGTTATCGATTTCCTGCTTAAACCCATTTCCTTTCCCCGGTTTCTGAAAAGCGTTCAAAAAGCATCATTATTGATTGCCTCAACTAAACAGGCCCAGACATCTTCTGATGAAAATTTTATGTTTGTAAAAACCGAGCAGAAGGGCAAACTTATTAAGGTAAATTTCGAAGATATCGATTATGTTGAAGGCATGAAAAACTATGTCGGGATCTATCAAAAAGGAGAATGTATACTGGCGTTAATGAATATGAAATATCTTGAGGAAACACTTCCCGAAAAGCTATTCGTACGCGTACACAATTCTTACATCGTTTCTATAAACAACATCACGATGGTAGAAGGCAACCAGGTCCGTCTTAAAAACATTTCAGGAAAAATCCCTATCGGGGTTACTTACAAAACAAATTTCCTCGAAAGGATACACCTTAAAAATAATCATAATATTTAAATGTATCCCCATTAAATGGCTATTGGTGTAACCAATTTTTAAAAACGCCATTCCCTTTTTATCATTGATCATACAATTGAAAAAGATATGAAAAATGATAAAAAGGATTTTCCTTACGAGTTTCACCCGAAACTTATTTTGCGTACCCCACGCTATGCGTTTAATACACAGAACAACGTTAGTGATATCAGCTCGTTTTTGAATGACGATTCGTTTATGGAGGCGATCTATCTGGCTTCTCCTGTATTGCATAGCGAGTGTTGCAGGTTAAAAAGAAACGAGATCAAGGATCAGAAAGATATTACCAGGCTTACCAATTCGCTTGTAAAATACATTGGCCGAATGAGCTCCAGATCTACCCCGTTCGGTTTATTTTCCAGCTGCTCGGTTACCTCATGGAGCGAATCCGAAACCAACGTATCATTTCACAACAATCAATTCAGCCGACATACACGGCTTGATATGCACTACCTTTGTGCTCTTGCACTTCAGCTTTCCAATAATCAGAGCATTAAACCCTTTTTAAAATACTATCCAAATTCCAGCATATATTCAATTTCTGATGAAATAAGATATGTGGAATATAAATATGTTTCCGGTCGAAGATCTCACCGGATCAGTGCATTAACAAGTTCAGCTTATTTAACAAAAATCATCGAATTAGCTGCCACAGGCAAATCGGCCCTCGAATTGGCAGGTGCCCTGGTAAGTGAAGAGATAACCCTCGAAGAAGGATTGGGCTTTATTTCCGAACTGATTGATGAACAGCTTCTGGTTAGCGAGCTCGAGCCGGCAGTAACCGGACCAGAGTTTATCCACCAGATTCTTGCTACACTGGGTAAAATTAACGAAAATCATCCCAGCGAAGTTCTTGGTCAAATCCTAAGCACTATCGGAGAGATTGAGAACCGCCTTGCGTTGCTTGATAGCAATGTTCATAATCCCATTGATGCTTACAAAAAAATTATCGACCTCATCGGAAGTTTAGGCGTTGGTTTTGATGAGGGTAAACTGTTTCAAACCGATATGAACAAAGAAGTAATTACCGACAATGTACACATATCCCTTCAGGATGATCTCCGCGATGCTTTTACCTTGGCAAACGCCTTATACCCCGAAAAAAGGCATGCAAATCTCTCTTCTTTTGCAAAACGGTTTTACGAGCGTTATGAAGATCAGGTAATGCCATTATTAGAGGTGCTGGATACCGAAACAGGCATTGGTTATCTCGAAAACAGTAATCAAAACATTTCTCCTTTAATCGAAGGAATTATTCTTCCGGCTAAACCAAACAAAGGCGCAAAATCTGTTCCTTTCGATAGTGCTTCCATACTTTTGTTCAACAAACTAAAGGAAGCTAATGCTGCCAATCAATATGAAGCTGAATTTAAAGAAGACGATTTTAAAAACTTTGCACCCAATTGGGATGATACCCCACCATCGGTATCCATACTTTTTAAATTGGTAAACCATGATGATAGTCAGATCCTTGTAGAAACAATCGGTGGCTCGAGTGCGGCAAATCTTTTGGGCAGGTTTACCCACGCCGATCAGAATATCCATAACATTGTAACGGATATTACCAGCCAGGAACAAGAACAGAACAAAGATGTGGTTTTTGCAGAGATTATACATTTACCCGAAAGCCGTATTGGAAACATCATGCTTCATACCGAATTTAGGGATTATGAGATTCCTTATCTGGGTAAATCATCGCTTTCGCCCGAACAACAGATCAATGCCGACGATTTAATGGTTGCAGTGAGGTACAATAAAATTATTCTATTTTCAAAAAGGCTTGGGAAAGAAATTATCCCCCGCCTTAGCACCGCACATAATTTTAGCTATAAAGCACTGCCTGTTTACCAGTTTTTGTGCGATCTCCAGACCCAGGATCTTCGGGCCGGGTTTAAGTTTTCGTGGGGAAGTATGGCTTCCCAGTACAAATTCTTACCACGCATGCGCTATAAAAATTTAATCCTTGTACCGGCACAATGGCAATTACCAAAAGATGAGTTTAAAAGTTTAACTCATGCAGATCCAGGAAATTTGACCAATGCAATTATTGATTTTAGACAAAAATGGAATATGCCACGGTATGTTTGCCTTGCTGATGGTGATAACGAGCTTTTAATCGATTTTGAAAACCTGCAAAGTGTAAACAGCTGGTTAAAAACCATAGAAAACCGATCGAGTATTTTGTTAAAAGAGTTTATGTTCAATACCGATTCTTCTATATCCACTATAGATAAAGGCGCTGTAGTTAACCAATTTATTGCTACGCTGATTAATAAAAACCCTGTTTATAAAACTTCCTTATCCGAAAAAATCAAGCTTAACCAAATAGAAAACATAAACCGCAGGTTTGGTCCCGGATCGGAATGGGTTTACTTTAAACTCTATTGCGGCACCACCTCGGCAGATCGGATTTTGGAAGAAAACATCGCTTTGATTATAGATGAACTTAAAAAAAGAGATATCATCGATAAGTGGTTTTTTATAAGATATAGCGACCCACACTTTCATTTAAGGATCCGCTTTCATCTTAAAAATACCGAACACATCGGCGAGTGCATGAGGATTATAAATAATTCTATTGTGCAGCTACAACTAGAGGGGCTGATCTGGAGGGTGCAGCTCGATTCTTACCAAAGAGAGGTAGAACGTTACGGTGAAAACACGATCGAACTTGCTGAATCGGTATTTTGTGCAGATAGCGAAGGTTTTCTACAGTTTTTATCACTTACCGAGGGCGACGGAAGAGAAGAGATCAGGTGGCTATGGGGCCTGAGGTCTGCAAATGCCCTACTCGAAAATTTCTCTTTGTCGTTAGAACAGAAAGCAGAGTTGTTAAATGCAATTAAAACCAGTTTTGCCAATGAGTTTAATATGGATAAAAACCTCAAGTTACAGATTAACAAAAAGTACGCAGATAACCGGAGCATGATTACTACGATGATGGGTGATACTTCACAAATCGGTAAAGATTTTATACCGCTGCTCGATATCATTACTGAAAAATCGTTGCAAACCGAGGGTTTCGCAAAGAAAATACTGGAGCTTAAAATGCAGGGCAAACTCATGGTTTCTTTACCCGATTTACTTGGCTCATATCTACACATGTTACTCAACAGGTTATTCATTGCAGATGCGCGTGCCCACGAACTCATTGTATACGATATTATGGCAAAGTATTATCAATCCCAGATTGCCCAATTAAAAAACAAACCACAAGTAGGTGAGCGCTTAAATCAATTAGAAAAATGCTAAACAAATTTCCTTCATATAAACAGCATGATGAAATGGACTGTGGCCCAAGCTGTCTAAAAATCATCTCTAAATATTTCGGAAAGGATTTTTCTCTTGAATATCTCCGTCAGCTTTGCAATACAAGCCGTTCAGGAAGCTCGCTGTTAAGCATAAGCGCGGCTGCTGAGAAACTTGGCTTCCGCACCGTGGGAGCCAAAATTGAGTTTGAAGATATGCAGACTGAAGACTTATTTCCATGTATTGCCTATTGGCGGCAAAAGCATTTTATTATTGTATATAAAATAAAAAAGAATACCGTTTATGTTTCCGATCCTGCGTACGGCTTAATTAGCTACCCTAAGGAGGAATTTATAAAAAACTGGTCAACCGATGGCAAAACAGGGATTGTGATGGCCATTGAGCCAACGGCCGATTTTTTCGACATCGAAGAAGACGAGCAAAAGCAACCCTCAAAAAGAGGGATGAAGGTGCTTTTAAAGTACCTCATCCCTTATAAAAAACTTCTTTTTCAGGTGTTTTTAGGCCTCATTGCCGGGAGTGTTTTACAGTTGATAATCCCTTTTCTTACACAGAGCATTGTTGATATCGGAATTAAGCAGAATGATCTAAATTTTATCAATCTTATTTTAATTGCCCAGCTTGTACTATTTATCGGGCGGACGAGTATCGAATTTATGCGTGCCCACATCCTGTTACATGTAAGTTCAAGGATCAATATTAAGCTGATTTCTGATTTCTTTATCAAACTGATGAAATTGCCCCTGGGTTTTTTTGATACGAAATTAACCGGTGATATTCTTCAACGGATAGCCGACCACCAGAGGATTGAGACCTTTATTACAACAGGATCGTTAAATACCCTATTCTCCTGTATCAATATTTTGGTTTTTGGAGGGGTACTGGCTTATTATAATGTGATGATATTTCTGGTTTTCCTTTTTGGAAGCGCCCTGTACTTTGTATGGATTTCGGTATTCATGAAAAAACGTGCAGAACTTGATTATAAACGGTTTTCTACACTTTCTTTAAATCAGGAAAAAAACCTGGAATTGATTTATGGCATGCAGGAAATAAAACTTCACAATGCCGAAAGAAAAAAAAGATGGCAATGGGAACATGTTCAGATCAAATTGTTCAAAGTTAACCTAAAAGGGCTTTCTCTAAAGCAAAGCCAAACCGCAGGATCATCTCTTATTAACGAGCTTAAAAATATTTTTATCACATTTTTATCAGCAAAACTTGTGCTTCAGGGAGAAATCAGTTTGGGTATGATGTTATCCATTTCTTACATAAACGGCCAGTTAAATAATCCGGTTTCGCAACTTCTCGATTTTTTTCAGTCTTACCAGGATGCGAAGATCAGTGTTGCACGCATCAATGAAATTCACGATAAGCCAGATGAAGAAAAAAATAACCCTGTTTATTTGGCCGTACCCGAATCGGGGAATGTGGAGTTAAAGAATATTTCTTTTTCTTATGATAAAGACCTGAGGAACGATCCGATATTGAAAGACATCAACCTCATTATCCCAAGAAACAAGGTTACGGCTATAGTTGGTTCGAGCGGCAGTGGAAAAACCACATTACTTAAACTCCTATTAAAATTTTACGAGCCCGACGCCGGAAAAATTGTGATCGGAGCGAATGCTATTTCTGAAATTTCTCATCACGAATGGCGGAATCATATTGGCTCCGTGATGCAGGAGGGTTATATTTTTTCGGATAGTATTGGCAATAACATCGCGGTTGGAGATGAGGTACCCGATAAAATCCGGTTAAAAGAGTGCCTTAAAATAGCCAACATTGATGAGTTTGTCGCAAAATTACCTCTTGGTGTAGAAACCAAAATCGGACCAAACGGATATGGCCTCAGTACCGGACAGAAACAACGGCTGCTTATAGCCCGGTCTTTATACAAAAACCCTTCCTTTCTGTTTTTCGACGAAGCCACCAGTGCATTGGATGCAAATAATGAGAAAGTGATTATGAAAAGATTGGAAAAGGCCTTTGAGGGGCGCACCGTACTTGTTATTGCGCACCGGTTGAGCACGGTTAAAAATGCCGATAAAATTGTGGTACTCGAAGAAGGAAAAATTGCAGAGGAAGGTACCCACGATGAGCTTGTTATTAAACAGGGCCTGTATTATACACTTATTAAAAACCAGTTAGAATTAGGTGCATAAGATGGAAAAGCAAAAAATAGGAATAACGGATCACGATTTATTAAACAATGGCGAGGTTAACCAATTGCTTGGTGCCGGTCCATCCAACTTAATCATCAAAGGAAATATCCTGCTGTTGATATTAATTGTTGCTATGGGCTGTTTGGCCTGGTATATTAAAATTCCAGATACAGTTATTGGTGCCGCAACGTTAAAGCCAAGCCAGGCTGTAAGTGTGATAAGAACCGTAAACGACCTTACTGTGCAAAAACTTTTAAAAATTGATGGAGATATTGTAAAAGCAGGCGATACGGTATTTACAGCAAATGATGGTATGGTTTTCAGATCGGATAGCGCAGCCAAAGTTCTTTATTTAAGAAAATTAAGTCGGGGCAGCACCGTTAAAAAAGGAACCCAGCTCGTTGCACTTTTACCTGTAAATCAAAATATCGAAATTTTAACCTACGTGCCGGTTTCTGATTATTCGAGGATTAAGTTAGGGCAAAAAGCAATAATAAGCATCGTAAGTGAATTTAACGGACTAGAAAAATTAACCGGGCACATAGAAGGCATTGCCATTCCTAAAGAGGGCGATAAGTTTGGTGTAGCAAGCATTAAACTTGATCAAAACGATTATAAACTAATATGTGATAAGCCCCAGATGTTGTATGCTGTTAAGGCATTTACCAGTATTGTTTATGGCGAGTCGAATCTGATCAATCGATTATTTAAAAAATAATGCAGAACACTGTCCGGCACAAAAAAATTATCGAAAAACTCGAAACGATAAATACTTATTTATCGTCGAAAAAACTTTCCGGGGATAATAATATCTCCCTTACTTCTGGCATAACGGGTGTTTGTTTATATTTTTATGAGTATAATGCCTATGTAAAAAGTTTATCCTCCAAAAAAAGATTTACCCAGGCACTTTCGCGCAGTTACAAAATTGTCCAATTATCCGATGTTTTAGAAACTTCTTTTTCTGCCGGAATTTCTGGATGGGGCTGGCTAATTAAGCATACCGAGAAAAAGGGTAATATAAATGATAACCTTGATAACGAAATTGATGCTGTATTAGACGAACAGCTTGATGTATTTTTATCAACTAATAATTATGATTTTCTGCACGGCGCTATAGGTATTGGGGTTTATTCTTTAAAAAGGGAACAGCCCGCCCGTATTAAAAAAATTGTTCAGGCCCTTTACGATAATTGTATTGATGAAAATGATGAGGTGAAATGGAAAAGATTTGATCAATTTAACTACCGTGCAGATTTATACGACTTTGGATTTGCCCATGGGGTAGCAGGTATTTTGGCCTTTCTACTCAAATGCCACGAAAAAGGTATTTGTTGTAACCTTATTGAAGGGCTGTTAAAAAAAGGCTTTAATTTTTATATAAACAACATTCAAACAGAAGATTATGATGCGGGCATTTTTCCAAATAAGGTATTAACAACCGATTATAAAAAAAGTGGCGCAGCACCGGCAATTACTATGCAGGGTTGGTGTTATGGCGATTTGGCAACCTGTTTAGTTCTTTTAAAAATCGCCAGATTATTTAACAATAAGGCTGATGAAAAAACAATAATGGATCTGCTATATCGGATAGCTAAAAGGCGGAGTTTTGATAAAAATAGGGTTATTGATGCCGGCTTTTGTCATGGCGCAAGTGGCATTGCTTATTTATACCTCAAAATCTGCTGTTTAATAAAGGATAATATGATGGAAAAGGAGCTTAAATATTGGATAAACTTACTCATATTGCCCCACGCAGTAAAAGGAAACTGTTTTGAATTTTACCTTGGCCCCAAATATGGCTTGGGCGAAGTTACCGGCCTATTAAATGGAACAGCGGGGGTAGGACTGGTCCTCTTAGCGTACCTTAGTAGGGATAACCAATTTAATCCGGACTGGGGAGAATGTTTAATGTTATAAAAAGCAACCATATAACTGCTAGCACGCTTAAACAAGCACATTTTATTCGTATAGTCTTCCCTATCAATAATCCCTTAAAAAAGACAACCTTACCAACCAAACAACTTTTATTGGATTCGATCTGATCACTATCGAAATAACTTGGAGTTATCGCAGACAAAGCCGCCAAATATTCTGCGAGTTCAAATTTTTATTTAAAAACAGCTGCCCGTTTCGCTATTTTCTGTCATCTCTTTCCATTGAAAAAATGCGATATCCAAGATTCATACTTTGTGATAACTCTAAACAAAGGGGATAACTTTCTGGAGATACAAGTTATCAGAGATAAATTTATATCTGTTACTTTCTTGCTGAAGTATTGTTAAATTTGATTTATAATTGTTGTTCTTAAATAGATTTATTGGCGTGCATTTAGAGTGCATTATATTTTGTTGTTTATAAATTGCTGTAAAATAGATATTTACATGATTTGGTTCGAAGGCCGTCCATTCCGCAATAAAGGCCTCAACTTTTTAAGTTGAGGCCTTTATGTTTTCTGGAAACACAAAATTATCCTTTATTTCCGAAAGAAAAAGGCGAGCAGTTCTGTGAACAGATTATGGATACTCGTCAATTATGACTTAAAACTATTGATAAGTTGGTTAAGTGTGTAAGTGACAGAATTAGCATTTTTTCAGTAGTTTGCCTTGGAGCAATAGCCCGGTAGAAGGAATGTGAACGGCAGATAATGCTTACCTATTTGCTGATTTTTTTTTCAACAGTTCTTCGTATGCAGGTCCCTGATCTTTTTCCGCACCATTAGTAATCTTTATTCCGGCTTTCTCAAACTCACTGATTAATCTTTTATCGAAATCTGCGATGTATGATGCAAATGATAAAGAATCTTTTTGTTCAGGAATTGTTTTAAAAGGAATATTCGGTTCTTTAAACCTGTGCAAAATGGCTTTAGTACTATCGTTTCCTTCCAAAAGAATAGAGTCGCCGTAGTTTGTAATCTTGGCTATATAATCCTTGGTAAGGTATTTTAAGGAATCATTTTCTATTTTATAAGGAAGTTTGAACCGGCCCACTTTCTGATTATAGAAAACTACATTTTGCGAATCAATATCAAATTCGCTATATCCATTTGCTGTGGAAAACCGATGCCATTTTCCGATCAGTAATTTTTTATTTCCATCTATATTTTTAGGATTTGGCGAATTGCAGGAGGAAACGATAAAAATGAAAAAAGCAAGGAAATAAAATATGGATCTCATGGTAACTAATTGTTAAATAATATTAAAAGCATTTTTAATCCAGGTAGTGATGAGGATTACCTACAGTACATTACTGCCCGGCTTATTGCCGGGCAGTAATGTGGTTATAACCGTTTTAAACAAATGTTTACTGTGCCCAAATGGTACAGTTGATATTGCCATTGGTATTAGAGCCCCATGTTTCTGAAACCATAATTGCAGGAATATTTAACTGACCAAGCGTATATCCGTAACTTTGCCATTTGTTGTAGTGGTTGGCAAAAGTAATGACATGATTCTGTCCGGTAGAAGTTTTTGTAACCCTGGAGCTATAAATCTGCCTGAAACCGTCACCACCGTCGATATTTTTACCTGTCATCCATCGGGTCCATACGTTATAAGCTGCACCATCGGAGTTAAATGTCCCCAGGAAAGTACCGGTATGAGGTGAAACCGAACCCCAGGTTTCATTCACATAATACTCATAATAAGGGCTTCTGCTCCATCCGTACCAGCCAAAAGTACCACCTCCGGAGTTTGAATAAGTGCTCAGGTTATAGCCTATTTTATAGGTTTTTGACCCTACCGAATAACCTTTACCGCAAGTAAAATTACCATTAAATCCGTTCCAGTTAATGCTGTAATTTCCGGCAGCACCATTGGCATAATTGACTGTGCCGGTTGCGCCGTCACTCTTCCAAAGCGACCAAAAGAAGCCGTTATTTGTACCAGATTGGTAGGTTTCTACCGTTGCGCCTGGTTTCGTAGAAGCAGTAACTGGCACTGGCGCCATCTTTTCTTCTTTTTTACAGCCTGTTAAACATGCAGCGCTTGCAAACACGATGGTTGCAGCCACAACAAAAGTAACCTTCCTGGTTACACTTGTCAGTGAGTTTTGTTTTTTCATATAATGATATTGGTTAGGGAAGCAAAGTAAATGTATTTAGGTCTGATGAATGACTAATAATCGACAAATTTGTAATACAAATGTTCATACTACGATTGTCTTCTTTGTTTTATAGTGCTGTGGCCGTTTCATCTTGCCTTTATTTGTCATTGATGCAAAGCAGATGTGAGCGTGGAATGATAAAAAAGCAAGATCGCTGTTCAAAACCGTTGATTATAGGGAAGATTAGCACAAAAGACCAGGATGAAGATCGGTGGAGAGCTTTTAATTTATATGTGCAAAAAAAGCCGTACCCGGTTATGGGTACAGCTTAATTACAAAATTTACTCCGAGAAATAATTTTAATCCAGCAAAGTCCAGGTTTTTCTGGCTTGTACCTGTTGTACAACCTGCTGTTCGGCAACCACAATATTTTCCTTGCGTTGCCCGATATATTCTAATCCACTCAATTTATTCCAGAGGGCTACCAACACATTCATAAATTCGTTGGCCATTACCATGCTGTTGTTAATCTGTTTATGATCGTAAACCAATTCAATGGTTTTAGCTAAAAGCTCTTCAAAGTTTCCTGGAGTTACATCTTTCCACTCGTAAAAATATTTAAGCAGTTCTTCCCGTTCACGCGGATCAATCAGTTTTATAGCTGTAAAAAAGATATGTGCCAAACTGGAAAAATAACCAGTTAAAACAACCGGCGATTCGCGGTGTGCAATGTTTCGGTATTCGTAAAATAAACCTGCAATATAATCTACAATCTTCTCAGAAATCAGACGGATATTCTTGCCAAGAGGAGTGATATTATCGCGGCCTGCTGTTTTATCAATAATCTTAAATGCGGCCAATTGTAAATCATTCAATAAAACACTGAATGACTCATAATATCTGATTAACGCCGGATGGCTTGTTATGGTTGAGCTTGGCGGGATATAATTATTGTTGATCGATAATCTGCCGTTCTCATAATAAACCTGTCCAATTGTTAGAAAATAGCTGTCTGCTGTTTGCGAATTCACTTCACTTTCTGGTAAAACAGCGATGGAATAGCTTTTAGTTAGTTCAGGGTAGCGAATCGGGCTTTCTTCAGGATTTGGTGTGCCAGCGGGCGCCCGGTTAAACGGACTCACTACCAATAAAATAAAGTAGTTACGCGGCTCCGACTGCCCAAAATAGTGGTTGTGTACCAGCGTATCCATATTATCAGATTGTACTATGTCAATGTGGCAACCTTCAGGTGTAATGGCATTACAATACCTTACCCTCACCTCGATATGGTTAGTTGCTTTTTCGATAATTTCGATATCATGCGAACTTTTATAACCCGAAAAAGGGGGTAAAAATCCGTAATTGCTATTGTTTAAATGTAGAGAGGCGGCATCGCGTACAAAGTCCTGCAAGTAGAGATCACTCAAGGTAAAATGATCACTGGAGAGCTTCATGCCATTAATCCAGTTAATGGATTTATATTTTAGCGGCTTTATCATGGTAGATGTTTTTAATTATAGATTAGATAAAGATAGCACTTTCTCCAACTTCATTTGGTTTGTTAATATTTTCAGATACCCGTTTAGCATAAATCGTCATTTTTTCGGTAATGCCGTTTTCAATAATATCCAGATCCGGATCAATAAAGATATTCCGTTTAAAGAAGGAAGTTTTAATAAAGAAAATCCATTTATAATTTTCCATATCGTCGCTCCTGAATTCCACCGGACTTTTGGCAAACTTTAAATTATAATCATCTATAAACTTGTGGAACCAGATACCGAAGTTCATGTTTTCTACCGCTTTTACCTTTACTTTCAATGGCTCAGGATCACTGCTTTTTTTATAAAGCTCAAGTTCCAATACCAATAAACGGTTAAAGTCTACGTGGTCCATGTTAATATCCAGTGGCGTATCAGGATATCTCCAAATTTTGTAAATTTCTGATGGAATCTCCAATAAGGAAACATAAGCCCACCAAAAAATAAGTGGCACAAAGAAACAGGCAATACTGCCCGCGCCGAACCACCCAAAATTTACCGCACTTAACCAGTTAAAGGCCAGTTGAAATAAATAAACAGATAAAATGGTCGAAATTAATGTGGCAAAAAAGATAAAAACTTTACGCTCCAGCATATCCTTCGGGTAGTATTTGGTTAACAGGTAAACGAAAACCGTTCCCATTAAAAGGTAAAAGATACAGCAGATAATGTATCCCCAGGGCATAAAATTGAAGTTTAGAAAGCCTAAAAACCCCGGGATGGCCAAAATAATGCCAATTAACAGAACACTTACGATGAGTCGTTTGTTATTGAGAAACTGGTTCTTCTTGTTAATGATAGAAAGCACCGCTGTTGATACCATGAAAATCAGCGGGAATAAGAGAAAGCGGATAAAAAATGATTGAACGTCCATTAAATTTTTATAGATGTGATGTACTACAAATATAGTATCTTAGTATTTGATTATAATTGTTATTTTTTTGATAATTAAAATTTAACCTATAACAAAAATGAAGCCTTAAAGTTTAATGAAAAAAGAAACTTTGATTAATAACGAACTATTTACAGATTATAAGGCCGTTGCCCACGCTGCCGACCTGATAGAACGTAAGGTGGTTGATGCCGATCGGATCGAAATTATCCCATTGGGACCTGATAAACGTGCATTTGCGAAAGATATCGAGGTTGCCACAACTTATTATTCTGAAAAAAGAAGACAAGATCGCATCCGCATCAATACCAACCGCGAAGGCTTGTATGATATGCTCCCCGAAGGACTTTTTCACCGTCCGCCAACCGGTAGTGCAGGCATGGACGAGGAATCGATGATTAAAGACATCAGAGACAGGAGGGAGGAAGAAAAAGAGGCCAGGTTATTTTTTACACCTTTTGATGCCGAGATCAATTATGTAAGAATTATGACCGAGCTATATGAGAATATGCTCGATAAAAAAACAACCTATTCCGATTTAAGTCAGATTTTTGAATTTGGCTGGGATGAGTTTAATCTGCTCAATAAAGAGCAGAGTATTATCTGGATGCACCTGCTGCCTGAGATCCAGCAGAAACGAAACGACATCGATTTTGTATCGAAGGTGCTAACCGCATTATTTAACCTGCCCCTTACTATTGTGGATGCCACCGCTAATATTGCCCCGGTAAAAATCGCAGAAGGAATGCAGATGCAGTTGGGCGGGAGTGCGCTGGGTATCGATACCATCATAGGCGATAGTTTTATGCCCGAAAATGAAGCGTATAACATTAATATTGGCCCTACTTTTCCACAGGAATTGATTAAATTTATCCCCGGACAGAAAAACAGGGCCATTCTGGATATGGCTATCAGTTATTTGATGCCTGTTGATGCCGAAGTAAATGTAGAGCTCCTTACCGCAGCCGATTATCAGGAAACAGTATTGAGCGAGGGTGGTGAAAGTGCTTATTTAGGTTATACGGTTTATCTTTAAATAATAATGGCCTGCAGGAAAACCGAAGGAGGTTGCCCTTGCGAGGCATCAAACAATTCTACACGATCGAACTTTCATAATACCGTCGAAGAGTGCAAGGAAATCAAGAACCACAATTGCTCAGCGAAGCTAAATTTGTCTAAATAGATCTCTCCATTCCACTACGTTCCAGTTGAGATGACGGTATTTATTTTAAGTCCTATCACAACCTTAAACCGCCCTATACATCGTCGGCTTCAACAGCAAGCGGTAATGTATATTCATGGTGCTTCTTAAATTTAATTTTGCCAATGTCAAGCTCAACAGTTCTTCCCAGTCCTGTGTACTCAGGTTCAGCTGATCTGCAGGCTCGATCAGAATATCGGTGGTTTTAATAAAACCCGCATTAGGTTTATTATCCATAATCAAACCTTTGGCAAGCGTAATTCCCTTTAATTTGTTGCCCAGTTCGTAACGGCAAAAATTGATCACATCAGCCTTCGTAATAATCCGGTCGGCAGTGGTTAAGCCATATTTATAAGCCTGCACCCGGTTGGTGGAATTCAATCTTGACCGGCCGCCTTTTGTTTGGCTTAATAAAAAGATACTTTCAGCATTTACTCTATTGTTATCGTATACCACTAAACGGCTACCGGCATTGATGTGGTTGGCTTCTTCGGCCTGGGTAACCCAAATATCCAAAAATAAAATGTCCGCATCGTCAATCGGTTTTAATACAATATAGCTTGGCAACTCTTTAATATCTTTCAGCGCCGATCGACTTTTTTGTTCAATCAGGGCAATATTCTGCTCCAGGTTTTTAAGGATGGTACTTAAAAAATCAGGTCCATAAGCTGTAAAAGCTGCTTTTTCATCACGTAAAAGCTCAAAAAGATAATCAACCAGTTCTTTTGCATTCCTGGTATCAAAACGCTCCGTTCCTCCGTATCGGATCGAGAAAGAACCATCGCCTTTTTCATTCTCGTTGGTGTAGGGAATTTCGTTATAACTTTTCCCTTTATTATCCTTCAGGTTTTCTACCGCGAGCATCTGGTCCAGCGATTCCGTTTTAATTGGGATAATATTTTTCATCGTTTTAAGCCGGTGTTTAATCTGGCTTAACCGTTTATTAACTACCGGGAACGCGTTGATATAAATATGAAGCTCGTTCAGCATTTCCTGGTTTATCGCTGCCGGAAAAATTACTTTAAGCCATTTTACCGAATTATCGATTTGGTTTAAAACCGCTGGTTGAAACAGGTTTGAAAACGCTGGAGGGAGTTCCCCGCTTTCGTCGATATTGAAGTCGTTAAGGTCGCCCAGGGTAATAAACCTATTGCTGTAAAACTGTAAAACATCCGCTTTAATCAGATTAAGCAATTGCTTGTGATGAAAAGGTGCCTGTACCTTACCCGTTAAAGGCTCGTCCATAAAACGTTCAGTATAGGCCGCGAGTTCGTTATTTTTGTAGAACCATTTTCCCAGCGAGAGCAGATCATAAGTGTTTTCAGGCACCGAATAATTTTTCCAGTCGAAAAATAAGTTCAGTTTATTAAAATCCATCCAGTCTTTAATTCCACTAAAACCGATATACATCGTGTTTTTCTCTACCGAAGTACCGGGAAGTGTATTGTGAATGGGTTGTTTGCCCAATTGTTCTACATTAAACAGGGTGTTTCCGGTAACAATATATTTTATAGCTGCATTATTTACTTTTACGGTATGCAGCGGACTAAAAAAAATATCGGTTTTTTTTGCCTTATCGTTTTCCTGAGGGATGTTTTTCTTAAATGCAAACTGCGAATAAGGAGAAAGATAATCCTGCTGCTCAATCGGTCTGGCATGCATAATGGCATGAGCAGGTAACGAAGAAGTTAAATGATCGGGGGCTAAAATGCGGCTGATCTTATCAAAAATCCTGTTCTCTAAATTTTTAACATCATTGGCAACATTAAAAAGCTCATTGCTCAAGGCTTCAATAATCAGCCTAACCAGCGGATCGAAGTCGTTACTGTCTTTAACATTCCAAAAATCTTCAGCATTTTTTAAAATTCTATTGCGGATTTCATCTTTAGATGAGTAAAAAACTGGTTTCATGTGTAGGATATTTGGGGCGTTTTAGATTAGGTGGATAGCGGGCTGAGGAATAATGCGGTGTTGAAAAAATATTTTTCGCCTGTGGTTTTTATCAGTGCCCGTACACTAATATCAACCTTTTTTTTGATCTCTGTTATCTTACGCAGGGGATATACATTTTCTACTTCCGTAATGCGTACTTCAACCGAAGTATTATAGATCCTGAACTCATAATCGGTAATGGATTTAAGCAATGATTTGCGGAATTTTTCCTCCCAGAGGCTTTCACTAACGATTAATTCGAAGTCAAGGTCCCATATCTCACAGCCAAAATCGTTGCGGAACCGGTGTTCCCCATACCGTGTGAAAATGATCAGTTCGATATGGTGCGAAATCGATCTTCCAAGGTCAGTTGGCTGAAGCCCAGTACCTGAGAAAAGAGACTTAAATCTGAAGGGTTTGTTGTAAAAATTTTCAGACATAAAGGATTTGGCTTAAAGTTTGCTAAAAGTAAAATAAATAAAATCGTTTTTATTATCAAACAACAAATATTAAAAATTGTTATAGACAATGTTAGTTTGAAAAAGGTTGAGTGATTAAGGTGAAAGAGATGTCAGATTAATGTGAAAACTAATGCTATGTGAAAACTATTTAATGCTCTATGAAACCCATCAATGCCATCGAAATCAGAACTTCTTATACGAGGTTCATTCTCAACTTTGTATTTCTAACGCTTTTCTCCATTCTCTGTATCTATCTTTTTTTTGCCGCATCCGACTATGAGTATACCCTGCTTGATAAAAAGGTAAAGGAAAGCGATAAATTATCTTACCTAAGAAAAGATATCAATACAAATTTTGACCTTATTCAGGTCCGGTTCAAAGAACTTGCCCAATATCGCGATTATAATGCAAATGAAATGAGCAAGCAAAGTATCCTGCTTAGTGATATCCAGAGCGCTAATAATAAGATAAAAGAATTAATTTCTAAAAAAACAGAACCAAGTCCGAGTTTCGATCTGTACGGAAAACTAAACAATAATGTTGGTGCAATGGCCGATTTACAAGATTCGCTTTTCCAATCAAGGAGCGATATACAGCGGTACAAAGAACGTATAAACGAGTGCCAAAAGGCAAATCAATCTGCAGCACAAAAAATTAGAAACGGTCGGTACGGCAAGTAATTAAAACATCATGATTAAAATAAGCATAAAAGAAAGACGTGAACAATTCTTGTTTTTTACAGCATTGTTCGTTTTCACTGTTGGGCTTTTGAGCTTTGGGATTTTTTATAGCAATAAGTCGAAGTACGAAATTTCTAAAAAAGAACTGGAAGTTAAGATTAACGAGAACGAAGCATTCGAAAATATGGTGAAAGAAACCATGCCAACCATTGATACTACGTTTAAACAGATCACACGTTATAACCCAAATGTGCAGGCCGTTTTTTTAAAGAACGATATCCAGCTTTCATTAGGTTCAATAAAAGCTGCGTTTGACCGCAAGGCATCAGATTCACGCTATAAAATCTTTGTTCACACTGCACAGTTATACGATAGATTATTTTACGATAGACAAGAACAAAACAGAAATATTTCAGATATTGAGCTGCATAAAAGACAGTTAGATGATTGTATTACCAACAGACGGCAATTACAGCAAACAATATCTGCAAGATAAAATACCAAACAACCTATAAAAAACGCTACCTATGTCTGACACAAACACCAAGCAAGTTAATTCAAATTCGCAAGGCTATGTTATTCTCTACATCCTGCTGGCTGTACTGCTCTTAACAGGCCTGATCTTTTTATTTAAAAGTTCATTGTTCGAAAAAAGGACAATTGATGCGAGGATCCTTAAGGATGAAATTTATTTAAACGAAGATTTAGTTTTTACCGATAATACCCCAAAGGCCTCAAAATGGTTATGGGAATTTGGTAATGGCGAAAAGGCCACAACAAAAACAGGTTCGTACCACTACACCAAACCCGACACCTACATTGTACGCTTAACTGTTGATGGGGAACTCCGCCAGGAATTTCCGGTTACTGTACGTGATACCGTTCATACAGTGGCTGTAGATAGTGTGTTAACCATTAGTGGCCCTACCGCTGGTTTGGTTAACGAAGAGATCAGGCTTGAGGGTGATGGAGAAGGAAAAGACTTCGAATGGTCGTTCGGCGAAACCGGCCGGGTGGATGTAAAAGGAAAAACGGCCTTATACACCTACCGCACACCAGGGAAATACGTAGTTCGCCTTCGGTCGGATAAAGCCCGTAAGCCCGCTTTTTTAACCATTTTAATTACTGATCCAAATGCCGAAATCGTAGATGACCTGGTTGCTCCTGGCGATGGAGAACGTAAAACCATTGATGATATCAGGGCACGCCTGCAAGCCATTGCCAACGGAGCTGATTTTAACGCAAATTATTACTATCTCATTAACAAATACATGTGCAACAACGAAAAAGTAACTGTAAATGTAGAAATGAATGGTAAGAAAAAACAGACTGATATTTATTCGTATTGTATGGGCCTGACTTTTGGAGGAGAAATAGCGGTGGATGAAGCGCAATTGACCATTAAGCCCAACTCTACCTGTGCCAGTTTATTAAATATTAAACAACACTCGGGAACGGCCCAGCCTGAAGCAACAGCAACTACTGATGCTCCGGCAAAAACAAAATAGATTAACATCTTAACCTAATTTTAAGCTCATCTACAAAGAATATGAAAAAATATTATGCCTTAACCATCCTGTTTTTAGGAATATCTTTTGCCTATGCACAATCACCGGCATCCTTTGGCAAAAAAGTAAAATACATGCCTAAATCATACGAAAGGCCAGCTGAAACGATAAATGTTAACGAGAACACCCGCAGCAGCAGTTTGCCGTGGATTGTTTTTTCCGATCGTGAAGATAATTATACAACAACAGCACCAGGTGGAAGCCTGATTATGAAAAAAATCAGCTTTATGGAACCTTTTTATGTTTCAAAAGAGCAAAATGGCTATCTGAAACTGATCAAGTATAAAGCGGGAATGATCAGGGGAAGAAAAATTAATGATAAAAAAAGCGCCATCAGTTATGGGTGGATTGCCAAATCCAAACTACTTTTATGGCAACGTGCGTTCTCTAACCAAAAAACGGGTTACGCTGAAAAGGCCATTGGTATAGTTAATGGAAAAAATGCGTTAACCGAGCCGAAATTCTATTTCGATACGACCGATTCAATTTTGGTTTACAACACGCCTGAACTTAAAGACAGACGCACCAAGGTGAGATTGCATGAAATTGCCTACATCTATAAAAAATCGGAAGATGGCAAAAAATACCTGATCGGTTCTGACGATCAGCTGGTTGCAGATACAGCCTTAAAAAGTATTTATGGATGGGTTTCTGCCGAGGCTATACATAGCTGGGGAGATCGTTTGTACATCACCTCCGTTAAACCAGGCGACTATGATACGGATGATTCAACCGCACTGGCCATTAAAAATGGCATTGATAAAGGAACAGCTTTCGTAATAGATCCTTTATTGTCAAGAGAAAACCTGATCCTGCGTAGTGTGCCTGTTGTTTCAAATGATGAGGGCGGCAACATGGTAGGTATTGCTGCAGATGTTTACAACAAAAAAGACAATAAGCTATTAACTATTAATGGTTCTTCACTTTCCTATCAGGATTACCTGAAGCTGCGCAAAAATAAAACAAAAGTAAATGTTGTTTTCGTAGTGGATGGCGGAAGCCCGATGACTAAGTATTTCTCCGGAATGACCAATACTATTGCGTCTTTCGAAAATATTATGGGCGATTTTGGTAAAGGAACCAAAGTAAACTTTGGCGGTGTAGTGTACCGTGGTGAAAGCGGATGTGGACAACAGGGTATTTTTGTTAGCCCGATCCAGGATGATTACAGGAAATTGATGACTTTCTTATCAAATCAGGCAAAAAATACCATGAGGTGTAATGGCGAGATTTCGGAAGAACCGGTTTTTAGCGCGTTAAAAGCAGGAATAAACTTATTTAAAGCGAAAAAGAACGAAACCAACTTAATTATATTGGTGGGTAGTACCGGAAATTCAGGTGGAACGAACAATTATCTGATTAATGAGCTGAGCGAACAGGTTGCCCTTGCCGATGCCCGCATTTTAGCTTTACAGGTGTACAGTGATTTTAACCAGTCGTTTAACGATTTTGTTATCCAATCGCGCAAACTCGTTTCGGAGTCTGCTATCCGTTCTGCAGAATACAGAAAAAATACGATGGTAAAAGGTGAAGGATTAAAAAGTTTTCAGCCTTATAATACAAGTTTACAGGATTCTATTTCTTATTATTTAGATTATCCTAAAAACAGTTTAATCCAGGGTGGTGTGGTTTTCCCGACCAAAGGATCAGTAAATTCAAACCAGAGTATGACGATCGCCCTGCGTCGTTTTGTAAAAGAAACCAATTCAGATATCTATAATCAGATCAGCTCGTTGGATAGCGCCTTCCGCTTAACCGGTATATCGCGTAAAAACCTATCTGCTGAGGTGGAAGCTTTATTGCCAGAACCTGTTGGTGCAGAAGTAGCAGACCGCATGCCGCATAATGCTTTTAAATATTACACTACTGCTAACTTATCTGCTGATGTAGTAAAAAATAACCGTTCCAATTTACAATATGCCATTGTATTAAATAATATGGAGTACAAGCAGATTGTAGATGTATTTTCGATTATGCTGGGGCAAAACCTTCAGGCCGATCAATCTTCTTTTAGAAGGAAGCTGGTTAAAAACTATGTAAGAATGCCTAAACAGTTTTTGGGTATGAAAATGCCATCAAGTGATATCAAGGCAATGACTTTAAGTAACTACATTAAGCTGGTTACGGGTTTGCCTTTAAACAATGAGTTTTTAGCCAAATACAAGGTAAGTGATTTAAAGAATACCTCTAAAATGCCGCTGGATGAGTTTGAAACTTACATTAAATTATTAAATCAGTCAGTTCAGCAGATTAAAAGAGCTACGCAGATTGAACAACAGTTTATTTCAAACGGCAAAATATACTACTACATTACTGAAAATAATTTTAACCCGGCAGTATTGCCTACAACCAACTAAAGGCTATGGCAGTTACAAACTTAAGCGAATCGGTAAAAACAGCATTGCACATTGCACAGTCGCTGGCAAAAGAATACAGAAACGAAGTATTTTCTGCGGCTCATTTGCTCAAAGGATTAATGCATAAAGATGTTGGATTAAGATCATTTATTACTTCCATTGGGAAGGATGAGGAATACATAAGCGAGTGGGCTGAAGTTCGGATTGATGAGCAGGCGAAATCAGCAGGTCTTAGCGATATAGTTAACGGTGCGCCAGAAATTGCAGTAATTTTCGAAGAATCGGATAATGTACGAATTAAGCTGGGACTTGATTTAATTACACCGGTTTGTGTGTTAACCGCACTTGCAAAACCCGGTATCGGTTTTCAGCCCGATCAGTTAAAATCTTTTCCGATCAAGGAACGCGAAATTTTGGATCTCTATGTAAATGATGAAGAAATTTCGAGGGTAGTTTCGCCAGATAAAACAACCGCTGGTGCTGAAAATAAAAGTACAGGCAATGCGCTGTATAAATATTGCATAGATCGCTTACAACTGGTTCGGGATGGTAAAACTGACCCCATTATTGGCCGCGATAAAGAAACACGGCAAATGATGGAAATTCTTTGCCGCAGAACTAAGCCAAATGTAATTCTTACCGGCGATGCCGGCGTGGGTAAAACAGCTTTGGTAGATGGCTTTGCTATTGATATTGTAAATCAGAACGTTCCTGAAAGTTTAAAGCCAGTTCAGCTTTTCGAATTGGATTTAGGTTCGTTAATCGCGGGTGCATCTTACAAAGGAGAAATCGAAGACCGTTTAAAAAACATCATTAAAGAAATAAAACAGTTTGAAAAAGCAGTACTCTTTATTGATGAAATCCATACTTTATTAGATAGCAAAGGCCCATTAGGTGCTGGTATTGGCAATTTATTGAAACCAGAACTCGCACGTGGCGAAATAACGGTAATTGGTGCCACAACTATTGATGAATACCGTAAGATTATTGAGCCGGAACAGGCTTTTAGCAGGCGTTTTGAAGTGCTTCAGGTAAATGAGCCAAATGAAGAGAGCACCATTAAAATGTTGCAGAAACTGGCTGTAAAATACGAAGAACACCATACTTTAAGCATTGAGCCCGATGCTTTGGGCGAATGTGTACGCCTGGCCAAACGTTATATGAAAGATAGAAGGCTCCCTGACTCAGCTTTTGATCTGTTAGACAGGACTATGGCGGCGATGAAAATGATGAATGATACCTCTGATCAGGTAATTGATAGTTTGGAAACAGAGCTGGAAACACTGAATGCAAACCAGGAACAATCAGAAGCTGATCAATTTGCAGATTATAAATGGCTTTTTTCATTACTTCAGAATAAATTAAGTCCGGTTTTATTAGGAAGGTTAACCGATGAGACACAGACCGATGCTTTCGAAACCGCAGATGAATACCAGGGTTATATCGATAGTAGCCTTCAGGAATTAAAAAAATATGCTGCAGAAAAAAGCGACCGTATATCCAAACAGGATATTGCTTCTATAGTGGCCTATAAAACAGGCATCCCAATGGGTAAATTGCAGGCCGGCGAAAAGGAAAAACTGCTCAATATGGAGCAATACCTTAAAAAGCGTGTGGTAGGACAGGACCAGGCTTTAAAAGCTGTTTCTGACGCCATATTGGAATCGCGTAGCGGACTAAATAAAAAAGGGCAGCCCATCGGATCGTTCTTTTTATTAGGGCCAACCGGAACGGGAAAAACCGAATTGGCTAAATCAATTGCCGAATTCCTGTTTAACGATGAAAAGGCGATGATCAGGTTTGATATGTCCGAATTTAAAGAAGAGCATAGTGCCGCCTTGCTTTACGGGGCTCCTCCGGGATATGTAGGTTACGAAGAAGGTGGCTTATTGGTAAATAAAATCAGACAGCAGCCATACTCTGTACTATTGTTTGATGAAATTGAAAAAGCACACCCTTCTGTTTTCGACACCTTTCTGCAAATTTTAGATGAAGGCCACATGCACGACCGCTTGGGTAAGGAAGGTGATTTTAGCAATTCCTTAATACTTTTCACCTCGAACATTGGTAGCGAATGGATTGCCGAACAGATTGGAAAAGGTGTTATTCCTGCTTCGAACCAATTGATGGAGGTAATGGCCGGACATTTTCGCCCTGAGTTTTTAGCTCGTATTTCTGAAATTGTTCCATTTGCACCGATTAACGAAAGCAATGTGGTACGCATTTTTGAAATTCAGCTGAGCAGTTTAGTGCAATCGCTGAACAAATTGGGTATCGAATTTGAAATAGCAGATGATGCCAAGAAAATGATCGCCTTAGATGGTTTTACACCAAAATATGGTGCAAGGCAGTTATCGGCTGTTATCCGGAATCTTTTACGTCGCCCCATTTCCAAATACATCATTTCGGGCGAGCTGAAAAAAGGATCGAAGATTGTAGTAAGCAAGCATCCTGAAGAAGATAAACTCCAATGGGATATTATTCAGCCAGAAGTCGTTACATTAGAACAAAAATTGAGTTAAAACGTTAACTATTATATTATTAAAACAAATTAATTGTAAACCTAAATCTACATACTATGTTTAATTATGAAATTGGTGGAAACGAGCGGAAAATTGACACCTCAGAAGCTTTCGCAGAAATTGCCCACAACAAAACACTTTTTGTACAAAAACTTACAGATAACGATCCGATAAAACCTGAAAAAGTTGAAGGATTAAAAACGGTAAAGGATGTATTCCAACATTATAAACCAAATGTAAAGGTTGCTTTCGAAAAGCAGGATGGATCTACCGTTGGCGAAACCCTAAACTTTAACGATCTGGGCGATTTTGGTGTGAAAAACATCATCAACCAAAGTAACTACCTCACCAACGTGAATATTGAGAAAGAAATGTCGCTTAATGTAATCAAACAATTAAAATCGAACAAAACCTTAAAGGCTACACTTGATGATGAAGAAACTAAATCGGCCTTCATCAATGCATTAAAGAACTTTGTTGATGAATTGGAGCAGAATAAATAATCTTAACGCTGAAAAAACATGTCAAACCCTCAAGAATTAAAAGCAGACCAAAATACGTCCGAAGCAGGTTTTAAACCGGCAGAGAGCAAAACAATAGAAAAAACATCACTAAAGGATAACTTAGAAAAACTGGCCAGGGTTGGCGGTTTTGATTTGTTAGAAGCGACAGTTGATGGCCTTCAGAATTTAAATCCTGAAAGAAAAGCCCGGAAACAGATTTTTTTAACCGGCGATGAAAAGAAGAAAGAACGTGAAGAACTGAAAAAGAAAATCCAGCTTTGGATAGATGTGCTTGAGTCTTCTACCTCTGTGGCTGATATGGTTGAAAAAAGTACAGAAAAACTTAATGCTGCAGAAGAAAACTTAAATAAAAATATTGGCACAGCGTTGGAAAGCACCAGAGAACTGGAGCAGGCTTACCGTTCGGTGCATTTGTTCTATAAAAATACAGAATCTGACAAACTTAAAAACGTAGTGCTTTTAAATGCATCGATGGATCAGATCAAAGATCTTGATAATCCTCGTTTTATAGATTATGTAGATGATGAGTTAAAGCAGAATTACGACCGTTTGGATCTCCGTAATAACTATTCGTTAATGGTGGTGCCGGGTTACATGGGTTCTAATAAAGTGGTAGAAAGATGGGGTAAAATTGCGCACAACAATAAAGCGATGTTGGTAACCGATTTTGCAGATCTTGATCAGCCTGATGACGTACTTGATTTATTTACAGCAGCTAACTTTACAGGAGCTGACGCCTTTAGATCGAATGTAATTATGACCTGTAACTGGCTTGTTGGCCGTGGTAAGGTTGCCGAAGTGGGTGAGGAGGATGATTTAACTGTACCTGGATCAGCTGCACTTGCAGGTAAAATGTACTATACCTTAATGTCGCAGGTTACTGCAGGTAAAAAACATGGTGCCATAAATGAAGTAGATGGCGTAAAATTTGATTTAAAGAAAAGTGAAATCTCTCACCTGGAGAGAGTAGGCTTGGTACCAATGGTTAATGAATATGGTAAAGTAATGGCTTTTTCTGCCAAAACCTTATTTAATGGCGATAACATCGGTTTACAGACTTATTCCGTTGTACGTGTATTCGATTACATTACCAAAGTATTATTCGATTTCCTGAACAGAAGGGCATTCGAAAACTGGACTTCTAAAACAGAACAGGATTTACGTGGTCAGATTGTGAAATTCTTAGATGGTATTCAGGGTGCTGACCGTTTGATCGAAAGATTTAAGATCATGCGTTTCGAAAGAGATGAACAACAAAAAGACAGAATCCACCTGGATATACACATTACGCCATATTTTCCGGCCAAAAGTTTTGTAGTAAAACTGGATGGACATAAAGGTGAAGATGAAAGTACCACATGGAGTTCAGAGTATAATCAGCAATAGTTTTTGATAGCTGAAAATAAAAACCCAACCATAGCGTTGGGTTTTTTTATGGGTTATGCATAACACTTAACAAATTCTTTATAATTTTGTAATGCATCGGCCTGATCAGATTAATCAAAAAAAATGAAGCAAGTACTTATTCTGAATGGGGATATTGAAAAAAACGCATCTACAAATTTCCTGATTAACGCCTATAAGCAAGGTGCAGAAAGTGTTGGAGCTACCGTAAGGGAGTTGGCCATTATCGATCTGATATTTAATTCGAACAAGCTGTTTAATAACAGACAGATTGCCGAGTTAGAACCCGATTTGCAGAAAGCCTTAACGGCGATTAGGCAAAGTAATCATATTGTGCTTTTTTGTCCGGTATACGTAGATCATATTCCCGCAAAAATTAAAGGCTTTTTTGATCGTTTATTTATGCCCGATCAGATTTTTACTGCTCAGCAGCAAAATGTAAATAATAACTTTAGCGGCCGTTCAGGAAGAATTGTATCTATTTTAGATGAGGCAACCTTTAAAGAATGGAAAGCAAATAAAAAAACAACTTATCTTTCCATCAAAAAAAATGTCTTTGAAAAATGCAGAATGAGTCCTGTACTCACCAATACGATTGGCGAATTGCATTCGCTTGAAAATCATTACAGTCAAAAATGGCTGGCCAAGATGGAAAAATTTGGATCACAGTTGATTTAAAGGCAAAATGGTCTGTGACCTCGCAGACCATCTTAATGATTTGGTATTCAGCTTGTCCTAAAACGCTACACTTTGTGTATAATCGCTACAGTTTTATTGTACACTCTGGATTAATAATGTGTTTGTAACATTAAAGATAGGTTCGGATTTTTCCACATCTTTTCCACTAAAAACACAATCTATAACTGCGTTTTTAGGCGATAAACATAAATTTTCTGTTTTTTACCATTTGTTTACCGCTTATTAATGAGCATTATATCCCAGTTTTGGCCTGATATTTGGTTGAATGAATACAGTAGCAGAGGCTACAATAATCAATTTTTTAACCTTTAAATTTTAAAACTATGGCTTTCAAAGCTAGATTAAATTTTGCGGGCAAGGAGTACGATGTGCTTCACTGTGCCTATGCGTTAAACCGCGATGTAGATGCTAAAGGAAGACCTTCTTCCGGAGTTTACGGCGGTACCATCGATATTGAGATCGAATCAACCGAAGACACCTCAATAATCGAGGCGATGGTAAACAACCAGTACAAACCTATTACAGGAACCCTTCTGATCAAGAAAACAGAGGAAGATGCCAAAATGAAAGAAGTTAACTTCGAAGACGGTTACATTGTTAAATATTCCGAAGGGATAAACATTGTTGGCGATCACGCGATGACGCTTAAGTTCCAGATTTCAGCAAGAAAGCTTAAATTAGGCAGCGCCGAGCATGTTAACGATTGGCCAAAAGCCTAGTCTAAGGTTGAGGGTAGAAAGGTTGAGGGTATAAGGTTTAAAACGCCATGCTCTCCACGCCAACCGCTCAACGCAATTCATTCATTTAAAAACATTTAAATTTTACTACAATGGCATTCAAAACCCGTTTAAACTTAGGATCAAAAGAATTTGATGTACTACAGTGCAGCTTTTCATTAAATAGAGATGTTGACGCCAAAGGCCGTCCATCGTCAGGTGTTTATGGTGGTACCATCCACATCGAAATCGAATCAACTGAAGATACTTCAGTGATCGAATCAATGGTTAATAACCAATATAAGCCGCTTTCTGGAACATTGGTTTTCAAAAAAGGCGAAGAAGATGCAAAAATGAAAGAATTGTCTTTCGAAGACGGTTACATCATTCAATATAATGAAGGTATTGCGGTAAACGACAATACACCGATGACATTAAGTTTCGTAGTATCTGCCCGTAAACTAAAACTGGGTAACGCAGAACACGAAAATGATTGGCCTAAAGCTTAGTCATCAGACATAATTAAACTGAAGCGACTGGTTTACACCGGTCGCTTTTAGTTCAATCCTATTTTTTATCTACCTAATATCTAAAATTAATACTTTTCAGTCCTGCGGTAATTTCCACATGACATCTCAATTAAAGCTCAATTATGTCTAACCAACGCAAATATTTTGTAGTAAAAAACAATTACCACCCAGGTAAAATGTTTGGTTCGGCAGCCACTCACAAAACTTATCTGAACATGCCTTACATAAAATGGAATCATTTCTGGATATGCATTAAAAAAATCAACAACTGGATTTAGTTTAGGGTATTTTTTGTGATCAAGATTAATTAATATGGAAAAGAAACTCATTGCAGAAATCAATATAGAGGATAAGGAAATTACCCACTTTGCTTCCTTCAGCCTCACACAGGCTTTTAACGAACACCATTATTTTGAGCTGCGTTTTAACCATGATCAAATGGGTGCTCCGGGTTTGATCAGTTTGGACGATAGCCGGGATTTTGTGGGTAAAACCTTAACCGCATCATTTGGTCATTCTCCGGAAGGCATGCAAAACTTTGTCGGCCTGATTTCTAAAGTCGAATTATCACAAAATCATGGTTATCACGGCATTGTAATCGTAAGCGGTTATAGTCCGACAATTTTAATTGATCGCGGACCAGATCTAGGTTCATATTTGGATAAAGACCTGAATGAGATCGTAAAATTAGCAACAAAGGATACACCGGCCAACGATTTAAAAGTAGTCGCCAATGCGGCAAGAACCACACCGATCGATTACATCATTCAATATAGAGAAAGTGATTTTGCCTTTTTAAACCGGCTTTCGGCCGAATACCACGAATGGTTTTTCTATGATGGTAAACAGCTTAATTTTGGCAAGCCCGATACACAAAAAGAAATCGGTTTATTTTACGGAAGAGATGTTCAGGAAATGCAATATGCAATGGAAATCGCTCCGATTAAAAATAAACGCTTTTCCTACAATCCAAAACAAAATGAGATGTTGCTGAGTGAGAGCACAGGCAAAGTAGATGGTACTCCTGATTTATCACATGCCATTAAAGCTTCCAACCTCACTTTCAGTAAAACCTTCAACCAGCCCTCCTTAATACGTGTAGATAATAACGGCGATATTAAAAGCCTGGTCGAAAACGAAGAAAAGGCCAATACCAGCGAGCTATTAAAAGTGACCGCAAGAGGGGATAATGCCGGTTTGAGCATAGGCAGTATTGCCGAAATTACGATGAGTTTAAGAAAAGAACTTTCTTTTTCGACAGAAAGCCTGGGTAAATTCCTCATTACAAGCATTAAACACCATATTGATGAGAACGGTAAATACCACAATAATTTTGAAGGAAAAGTAGCTACTACCGAGCGCATTCTGGTAAAAAACTTCCAAAAGCCTCAACCTGATATGCAACTGGCAGATGTGATCGATAACAACGATCCACAGGGCCAGGGCCGCATTAAAGTGAAATTTAAATGGGAATGTTTAACAAACGATGTGACCGAGTGGCTGCGAGTGGTTACGCCAAGTGCAGGTGTAGGCGACAGGGGCAATAACCGTGGTTATTTTGCCATCCCAGAGATTGATGATCAGGTAATGATTGCTTTTGAAGAAGGAAATGTGGCCCGCCCCGTAGTAATGGGAAGTGTTTACCATAGTGCCAGCGTTGATAGCAGCCCTTTAATTAAAAACCACTTGAAGAGTATCATTACCAGAAGCGGGCATTTGGTGGAGTTTGATGATGATGCAAACAGTCAGGGGATAAAAATCACGGATATCCATAATAATATTATTCATATTGATACCAAAGGCAATAATATTACCATTACGGCACTAGAGAACATGACCCTAAACTGCAAGAACATGCAGATTAATGTACAGGAAAATATGGATGTGAGTGTAGGTAAGAATATTGCAGAAAGCGCAGGCGAAAACATTACATCAAGTGCCAACCAGGATATTATACAAACTGCCGGTAAGGATATCAACATCAGCGCTACCGGCGATATGCGCGAAACAGCAAACAACAAGAATGAGCTGATAGAGAAAACATATACCAGGAGTGCACAGGATTCTACGCAGTATGCAGAAAAGGTCACCATTTTTAGCACCAAGGAAAATATGCTGTTGGAGAGTTCCGAAAAAACGGTAGAGATTAACAGTGCTGAAAAATCAAATCTCTTTTAACATGGCCATTAAGAAAACCGCTAGAAATTTATTTATTACCATCTCGGATAAATATGTTTCAACATCGCAAACGCATATGGAAAGTGCCGAAAAGGTGGAAATTGTTGCCTTAGGCGAAAATTTGATTTTAGCATCTAACAAAAAAATAAATATCACCGGTAAATAAGCAGGCTATGACGAATGTAATGTTTAAGAAGCCGAGGTTTGTAGTACCTGAGGCCACAAAAGATAAAACTATCGTTGATATTGTAATGTTTGTTGCTGGCACTACCGATCCAATAAATACACAGGGATTAAAACACCAAGCAAATACGCAGTATTGGCAGGCAAGCAAGGAAAATTTTTGGAATAAGATCAAAGAATTAAAACCGCAGTACCTTAATCTTCATATCGAAGGTAACTTTTTTAGCTGGTCTGGCGATAACGATACTTTGGAAAGAAACAAAGCAGCAGATCGTTTGCTCGATTTATTTGTGAGGGTTTATTCAGGCTTTAAAAGGAAAGAAGTGCATCTTCACTTAATTGGTCACTCTCATGGAGGGAATGTAATTAACCAGTTCACCAACCTTATTGCAACAGATAAGCGCTTTCCAGAAACCTGGAAAATAAAAAGCATTACTTATCTCTCTACTCCCTTTTTTAAAAAGAAACATCAGTTAAACCATTCCAAAATACGCAAAGACTGTAAAATCATTAACGTACACAACGAGTACGATTTAACACAGAGACTCGTAGCCGATTTTAGTCTGGTAAATCTTGAGGTGTTTTTGAAGAATTTTAACATGGCTAATTTTAAAAAAGGCCTAAAAATACTAGAAGAGGTAGATACCGGTGCGCTTAAAGCTAACTTGCTCGATTTATGGATGTCAAAAGAAGAAGGCGAGATTATATGGCGTGAAATGACCAAGGTATTTAAAGGTGCAAATGTATTAACGCAGGAATTTATTAAATATATCCAGGGGATCAATGTTAATAAGCCAACTTTAGACAAAGAAAGGGATGGTTTTGTTGCGATACTTAAAAGATTTTTGCAATGGACTTTCGATGTGTACAGCAATTACAATAATGCGAATACGGGTTACAGTAAAGCTAAATTTGTTGGCAATTTGAGGTTAGCCCAGGGAGTTGCAGTTTTAAACCAGCTGTTCGATATCAAAAGCAGTGAAAAGGATAGTTATATTTTGCACTTGTTGGCAAGGGTATTTGCTGAAAATACTGGCTTAACAGATAGCATCGAAATTAACGCATGGACCCCTGCCGATCAGGCAGCTGGATTAAGTATTCAGGATATTAATATTACTACTCATGATCCTTATCACAGTCGTGGCAAAAAAGTGATATGCGAAGGTTTTATTACAGGCACAGTGGGTGCACTACAAAAAAACAATCTGGAAGAGGTATTAATGCGCCTGTTCAGCCAGTTTATAGACCCAATTACCTTGTTATTGATTACTATGGTAATCGACAAACTGGTAGAGCCTGCGGTTTTTGGTAGCCTTGATACTGAAATTACCAAACTGAGGAAAGATTTACAGATATACTCCAAATTGGTAACAAAATATCATGCAAAACTGGTTGCTGACAAGGATAAACAACTCGATCTAATGTCCAGACCTGGTACGGTACCATATTTAGCTATGGTATCACACAGTTTAAGTCATACAAAATTTTGGCCACAGGTAGAACAGGGATTGAGAGGTGCCTTCAGTTCAGGAAAGAATCCTGGATACAAAAAGAAATAACTATGAAAAATATACCCCGGCTATTGATTCAGTTTTTGATTGTTCTTTTATTAGCTACTGCAATAGTTACACTATATTTTATATATAGTTTTGGTGCCCTTGCAGATAAGATTACTTTCGCCGCCATCTTGCAGACCATAAAACAATTTGGGTTGGTAATTAGTATTCCAACAGCTATTTTGTTCGTTCTTGCTGATTTTTTGATAAGAAAAATACAAACGGTTTGGGTATTGTATTTAGTACGCTGCATAGTTTTTTTCGGAATCCTATCGATAGTAAGTTTGGTGCTTTCTTTTTACCTGATATCAAACGCACTATTAGATAATCCTTTTGTGAAATAGATAGCACAACCAATAAAATGGACATTTCAAATAAAACAATATATTACTCAGGTGTAAATGCCCTTCGTTTAGAATGGCTGGCAGAACAGTCTGTAAAATATGGCGTTTTAATCACTTTTAACGAGGGCGAAGAAAATAGCAACGAAGTAAAGTACGAAGTTCAGGTAACCCGTTTAAAGCCTGGGACAGAGGGGCAGGCTTTATTTCAGATCGATCGGGTTGGAGATGTATTTGTTAACGAAATCCTCCCCGATCTGGTGGCCGATCGTTTGGCGTATGCCGCCGGAAAGGTATTTTATCCACTTGTAATTACTGTTGATCAAAACGGAGGTTTCCAAACTGTTTACAACTGTACTGAAATCTTAAAAAGATGGCAATCTGTAAAAATTAAAATCCTTAATGATTTTGAAGGCACTTTGGTTGAAAATTATATCGAACGAATGGAAAAATTGCTTAACAATCCAGACAGCATACAGGTTGCATTTTCGAATGATTGGTTTATCCAGACTTTTTTTAAACCGCTTTATAAAGAATATGGACAGCACCGTACAACTGAATCGATATATAAATTTCCGATAGCCAACGGTTTTAATGTAGAGGGCTATATAACAGAAGAAAAATTAAGCGGAAAAACCAATAGTTTTGGAGCTATAGAATTATTGCACAATGGTATCATTAAACCTTTAGAAGACGATTTATATATTGCAAATAGGGCTACAGGCAATTATGAAGGATATTACCTTTTACATCCAAAATACAGAAGAGTCATATCTGTAGTTTCAGATTTTAATTATGGTGCGCCAGTTGTATCAAAAGTGAAGGTGAAAATTACGGTGATTCCAAAAAGTGGAGAAGAATTTGATCAGGACTTTGAACTGGATACCAATGTTAAAGGTTTGCCGGTAACGGAAATAGTGATGATTGATAGGCAAACATCAAGAAAAGGATTTTGGGACCGTTTACTAAATAAGTAACAAATGGCAGAGAAACATATTGTAGTTCAGGGGGCACAGTGCATGTGCAAATTTGGATCGGCACCAGATAAATTAAAGGTGCTTACACATACCAAAGAATATGCGAATGATAAAGATGGAAGCCAGAAATCGATTGCGACCACCAAAGATATTGGTGCAACTTTCGAAAAAAATATGTTCGGTTCCTGCTCAAAAATGAACAATAAACCCTGTAATGCAGTAGTGACTAAATGGTCGGGCTTTTATGAGGATACGATTCTTACAAATGGAGGTAAGATTTTGCTGGAAGACAGCAAAGCCACCTGCCCCATCGGCGATACCGATTGTATCTCAATTGTTCAGCATGGCCAAAAAGCAGAGGCTTCAAAACAAAACTTTGATAATGCAAATAAAGACGTACAAGCACAGCTCAACCCCATGTCAGAATCTTTAGATGAATCTGCAAATAACTTTAATGGTGTAGAAGCGAGTGTTAAAGCATAACATATGGCAAAGGGAATAAAGAAAATTATTTGGACTGGTGAAGGTAAAGTATATAATGCTAATAAAGGATCAATACCGGGTCAGTTAGTCGTGGTGGCTCCCGATCAGTATGTTTGGTTCAAAATAGGCGAATGGCAGCCCGGTACTACCGACCAGGACAAAAAGAAAGACATAAAATGGGCTGTTTTTAATGAGAGAAATATTATCGATCTCCAAAAAACAATACCCAGCAATTTTAATTACGGGTATAAAATTCCTAAAAAGCTATGTGGCCCATATTTGTGGTACATTGAAGCAACTTGGAGCGGAAATTTTGATAGTAAATCAGGGTTAAAGATCAGGGGCGACTCGCCGGCAAAAATAGTAGACAGCAGGTGGACTCAAAATGAAGGTGGAGCAGATGTACGCAAAACTTACCAGTTTTCTTACGGCGAACTGATATGGCTCAGGCTCTTTACCGAAGGTTTAAATGGCTATGAAAACGTAGAAGTAAGGGTTTTTAGGAAATTGAGGTCTGCTATGGGCTTATGGCCAAAAGATGATGAGGTAACCAGGAAAATTTACAGGGTAAGTGTAATAGATGGCGAAATTAACCTGAAAATCCCAAATACTTATGCCTGGTATCATTCAATGAATGACAGAGCAGATGTTGAAGAATTTTATGTGCGTGTGGTGCATCCGGTAACTGGTAAATATATTGAAGATACAGGTGGCAAGGGTGATACGGCACATGCCCGTTTTTTAAGAATAAAAAATAAACTTAAATCGCGAGTAGTAGAAGCGCCCGAAAACAGAACTCCGGTTACCATCTACCAACCTGATAAAAATGAAGCAAGGTTTGAGCTATGTAAATTCGAACAAATAAATTTAACCGAAGCAGGGGGTAAACCTGTTCTCATTTTTGATAATGGAAAGGGTGTTAAAAATATTTCTGATAAACGCGAAACAACGCTTGAATCTATTTATTTTAAATTCGACAGTACAGAATTGTTACCCGCAAGTCTTAAACAGCTTAATAATATTCTCCAGTTCTTATTGGAGCATAGGCACAGCACCATACAACTTGATGGTTTTGCCTGTGTAATCGGTAAACAGAACCACAATAATGTATTGTCAGAAAACAGGGCAAAAACAGTCAGAGAATTTTTTATTAAAGGAAAGTTAGATCCAAATAGGATTAAAGCCGCTGGCCATGGCGAGGTGAACCCTACCGATGATAAAATGGGCCGTGATAATATCAAATACAAAAATGAATATGATTATACTAACAACAGGCGTGTAGATATTGCATTTGAATATTATGGCCATAATGCACATACAATCATTTATCAGACCATATCAGGTAGTACGTCAAAAAATATTCTAATCCAACCGATTAATTTCGATACTAAGGCATGTTTTGATAGAAAGAAACACGATAAAATGATTACCTTATTAAACCTCAATGAGGAAAAGGCTCATAACGAAGGAAGTATAACCATTCCAGCAATATCTAGTATGGGCAAAACTGGTATAATGCCTATTGACTATATATGGCCTACACACAAGGCTACTTTAAAAGGTATTTATAGCTCTGCCAACGAATATTTGGTACATATTCATTCATGCAGGTATTTTTCGGTTCGAAATAATCCTACAATAAATGTTCAGGTATATCCCGACGTAGAGTGGACCCTTGAGTTTTCGTATAATTTTGTTAATTCAGCTGCCTATACGCATGGTAATTTACCAGAGTATAGCAGAAATAACCCAAAACCTGATGAGGTTAAGGAGATTATACGGGAGAATAGAAAGGCACAATCGAAGGCTGTTTCTTCTGGGATTGAATCCAAAAGAATACAAAATAGCCCTGAAATGCTTACTAATTTTGGACTGAAACTCCAGGCAGAATGGAATGACAAACAATCAAAGGCGGAGGTGGGAGCCGAATTTGGAAAGAAAATCAGAAGAGTGCTCGATGTTTTTATAAAATATAAAGAAATAGCAGATAAAGTAAAAGATACGGTTGGGGGCGCAGTAAAGAAAATTCCAGGAAAACCTCCTTTTATGTTTGAGGTGCAGTCTCCTGCTTTAAATGCAGCAATTAGTTGGAGTTTACAAAAAGGAGAAGGCAAATATGTTGGGAAAATCGCAACTGTTGGGAAATTAAATTTTAAGGGTGACCCTTTAATTGGCGCATCATTTACCATTGATTTATTGGCGGTTGGAAGTAGGATGCATCCACTGGTTGCTGCTATGGTTACTGGAACGGAGCTTGCTTTGAGTGCTTTAAATGGAGGCATTACTTTTGAAGCAAAATTCTATGGGAAACTTAGCTTCGATTTCAATGCGCTTGAAATTAATAGTCTTTCAGGGATAAAAGCAGGCTCTTTAGATCTTGGTGCTGAAATGGGTATAGAGATCACACTCAAAATTAACTTCGCTGTAAAGTACAAATCTTGGTTTATGGAAGTTGAAGTAAAACTTAGGGCGCAAGGCGTTGCCAAAGCATATTTTGCTGCTAAACTTAAAATTGATTCAGATCAGAAAGGGGTTTTTTACACACCCGAATTAGGCTTTTCTGGTTTAATATTTACATTCGAAGCTGAGGTAGTTGTTCAAGGGTTTAAACGTATGTTAAAGTTTAGTAATGATAAAGAGCCCTTCTTAAAGGCTGATGTTCCTGACTTAACAAAACAATATATACTTCCATGATAATGTCAAGAATAACTTTAATTGGCACGGTATCATTAATACTAATGTCATGTCAGCAGCAGTTGCCCGGTAAAACAAAAAAACAATTAAAGCAAACTGAAAATTTTTGGAAACAAAGAAACCGCTTAATTACAATGGAAAAAACAAAGATAGAATTCCCTCAAAAAATAGATACAACATTAACAGAAAGAAGGGTCAATAGAATATATATTGATAACATGGAATGCCAGTTTGAAGTATTTGTAGATGATGTTCTTTTATTAAGGATAATGGGGCCAATTACTCAAAATGGTGGTGGCATTAGCGGTGATCATGATATTAATCAATTGTTATTGACATCAGGAAAACATGAGGTTATGGTTAGAATGTATCCGAAATTTAAGCAAACTGTTTTTGGTGAAGAGGGTTATGTAAATTTAAAATTTTCTCATTTTACAAGAGAAACATTCAAAAAGCCAATTTACTTTAGTGATATGAATGCTCACAATGGGGTCCACATAGACCAATCAGAAAAGCAATGGATAGAGAAATGGGACCAGGAAAATCAAGTAGGTTATGATGGGGATTATGTAGAGAAACAACCCCATAAATTTAAAGGATTTCCAGTTTATGAATGGCATAGTATTTTTAAAGCTGAAGTACCTTTTGATATGGTCGGATGGCGCAATTCTATTAATTTAAGAAAAGAGGAATATGAAGAAAAGAAAGATATAAGAAATGAAGTTTTTGCTGAATATAAAAAGATATATGAATTGATCGAGAAAAGAGATGTTCAAGCATATCTTAATTTAGTAAAAGAGCGAGAAGAATTGGTTACACAAGCTTTGCATTATAGAGAAAACGAGAAAAAAGCTAGGGCGGAAGAATTTGTTAAATTGATACAAGATCCTGATTATGAGATAGAGCCTATGTATGCGGAAACATTTCAGCTAGACTATCAAGGTTATGGGAAATTGGTCTCTTTGGTTAATAAAATCGATGGAGAGGGGATTATCCGACTGAAAAATAATAAAAATCACGATGATTGTGTGTATTTGGATTTTCGTTTTCAAAGAAAGCATAAAGGAGATAAACTAACTGTAATCTAAATTAAAAAAGGGATTACTAATTAAAAAACGAATTAAAAATAAATTTTAACCCATGAGAGGAATAATGTTTTTATTAACCACTGTGTTTTTTTTTAGCTGTAATGCTCAGACTAAGGATGTAGAAAAAAGGATTATAGGCAGTTGGACAAGTGAGATGAAAAATCGTAGTACAGGTAAACCCATAGGAAAGATGTATATAGAATTCACTAAAAATGGTGAATTTATTCAAAAAACAGGAGAAGGAAGTGAACAAGTTGTTTCAAAAATGACTTACAGACTTACTAAAGATAAAATTTATTATAAGGGAAAGGCAACATCTAATGAGGAATTTGATTCTAATTATTCTTTAAAAGGGGATATATTAATTATAGAATCTGGTGGTGAAAAATCTGAATATATAAAAGTTAGATAAATTAAGAATAATACCTGTCTATTTGAAATATTAAGGTGAAAATAAAATTATTGTCATCCGCGTTATTAATCGTGATGTTTACAACTGCCTGTAAAAAAGAGGCCATAGATATTGCGAAGTTAACATTTAACAAACCATTAGATACTGATTTAAATGGTTATGCTTCACGAGTGGAAAACCAGAATGGACATATCGAAGTTTCAGATGGCGGTTTTAAAACAGTTGATAATGGCGAAAAAATTGTTAAATATTCATTCGATGAAAAGGAAAGTGCAAATCTTAAATTCGACGGAGCAGCGATCAATCCTTCATTTGGGGCGGTTATTACCACCTATAACAATCTGTTATCATTTGCTACATTTACCGTTAATACAGAGCAGACTGTAAGCAGCGTACAATATCTCAAGAAAAAATTTGGGAAACCTGATAGTGCCTCAGTAAATAATATCATGGCCGAAACGCTAAGTGCCAAAACCAAGGCAATGCTTAAAGAAAGCTTTCCCGAATATTATAAAGAGTATAAAAATGATTTTAACAGTATGGTTGTTGATTACCCGCAAGTAACAACATGGGTAAAAAATGATGTCCTATATCGGTTAACACTAGATCCGGTAAATAATAGTTTAAACTTTAAACTCGATATTATTACTAAAAAAGCATTTGAAGATGCCGTAATTATGGGGTATCATAAAAATACCGACAATCCTTTCAAATAACTAAGTCAGGCATGATAAAAGAACCCTATTATTTAGTTGACTTTAATGTCTCTCTTACAATTTCGATATATTGATCAATGATGTTCTGGCCTTTTCATATGATAGTGGGGGGAGCATTTACTCAAATTATCCCATAAATCATTTTATACTTAACAGTGGGACGCAGCAGATTAAAGTAAGGTTTAAGCCCTTAGCAGATTCGCAAACGATACATCAGGATGCTGAAGCTATTATTAAAATACAATATCTTGATGCTTCAACAGTGGATCAGGAACAACTTAAAACCGTATACGAGTATAAAATGCAGCGGGTAGAAGATGGTAAATTACCTTTTTTAGAGTCTATTGGTGAGTTTAAGGCAGAAGTGCCTTACCAATTAAAAGGCTGGTCTGATGCCGGTATTATTGATGTTGAAAATGAAGTCGCCATTGAGAGGATACATAACTATTATCATCGAATTTATACACTTTTTAAAAATCAGGATGTTGATGCACTTGCGCTGCTATTAAAAAAAAGGTACGAAGAAACAGATACATCTATGTACCTGGAAGAAGATAATATTGCCGCATTAAATAACATTTTCAAAATGATTGATGCTGAAGGTTATGTGATGCAGGATTTTCCGAATGTGCCCAGGGAAGCGTTTTACGCAAAAAATAGGTTGATAAACTTAATTAGGGAAGATAAATCTCCGATTATTTCTTACCTAAAAAAGGCAGAAAACGAAGAATTTGGTTTTCCTTTTTACATATACCTGCCAAAAGGCAATACTGGGTTCGAAATTATTCTTTAGATGCACAAGGCCAAGAATAAAAATTATGAGAGGAATAATGTTTTTATTAGTTTTTGCCTTTTTGAGTTGTACTTCTAAAACTGCAGATCAGGAAAAGAAACTTATTGGCAAATGGGTAGGCGATTTAATAGATTATAAAATAAAAATCAATTTGGGTAAAATGTATTTAGAATTTACCACAGATGGTAATTTCTTACAAACCTCAGTTAATGGAAAAGAGCACGTTACTTCAAAAATGACCTATAGAATTAATAAAGATAAAATTTTTTATAAGGGGAAAGCTACCGGAAATGAAGAATTCGATTTGAACTATCATTTTAAAGGTGACAACTTAATCTTAACAGCCGATGGCAACAGCGAACCGTATTCAAGAATTAAATAAAGTTAAAGAAATGATATTTGGTAAATAGATAACCTTTTTCGAGTAACAAATATCTTTAGTCTCATAAATCGTAGATGGATACTAAGCGGAGTATAAATATTAAAGATTTTGTGGATTGTTAAATAGCTTTTATCGATATTATACCATTAAATGAAGCTTGATATGGTTAATATCTTTAAAGTAAAAGGATGAAAATGAAGAATTTGATTTCATGATTGCCAAAAGAATTTCAATTGCGCTATTCTTCTACTTCCTTCTTTTTAGGTTCTATGCCATATACTCCCTATTTTCTTCTTTCATTATCCAAGCACCCAACGAAAGCTTAATCAGGAATACAAACGATGGTTATCAACTGACCATTTTCCAGCTTGAATTTTATTTTTTCCTTATCGTTTTATACAGTTTCAGACCATCGCGGTTTAATAAAATCATTATTAAAAGCTACAAAAAAGGAGGAGCTGAAAAGTTATCGAAAAAATTTTTTTTTTGGATCGTTTATATAGGTTTACTACTTGCCGTTTTCGGGATACCATTATTGATTTTCAAAAATGCATTAGGAAATGTACTTGATGTAATTACAAAAGCCAACTATTACATAATTGAAAATACAAGCTTATTGATAATAGCAATTATGTTTTTAGGCCTTAATATGTTGGGCTTTTACTACGACTTTATCAATGCTTTTGATCATGCCAAAACCCAGTTTTTCCGATTTTTATTCGCATTTATGTTAACGGTTCCAGTTTCGGCATTTCTATATTTAATTTCTGTTGTACTTCAGATAAAAGCTGATGCCTTGATAATCATCTGTTTGGCATTTAATCTTTCCTTTCTTTTTCTCAGTATTATGGGCGATTCGAATAAAAATAAATTAAAGGCTGTTAGAATTAATTCTAAGTAATGGATTCTTAAAAGATTGAATCCTAGACCCTTGTTGAGGGATTGCAGATTAATATTTTTCCAGATTTTCCAAATACTGCATAAATAATCTGAATAAGAAAACAGATTTTTAAATTTAAATAAAGTAGAAGATGAATAAGCTAATAAAATTAATTGCAATAGGAATTTACATAAGTTTAGAATGTTGTGCACAGATTTTGCTGAGAAATTAAAAAGGATAATAAAACAGGTCTCAGTACACAGTACTTTTCTCCACTTTATCAATTTTAATTTCTATCTTTTTTTTGTATTGTCTGCTTAGGCATGGAATATGTATTCAGAAACCCAGCTGTTCCATTTCGTTAATAAAAATATAAATGCTACTGTAGGATAAACATATTGTTATTTTTTTTGATTTCCTTCCTTCCAGAAAACTACATCAACATTAAAAATTTAGGCAGGAAGCAATTCAACCTGTTGCAAAAAGTAACAACTTGCCCTAAAATGCTACAATACTTTGCCCTATTGCATGTAGTAAAAATAAGACGGAAATTTATTTTGAAAAAAAATACACTTTTTTTCTTCACAATAATCTGCGTTTCCTATAGCGTAAGCCAAGATTTTAATTTTATCGACTCTGTTACTCATTATATATGAGTGAGATACGCAATAATTGGCTTAATATTTGGTTTATACTTAATGTAGCGGAGGCTACGAAAAATCCAATTATTTAACCTTTAAATTTTAAAACTATGGCTTTCAAAGCTAGATTAAACTTTTCAGGCAAGGAGTACGATGTACTTCATTGTGCCTATGCGTTAAACCGTGATGTAGATGCTAAAGGAAGACCCTCTTCCGGAGTTTACGGCGGTACCATCGATATTGAGATCGAATCAACCGAAGACACCTCAATAATCGAGGCGATGGTAAACAACCAGTACAAACCTATTACAGGAACCCTTCTGATCAAAAAATCCGAGGAAGATGCCAAAATGAAAGAAGTTAACTTCGAGGATGGTTACATTGTTAAATATTCCGAAGGAATAAACATTGTTGGCGATCACGCGATGACGCTCAAGTTCCAGATTTCTGCCCGCAAGCTTAAATTAGGAAGCGCCGAGCACGTTAACGATTGGCCAAAAGCTTAGTTAGGTTTAAGGCCTAAGGTTTAGGGTTTAAGGCATTTAGACGCCAACCCCCATGCGCTTAGCGCCAAACTCCTCGCAATTAATTTATCTTTCACATTAAAACTTTACTACAATGGCATTTAAAACCCGTTTAAACTTAGGATCAAAAGAATTTGATGTACTACAGTGCAGCTTTTCATTAAATAGAGATGTTGACGCCAAAGGCCGTCCATCGTCAGGTGTTTATGGTGGTACCATCCACATCGAAATCGAATCAACTGAAGATACTTCAGTGATCGAATCAATGGTTAACAATCAGTACAAGCCACAGGCTGGTAGTATTATCTTCAAAAAAGGCGAAGAAGATGCAAAAATGAAGGAACTTACTTTTGAAGATGCCTATATCATTCAATATAGCGAGGGTATTGCAGTAAATGACAATACACCGATGACTTTAAATTTTGTAGTATCTGCCCGTAAACTAAAACTGGGCAATGCAGAACACGAAAACGACTGGCCAAAAGCTTAATCTGATATAAATCGTTATTAGTTTCCGCTAAGCTGGCACTAATAACGATTTTTTTGTTTTGTGGCATGATAAAAAGAGCTACCTATGGCTACCGATTTAGAATACATAAACCTGTTCAATTCCTGTACAATTTCTCCGTTAAAAACTGCAGAGATCAACCGGATTATTGATGATAAAATCTTAAATCATAAATCAAGATATCAGGCGGTAAGAAATAAACTGCTTAATTTAACCGAATATACTTATCGAAATGCCTGCTTTCTAACCGAACCGGAAGATAGCTTTCTTGAAAAGAATCCAAAAATTGCAAATAGCTTTTTTAACAGGTCATTTTCAGATACGGGTCTTTTCTCTGAAACAACTGGTATACCATGGTATTTTATTGCCTGCGTACATTATAGGGAAAGCAACTCCGATTTTACCAAACACCTGCATAATGGCGATCCATTAAGTGGTTTTACCAGGCAGCACCCTGCAAACCGGCCAAAAATTAGTCATGGTCCACCATTTACCTTTGAGGAAAGTGCTGTTGATGCTTTAAAATTACGCGGTTTGGATAAGGAAACAGTTTGGTCGTTGCCGAAGGTTTTGCTTCGTTTAGAGCAATATAATGGTATAGCGAAAGCTTATCAAAATAATAAAATTAATTCGCCATATCTGTGGGGTGGCTCTAACCTTTATACTAAAGGAGGTTTCCCAAGGGATCATGTTTTTAGCCTCAATTATGTAAATAAACAAATCGGAACAGCTGTTATTTTAAAGGCTATGGAAAATAGGGGATTAATCAATATACCAAGGCAATAATATGAAAATAGCTGGCATTTTATTTTTTTCTTCAATATTCCTGTTTTTTTCATGTGGTGCAAAACATGAAGATAAAAGGCAAAGTACAGCATATAATGCCGATTCTGTAATACAGGATAATAAAAGCATAAAGAATACCGAAACAGATTCGCTTGAAAAATTGGCGGCTAAAATGGTTGCTTCAAGAGAGAGTTACCTCAATGATGGCGATACCAAAGCTGAAGAAATTTTTATCAAAGCATTCATTAGCGCGCTCGAGAAGCCAAATGCTTTTGAAAATGATTTTGCTTCGTTAAAAGCGTACGAAATTAACGTATTAATTGCCGACGATAAAAATCTTAAAGTGTTTTACTGGCTTTCACCTTATTCGGGCTCTATGTGGCACGTACAGAACATTGTTCAGTATAAAAACGAAAATAACGTACTTACCGCAATCTCATTTAACAACCTTTATAAAGACAAAGACGATGAAGGGAGCCCAACTCCATTTTTTGAACATATATACAGCTTAGATACCGCTCCTCAAAAAACATATCTCTTTATGGGCTATGGCCAAATGAGTGGAACTGAACCCTATAGTGTAAGCCATACATTAGTAATTAATCATTCAGAATTTAGCATTGAAAAGCCATTGTTCAAACTTGGGAAGGTAGTTAAAACACAATTGTTTGCCTCTGCCGATCTTAAAGAAGGTGAGGATAAAGAAAAACTTACGGCCCAATTGGCCATGAAATATAACCCTAAAGATAAAATCATCAGCTATCCCGAGGTTAACGAAACAAAAAACGGAGCTGTTTTTAATGGAAAAAGAAACGTTTTAACCTTTCGCGATGGAATGTTCAGGTAGTCATAAACTATTATTGAGTTGATATGGAAAAGAAATTAATCACCGAAATAAATATAGAAGATAAGGCAATTACCCATTTTGCCTCCTTCAGCTTAAAGCAGGCCTTTAATGTTCATCATTATTTTGAGCTGCGGTTTAACCATGATCAGATGGGATTGCCTGGAATGATCAGCTTAAATGATAGTCGCGATTTTGTAGGAAAAACCCTTACCGCTTCCTTCGGTTATGATGCGGGCAATTTACAAGAGTTTGTCGGTTTGGTAACTAAGGTAGAACTGGCACAAAGCCATGGTTATCATGGTGTGTTAATCGTGAGTGGGTATAGTCCAACCATTTTGATCGATCGGGGGGCAGATTTAGGCTCTTATCTTGATAAAGATTTAAATAGCATTGTAAATCTTGCCACTTCAGATGTGCCTTCGAATGATATTAAAATCGTAGCCAACGCAGCCAGAAAAGAACCTATTGACTACCTGATTCAATATCGCGAAAGTGATTTTGATTTCCTGAACAGACTTTCGGGCGAATACCACGAATGGTTTTATTATGATGGTAAACAACTGAATTTCGGTAAGCCTGACGATCAGAAAGAAGTTGCCCTTGTTTATGGCCGCGACGTGCAAAACCTGCAGTATGCCATGGAAATTGCGCCGATTAAAAACAAACGTTTTGCCTATAATCCCAAACAGGATGAAATGTTGCAGAGCGAAAGTAGTGGCGCAAGTGATGGATCACCAGACCTGGCGCATGCCATACAGGTATCAAACACCATGTACAGCAAAACATTTAATCAACCTGCACTTATCCGTGTGGATAATAGCAATGATATTAAAAGCCATGTGCAAAACGAAGAAAAAGCACACATCAGCAACCTTTTAAAGGTAAATGCCAGTGGCGATAATGCTGCTTTGGGTATTGGCAGTATTGCCGAAATTACCATGAGTATCAGAAAGGAACTTTCATTTTCTACGGAGAGTCTGGGAAAATTCCTGATCACTACTATTAATCACGATATTGATGGTACTGGAAAATATTACAATACTTTCGAAGGCGTGGTAGCCACAACAGAACGGCTTTCGGTGAAAAACTACACTAAACCAAACCCTGATATGCAATTGGCAGATGTGGTTGATAATGCCGATCCGCAAGGCCAGGGCCGTATTAAAGTGAAATTTAAATGGGAATGCAAAACCAATGATGTAACGGAGTGGCTACGGGTAATTACACCAGATGCCGGAAGTAGCGATAAAGTGAGTAAAAACAGGGGCTTTGTATTTATTCCGGAGATTGGCGACCAGGTAGCGCTAACCTTTGAAGAAGGAAACATTGCACGGCCGATTGTTTTGGGTTCTGTATTTCATGGCAAAAGTGGAAGTGGTGGCAGTTCCAGCAACAACAGCAAAAGTTTAACTTCTAAAAGCGGGCATACCCTGACCATGGATGATGGGGCAGGTATGGTTATGAAAGATAAAGACAGTAATTTTATCGAACTCGACGGAGCGGGTAAAGCCGTTTTCGAAACCAAAGAATCGATTCTGATCAAATGTGGCGAAAGCAGCATTTTTATGGATAAAACCGGTAAGATTATCATCAAAGGAAAAGATATTTTAACCCTTGGCGAGAACATCGGAAACTCTGCCAAAACCAGTATTGGCATTGGCGTGGGGCCAGAAGATGGTACACCAACCTCTGGCATTGGTATAGAAGCCCAAACTTTAGATATAGGTACGAAAACACTTTCAATGAGTGGAGAAAACGAGGCTAACCTGGCTTCCAAGAAGATTAATGTAGGGGGTGAAAGCGAAACGAATATCCGCAGTGGAACGATCAATCTAAACTAATTTTGACATTAAAGCTCAATGAATCCGGTACAACTCGAATTATTTAAAATAGATAAACAATGGCAACAAGTAGTAAGGAAGCATCCATCAGAAACGCTTTTTCTTTGCCTGGGTGAGCGGCATGAGGTAAATTTATTTGAGGCCTACTTTAAATATCAGTTAACAGAAGAAAGCAGGACCGATGACATGTTTCTGCTCCATTACCAGGAATTTCAAAGCGTAAATGATTACGGTAAAAGTTTGGTTAAAGAGTGGAAAGAGATCTTTGATTTATGGCAGAAAGATAATGGTAAAGGGATCGTTTGGGATGTAGATTCAGGTGAAAACGAAGCGTATAAAACCGACGCTTATGTGCCTGTTGTTGCTCTGGAACGGCTCTGTAACATTTATCCTGATTTAAAGTTGAAAAAAATATATGTTCAGCTGGCGCCTACAAGCATTAATGATGTTTCCGGGCTTTCTGAATGGATTAACGAATGGTGCAATTGTATTAAAACGGCAAATAACCAAAATATTAAGCTGGTTTATACGGAACATCATACACACCGTACTTTAAAAAAATTAAAACAGGGAACCGAATTCAGGATCAATATTGATGTGAACCAGTTGATGCAAAATGCTGCGGCGCATACCAACCGCGAAAAGAACGATCCCGAATCCGATTACCAGCAACAGATATTAACCGCCAGTAATTATTTAAGCAAAGGCAAACATGAACAGGCAAATGCCGTTTTGGAGCGGGCAATCGTAATTGCACAAAAACAGGGATTACATGAAGCGGTGGTTGCAGCAAGGATCATGCTGGCGCAAAGCTTAGCTGTAAAAAGCAAGAAAGCAGAAGCACGGCAACAATACGAATTGGCCCTGGCGCGCGCCGGAGAAAGCTCGCTGTTAAGCGCGCATGTCCACATGAGCTATGGTAGTTTCCTTTTGGCACACTCGGGTAAGGAGGAAGCCAAAAGGTATTTTGAAAAGGCGATTAAAATCGCTGAGTTAATTGAGAACAATTTTATCGCAATGGAATGTACCCGGTTGCTGGGCCAGCTTTCTGAAAGTAAAATAACTGGCTCTTCAAAAGCAATGGGCTATTATTTGAAGTGTTTAGAAATTGCAAAGAAAATGCCGATAGAAAAGCGGCGACAAAGTTCGATGGCTTATACCGCATCGATCATATTAAAAAAATATGGCGAAGAGAGTCCCGAAGGTAAAAAATTAGATCTGGAGATGCAGCAGGATTACGGAGAGGATTGGAAATCAATGGCAGAAGTGCCAAAGAACCATGCCAATCCATTATCCTAAAGATGATCGGTGATGACATCACCCTAAAAAAAATGCAGATGAAAAAGATTAAAGCGAGTAAACCGAATATGTCTACCGATAGGTCATTAAGCCTATCTGCAAGCTTAACCAAAGCCGAACCAAAAGCAGTGGGTGGCGGCGGTGGTGCTGTTGCCCCGGGCAGCAATCCGCCTGCAGCAAAAAGCCCCTTAAAGCTTTTAAAAGCTAAAAAGCCAGCTATGACCAATACTGCGGTACAGCATGTAAGTAAGCATTTCGATGTGGTACTGGCTATCGATTTCCATTGGACAACCATTCCCATTCCACCATCATTTGGCTTTATTCCACTGCCATTACCACACCCATTTATTGGTATGGTGTTCGATCCGATGGATTACCTCCGTTTTAATATTCCCGTACCAAAATTTGCACAGGGTTTAATTGGTATGCCCAGTATCCCAATGGGTGGTTCAATTTTTGTACATGGCAGGCATAAAGCCACTACAACCACCAGTGTGATGGGTGTTTTGCTTCCATTCAGGCATATTACCTCTATACCCGTTTATTTTATTGTAAACATTCCTGGTTCACCGCATGAAGGCGAAGTATATTGGGGTTCCACTACCGTTTTAGGTCAGGGTTCAGAAATGAGTGGTTCTAACCCAGGCCAGGTTCTTACCTGCTGGTGTCCGCCAATGGGTTTAAAACCGCTCCCAACCGTACCAGATAAATTAAAGAAAAATCCATTGGCTTATTTCGCTTTTTATAGCGATTTACTAAGCATGTACGTGCAAATTAATACTGGTAAACCGGTGTTGGTTGGTGGTACATTTGCACCGCATAATTATACACTAAAAGAATATTTAATGCGCTTCGCAGCCATTGGTATTATGAGGGGGCTAACCAAATTGGGAGGGGCGTTAGCAAAAGGTGCGCTTAAGGGTGTAAACAAGCTTTTAAAAAACATGCTAGGAGAAAATCCCTTATCAAATAAGCTTTGTCATTGGGGGTTCGAACCTGTTAATTTCGTTACAGGAGCTATGTTTTTTGAATGGACGGATTTCGAACTGCCTGGTGGCCATACATTGGCCTGGAACAATGTATGGCGTAGTGATAAACCTTATAAGGGCATGTTGGGCAACCAGGTATATAACAATTATGATCTTTACATTTACCCTGATCCGGAAGCCGGCATTGCAGGGTTTAGCCACCCAACTGAAAATATGGTGATGCCTTTGCCTTATATTGAGCCATATTCAGGCAAACAATACGATCGTGCACAAAAGGTCTGGATGGAAAGGCCAGATGAAAATACTTGGATACTTACCATCGATCAGGATATTTATACTTATACTCTTTTTAGCGGGGGGCCAGATGGCGATATCTACCGTATAAACCATATCGAATATACCAATGGCAGTCAGCTTACCTTTTATTATCAAAAACAACTTTTAACCCGGATTGTCGAAAACTCTGGTCGTGTGCTCGAAATGAAGCATAATGAATCGGGTACGGCAATTAACGCAGTTTATTATCACTATAAAAATACCAGCGACTTGTTGGTGAGTTACGATTACGATCAGCGTGGCAACATGATCAAAGTTTACGATCAGGCGGGCAAAGCCATCAGTTTTGAGTATGATGACCATAATCGGGTAGTTAAAAGAATCAACCGAAACGGAATGGCTTATTTCTGGACTTATGACGCAGAGGGCCGCGTAATCCACACTGAGGGCAGAGATGGTTTTATGAGCGGATCGATAAGCTATTTCCCGGAGGAAGAATATAACGAAGTGTACTACCGGGATGGTAAAATAGAACGTTATTATTATGATGAAAACGATCTGGTTTACAAAAAGGTGGATGCCATGGGCGGCGAAACCTGGTATGAGCACGATCGCTATAACGAAGAAAAAATGGTTTCGAGCCCTGAGGGCAGGGTAATCGGCTATGAATATGATGAACGCGGGAATATTATTACCTATCATACCGCAGATGGCGAAAAATATCAATATGCCTACGATGAAAACAATAACCTCATTTTGCGCAGTGATCCGGCTGGTTCAAATGAAACCTGGTTATATAATGAGCAGAACCAACTGCTTAAACATGTTCAAAAAGACAATAGGGTAGTCGATTTTTATTATACCGATGGACAGAAATTACCGGTATTTTGTCGTGATAATGATGGCTATGAAGTTCATTGGACATATAACAGTTTAAATCAACTGACCGAATCGGTTTCGAGTGAAGGCAATATCCGCCGCTGGACTTACGATGATTATGGGCGTTTGATCCGTTTTAGTCCGGATGGTGATCAAACCACAATTTGGGAACGCGATGATATGGGCCGTGTGGTTTTGGTAAAAGATTTTGGGGAAGAAGCCCTGCGCTTCGAATACGATGCCTACGATCTTCCGGTTTACGCTACAGATGGGCGTGAAGAATGGTACATGACCTATACCCCAATGGGTAGCTTAAAAACACAAAAAAGAAGCAGTCAATCCTCCAGTCAGAACATCCAGACCCTTCATTTTACCTATGATCAATGGGAAAATTTAAAGGCCATTACCAACGAAAAAGGTGAAGAATATCTTTTTTTAAGGGATGCCAATGATGATGTGGTGAAAGAAATTGGCTTTGATGGGCAGGAGCAACAATACATCCGCAACCAGGATGGGCAGGTCATTAAAACCATACAGGCCGATGGTAAGACCATTTACCACAATTACGATCTGAGCGGCCGGTTGGTGTATAGCAGCTATGAAGATGGTACCTACGAAGCTTTTCAATACAATAAGCTCGGTTTGCTCATTGCTGCAGAGAACGAACTTTCTTCAGTTAATTTCAAGCGGAACCCATTGGGTATGGTTACCCAGGAAATACAGGATGGCTATCAGATCAATTATCAATATGATGTCTTTGGCAGCCTAACCAGTTTAAAAAGTTCATTAGGTGCAGCTATTCAATATGATTATGACGAAATAGGTTATCTGAATGGTATTGCCGCGAAAAGTAGCGGGTCAGCAGAATGGACTGCAACCATTGGCCGTAACAAAAACGGACAGGAAACCAGCCGCAGTTTAAGCGGTGGGGTTAAGGCAACATTCGATTACGACCACGAAGGTCATCCAATCAGTCAGAAGGTAGAAGCCAGCCGTTCCATTACCGCGTTTAAACAATATGCCTGGGGGCCGAATGATAAACTGAATAGCTGCTTAAATAGCATTACGGGTGGCAGCATCAATTACAGGTACGATACTTTTGGCAGTCTGTCTTCGGCAAGTTATAGCGATGATGGCAAAGTGATCTATAAAAATCCTGATGAAACCGGGAACTTATATAAAACTGCTGATCGCAGTGATAGGCGTTACGATAAAGGTGGTAAACTGCTTAAAGATGACCAATGGTATTACCGTTATGATGCCAAAGGCAACTTGGTACAAAAAAGTAAACGTAACATTATCGGCTTGGCAAAAGAAGAAATTGCCGAAACAGAAGATAATGGCTTATTTGGCAAAAAATTAAACTGGGGAATGGCCGATCCTGATATCCCTAAAGCGGAAACGCTGGATATCTTAGCAGATGCGGAACCCGATTTACCAGAATGGAAAGAGGGCGACTGGGCTTTTGCCTGGGCGGCCAACGGGATGATGAAAGCCGTTAAAAATCCACATGGCGAGATCATCAGTTTCGAATACGATGCCTTGGGCAGAAGGAAAGCCAAAATTGTTAAAAATACGGTGTATCGCTATGTGTGGGATGGTAATTTACTGCTCCACGAATGGAATTACCCTTTAAGCGAACGGCCTAACCTGGTGGTTGATGAAGATGGATTGCTCAGCTACGATAAAATGGAGTCACTGGGCAACGATTTAATTACCTGGGTGTACGATCAGAATAAATTTACCCCAAGTGCCAAAATCGTTAATGGCCAGTATTATTCTATTATTAGTGATTATTTGGGCACTCCAGTACAAGCTTATGATGATGCCGGTAAAAAAGTGTGGGATTGCGAACTTGATATTTATGGAAAAATCCGTAAACTCAGCGGTGATCGGGAATTTATGCCATTTAGGTACCAGGGACAATATGAAGATGTAGAAACGGGGCTGTATTATAATAGGTTTAGATATTATGATCCGGAAAGTGGGAATTATATGAGTAAAGATCCGATTGGATTGGAGGGAGGTTTATCTCATTATTCTTATGTAATTGATGTAAATTTGTGGTTAGATGTATTTGGCTTAGTACAGGGAGGATCATATTACAAAGTAAGATCATCAAATATTGGTGGCGAGGTTCATCATGCGCCTGCAAATTCAATATCCCCTTTGAGTCATGGTAAGGGGCCCGCCGTGTGGATGGAAAAAGCAGACCATAAGCTAACAGGAAGTCATGGAAGTAGGGGTTTGTCCGGTAAAATGTATAGATTAAGGCAATCTCAATTTATAAATAAAGGCAAATGGAATAAGGCATTAGAAATGGACATTGTTGATATTAAAACCCAATTTGGAAATAAATACAATGCTGGTTTAATCGAAATGATTGATTACTCCCATAAAAAAGGTCTGATCACTAAAAGCCAAGCAAAAACATTAAAAATTAAGTGTAAATAATTATGGATATTTTAAATCAAGAATTCAATATTGTTCCATATCAGTCGGTGGGTCCAATTAAATTCGGAATGTCAAGAAAAGAAATAGAAACGCTATTCGGAAAGCCTCAAAAAGAGATAAAGGATCTGCTGGAAAGATCCGAACTTATCTATGGGGATCTATCCATTAAGTTAGCAAAAAAAACAGGAGTAAATGAAGTGTCATTCAATAAAGATCCATCCATTAATCTTATATATAATGATTTAAACATCTTCCAAACTGAAGATATTATTGAGAAACTTAAACAGGTTGAAAAGCCATTTAACTCGGTCGGTTTCAAAGTTTTTTTTGAAATTGGTTTAGCATTAACAGGTTTTAGTAAAAAGAAAGATGATAAAACAGCATCTATATTTGCGAAGGAATTGATCGCTTTATGGAAAATATAAGTCTTTAATGCCATAAAGAAAAATGGATTTGGAATCCGTTGAATTAAGTGGTTTAAAGGTTTGGAATACTTTTAAACAGACCAGCTAAAGCCTTGTGTTAGTGAAATAAGGTTTGATGTTATAGAAAATACGTAAACTTAGAGGTGATAGAAACTTTGTGCCATTTAGGTATCAAGGCAGTATGCGGTTGTAGAAGAATCACATTGATAAAGATATATAATGGAATTACAAGAACTCATGGAAAAACTTATAAATGATAAATATGAAATCAGGATTTCATGATGTAGTGAACGATTTCGAAATTTTAATAAAAGAATATGAATTCAAGTTACCAAAGAAGCTTTGGTATGACAATATTGTTGTTCTTTCAAAACATATTGAAAGTATTTTTTATTGTTTTATCATCGCGAGAGTTAATAAGTTAGACGGTTCTTTACAAACCGATCTCTGGGTCGGCCCTTTAAATAGGCCAGATGATGGACTTGAAAATCTTTCCGCAAACATAAAAGTTAAAATCGGATATACACAGGTTTTAGAAGAGGATTTTTTCAAAAATTGTGAAAGTAAAATCATTAATTTAATATCTGGTCAGAGACTGACTTACTTAGTTAATAGTTCGAAAAAAGAATTAGAAAAACCTTCCTTTAATAATTATAGGTATACTGTTTTTACAGCGTTTATTTTGCCATTTTGCAAAATCGTTATTTCAGCTGCAAAAGAAGAAAAAAAACTAAATAGTAAGAAAGAGGTGGGTTTGATAATCGAAAAAATATTTCCAGAATTAACTGGAGAGATGAGTGATTTTTTTAACAAACTTGGTGTAAAAGGAACAAAAGAAAAAATTTGGGAACTTTGTTATATATATTCTCTATAATGATTGAAAGATAAAATCGCGGAATTCTTAGGGTTAACTAAAAGATTATCTAAGAGGTTAATTACTACTATACTGAAAACAGAGAAAAGGTTGATGAAATAACAATAATCCATATGGAAGATTATAATATTGCTGAAAAAATGATATTGAAGGTAGATGCGTTAGATGTAAATTCAACTACGAATTTGATGTTGGAAGTGATATCTGATCAATATTTAAAAATTCAAGATACCTTATTTGAAATAGAATCTACAACCAATTATGATATTGAATATCTTTTGAAGGCTCTTGATGTTTTGTCAGAGTATGTGGAAGAATGATTTACATCTTTTAAACCTAATGGATAAAAATAGAATTATTAATCGAATTGGTTGGGTAACGCAAATGAAGTCTGCCCCTCCTTTAACAAAAGAGTACATAGAAAGACAGTACCGCTTTTTCGAAAATCAGGTATGGTTTTTACAGGAAAATGGTTTTACAACTAGAATGATTTTGAAAAAAGGTGAAAAGGCAAACGATGATTCAGAAATAAAGGTTGGTGATCTGACTGAAGAAGGATTAAAATTTTATCTTTTTGGTATAAGAGCATGGATAGCCAAATACGATAAAGCCAAAGATAGAGACAAAGCAATTAATGATTTTGCTTTCATCGAAAAAAAATTAGCTGAATTTAAAGCTAAAGAGGGTGCATAATTAAGATGACATAGCTGTTTCGAAATCAAGATGCTTAATGATTGAGATATTGTGATAAGATAGCATAACAGATATAATCAGATAATCACTAAATTAAGTGGCAATGATGTTCGAAAAAAGGAATTCAGTCCTAATTTTTGAAGAATTTCAGGGTAGGGAAAATAAAATCAAGGATCTGATTAAAGTGCCAGTATCAGATCCTCTATATTTAAAATTTTTATCGGAATACAAAGGCCTTGAAATCACACCAGACATAGAAATATTTAGCTATGAAGATGCTTTAAATGAAAATAAATATATTGAGAAAAATTATCCAGAACTATATGATAAGATTTGGATAATTGGGCGAAGTGGTCAGGGAGACGAATGGTTTATTAATATAGAAAAATCAACAATTTTGTTTTACGATCACAATAATGGTGAATATAATTCTATTGATGAATTTCTTGATTTCCATGTTAATTTTCTCGTATTTCTTCAGGCCGCTTTTTTATATAGTGAGCTTGAAGAACAATTGGATAATCATGAGGACAATTTGCCAATAGAAATCCAGGAGTTATTTGTTAATAGTTTGGAAAAGATTAGCAGTGATTTCTATTTGAAATATCCCTATAAATACTTTTAAATCGAAGTACTTACCATTATAACGAATTTACCCCTACCGCCAAAATCATTAATGGCCAGTAATACTCCATTATTAGCGATTATTCTTATGGTACATTTAAGTAAAGCATTGTTGATCATCTTTTCTCAATAAATTTTTGCCTTTTATCTACATTGATGCGCCAATTAATTTGAATGATGATGTTGAAAAGTTATTGAGGGCTGTGTTGGTTTAAATTATTAATATGATAAATTCAAACTTTATCTTTCAATAGCATTTTAATTACATTTTTTAATGCCGGGTTCCGGTTAGATTCTTTCCAGATCATATATAGCTCTGTTCTTTGTGGAATATGTTTAAGCTCCACAAACTTCACATTTTCCTGATAGCCATATTGCAGGGCAGTAGGCACTATGGCAATACCCAAACCTTCTTCTACCAGTTTATAAATGGTAAGCGCATTAACTGATTTGTGGTAGGTTTTGGGTTTAAAACCGTGATCTTCGCAAATACTCATCATCAGGTCGTAATAGAATGGACTGTCATCGCTTGAGAAAAAAATGAAAGGCTCGTCACCCAATTTTTTTACCGCTTCGAAACTTGCTTTTTCCATTGGATGACTTTTAGGCAATACCAGCGAAAAGGTATCCTGATGAATCATGTGTTTAGAAATACCTGGTTTAAACTGCTGCATCCGCACAAAACCCATGTCGAGCATGTCTTTTTCCAGTAATTCGATCTGTAGTTTATTGGGCATTTCATCCAGATTGGTCCTGATCTCCGGAAAATCTTTGTTCAGTTTGAAAATAACCTCCGGTACAATTTTTTGAGCGGCAGAACCTAAAAAACCGATGCGAAGTTCGCCTTGTTTGCCTTCTGTAATATTGGTCAGCTGTTTTTTAATATTCTCGATATGACTGAACAGAAAATCTACCTCATCTTTAAGGTAGAGGCCAGCTTCGGTAAGTGTTACTTTTTTCTTGTTCCGATCAAAAAGGGGTGCGTTAAAAATTTCTTCCATCTGTTTAATCTGCCGGCTTAAGCCCGGTTGCGAAATAAACAGGCGGTCGGCAGCCTTTCTAAACTTTAGTTCTTCTGCCAAAACCTGAAAATATTTTAAATGCCTAAGCTCTATTTGATAACTCATGGTTATTACATGATGATGTAATTGGTATTTATAGGTATCAAATATAGGGCTTATTTTTGTTTAAAACCTTTATGATATGAGTGAGCAACAGATTTTTAATTACGGAACAGACCATTTAACCGCTAAACTGGCTTTGGCCATCAGCAAGGGTGAAGTGAAAGGCATATTAAGCGAAAGCACAAGATCGAAAGTACTCGAAAGCAGCAAGGTGGTAGAGCGTATTGCAATTTCTGGCAAGGCTGTTTATGGCATCAATACGGGTTTCGGACCACTTTGTACCTCCATGATTTCGGCAGTTGATACCCGGAAGTTACAGGAAAATATTTTAAAGAGTCATGCTGTTGGCGTAGGCGAACCGATAGATAGTGAAATATCAAAACTGATGTTGGTTTTAAAACTGCAGGCTTTAGCTCAGGGCTACTCGGGCATTAAAATCGAAACACTTGACCGGATGATCTGGTTTTTAGAAACCGGTGCCACTCCTGTTGTGCCTAAACAAGGTTCTGTTGGTGCCTCTGGCGATCTTGCACCACTTTCTCATCTCTTTTTGCCTTTAATTGGCTTGGGTAAGGTGCATTATAAAGGCGAAATTATTGCCACAGCTCAACTTTTAACAGCACATGAGATACAGCCTTTGCAATTAGGCCCCAAAGAAGGTCTTGCTTTAATTAACGGAACGCAGTTTATTGCCGCGCATGCCGTTAAGGTAGTACAACGTTTAGAAAATGTGCTGAATTCTGCTGATATTATAGCAGCATTGATGATTGAAGGTTTGCAGGGTTCGAAAAAACCTTTTCATGCACAACTTCATCAACTAAGACCATACCCCGCAAATATTGCCGTGGCAGAACAGGTACGTAAGCTGTTGCGAGGTTCTGAAATCATGAAATCACATGCCGATTGTGCCAAAGTACAGGATCCTTACTCTTTAAGATGCATTCCGCAGGTGCATGGGGCTTCCAGAACGGCATGGATGCATTTAAAAGAAGCATTGGAAATTGAACTCAATTCAGTAACCGATAATCCTGTCATATTTAATGATGATCTAACCATCAGCGGAGGTAATTTTCACGGTCAGCCATTGGCTTTACCGCTTGATTATGCCTGTTTAGCCGCCTCAGAGATCGGAAACATCAGCGATCGTAGGATTTATCTTTCCCTGGAAGGAAATACGCCAGGCGTACCTAAACTCCTGATGAAAGAAACCGGATTAAATTCTGGTTTTATGATTGTTCAATATACCTCGGCAGCTTTGGCCAGCGAAAATAAAGGACTTTGTTTCCCGGCCAGTGCCGATAGTATTCCAACCTCGCTTGGTCAGGAAGATCATGTAAGCATGGGTTCCATCAGTGGTCGTAAAGCCTTACAGGTAATCGAAAACGTAGAAAAAATCCTTGGTATCGAATTGTTCTGTGCTGCACAGGCCGTTGATTATCATCATCCATTAAAGCCAGGAAAAATATTGGCTGCGGTACACGATTTTGTGCGTACTGAAATCGATCATTTTGAAGAAGATCAAATCATGTACGACAGGATGGAAAATGCGATACAAATGGTACAACATGGTAAAATTGTTGCCGCTGCAATCAAGGCAGGACAGGATTTATAAGAGTTAAAATTACAGGAAATGGATTTTAAAGCACAGCTATTGGCAGGTATTCCTTCGGTTTTACCCGCAAAAAAAATAAGAAATGCGCAATTGAGCCATGCGCCGGTAAGGAGAGCGGTGTTAAATGCTGCGGAAAAAAAACTGAGCATTAAAAATGCGCTGCGTTATTTCCCCGAAGCATGGCACCAGGAGCTTGCGCAAGAGTTTTTAAGTGAACTGGAAAACTATGGACACATTTACATGTACCGTTTTATGCCCGATTATGCCATTTATGCACGGCCAATAAGCGAGTATCCTTGTCGTACAGCACATGCTGCTGCCATTATGCTCATGATCCAGAATAATCTGGACCCGGCCATAGCACAACACCCAGAAGAACTGATTACTTATGGTGGCAATGGCAGTGTATTCCAAAATTGGGCGCAATATTTACTCACCATGCAATATCTCGCCACAATGACCGATCAGCAAACGCTGAATATTTACAGTGGACATCCGCAGGGATTATTTCCTTCCAGTACTGCAGCACCCAGGGTAGTGGTTACTAATGGCATGATGATACCGAATTATTCTTCGCCTGAGGATCTTGAAAAATTTAATGCCTTAGGGGTAACTCAATATGGGCAGATGACCGCCGGTTCGTATATGTATATCGGACCTCAGGGGATTGTTCATGGTACGGCAATTACTTTAATGAATGCTTTCCGTAAAAAAGGCTTTTATGGAAAAGATACTGCCGGTAAAATTTTCCTTACAGCCGGACTAGGTGGAATGAGTGGAGCGCAAACCAAAGCTGGTAACATTGTGGGTTGCATCACGGTATGTGCAGAGGTAAACCCAAAGGCAGCAACCAAAAGGCATCAGCAAGGTTGGGTGGATGAGCTGATTGATAATTTGGATGAGCTGGTGAAAAGGGTTCTATTGGCTCAACATGAAAAACAAGCAGTCTCATTAGCTTACATTGGTAATGTGGTAGATGTTTGGGAACGATTTGATCAGGAAAATATTGAAGTAGCGATTGGTTCTGACCAAACTTCGCTTCATAATCCTTACTCTGGTGGCTATTATCCCGCAGGTTTAAGTTTTGAAGAAGCCAATGAAATGATGGCCAATGCAGCTGATCAATTTAGAATTAACGTTCAGGATTCGCTAAAAAGACATGCCGCCAGCGTTAACAAACATACTGCTAAGGGAACCTACTTTTTTGATTATGGAAATGCCTTTTTACTGGAATGCAGCAGGGCAGATGCCGATGTAATGGCGCCTAATGGAATAGATTTTAGGTATCCATCTTATGTAGAAGATATTTTGGGCCCTTTATGTTTCGATTATGGTTTCGGTCCCTTTAGGTGGGTTTGTGCCTCGGGCGATGAAAAGGATCTCGATTTAACCGATCGCTTGGCAAAAGAAGTAATGGAAGAAATCAAACTGAGTGCACCCTCAGAAATACAGCAACAGTTACAGGACAACATCAACTGGATTACAGCAGCAAAAGAAAACAGGCTGGTGGTGGGTTCAAAAGCCCGTATTTTATATGCTGATGCTGAAGGTCGTGCAAAAATCGCACTGCGATTTAATGAAGCCATTAAAACCGGCGAATTATTAGCTCCTGTAATTTTAGGCAGGGATCATCACGATGTAAGCGGAACGGATTCGCCTTTTAGGGAAACGAGCAATATTTACGATGGAAGCAGGTTTACCGCCGATATGGCCATCCATAACGTGATTGGTGATAGTTTTAGGGGTGCAACCTGGGTTTCGATCCACAACGGCGGTGGCGTAGGCTGGGGCGAAGTGATAAACGGTGGTTTTGGAATGGTGCTTGATGGAACCGAACAAGCTGCAGAAAAATTGCAGAACATGCTTTTTTATGATGTAAACAATGGTATTGCCCGAAGAAGCTGGGCCCGTAATAAGGAAGCTCGTTTTGCCATTGAACGCGAAATGGAACGCACGGGTACTTTAAAAATTACATTGCCCAACTTAGTTGATGAAGAACTATTGAATGGCTTGGGAATAGGGTAGGCTTTTACGATATAGGCTTTTGTTGTCATTCTGAACGCAGTGAAGAATCTTTCATTCTTAGAGAGAAAGATTCTTCGTTTCACTCAGAATGACAAATTTTAAAAAATCGCAGTCATTTCGACCGAAGCGCAGCGAAATGGAGAAATCTTTTAATATAGTTCAAAGATTTCTCCACTGCGGTCGAAATGACGCCCCTTGTATATCTGTCATCAACGCTCCGATGTATTTGAAAAATTTAACCTCTACCATTGACAGAATCTATCAGTACGTCGTCATTCCCGCGCAGGCGGGAATCTTAAAGCGTTTGCATTACGATTCCCAATCAAGTTGGGAATGACGATTCCTCGCAGCCTATAGTTCCCTAAAAAATCTGTCATTTATATTGATTTTTATACAATAAATTATCCTCAGAATAACAAAAAAATATAGGTACAGGTTCTGTAACGACCATTTTTTCAGAAAAAAACTTAACTCAATCTGCGAAGAACTTAGTAATCTTTGCGGTAAAAAACTGTGATAAATTACCTCAAAGGCAAAGTAAAATGAAACACAGAGCCTTTACCTTCTTCACTTTCAGCCCATATCCTGCCACCATGCCGCTCAATAATTTCGGCGCTTAAATAAAGTCCAATACCGAAGCCCGAGATTGTATGATTGCCCTGAACGCGGTAATAACGTTCAAAAAGCTTGTCAATATCTTCAGGTTTTATGCCTATTCCCTCATCTTTAATCTGAATTTCAACCTCAGCATCAAGCAGTTTGCAGGTTATTTCGATGCGCGTTCCATTATCGGAGTATTTTATTCCGTTACTGATCAGGTTAGAAATCACATTCCCAATTTTATCCCGATCGGCGTTAATGTTAACCTCGCAGGTTGGATTTAATATAATTTGATGCGAAGATTGTGAGATATAAGTTTCTTCAATGGTTTCTTTCAACAACTCATCTAAGTTAAAGTTGATTTTTTCGATAAGCAGCTTACCAGATTCCAAACGTGATACATTTAAAAAACCATTGATCATGGTGCTCATTTTTCTGATCTGGCTATGTGTTTTTTCCAGAGCGATCATTTCATAATTGTCCTGATCTTTTTTAGCCTTGCGCTGCAAAACCTGAACAAAGCCATTAATGGCTGTTAATGGCGTTTTTAATTCATGACTGACCATTCCGATGAAATCATTTTTTCGAAGTTCATCTAGTTTTTGCTCCGTAATATCAATAAAAAGACCCGAATATTCTGTCGCATTACCATGCTGATCTACAAATACCCGCCCGGTTGCTCTGACCCATTTTTCTTCGCCGGTGATTAAATTATTTATTGGAAATTCATTATCACTTGAAGAGTGGCTGTTTAATGCATTTGTTAAAGATGCATTCAGTATATCATGATAATCGAGATTGATCGCGCTCATGATGACGTCCATTTTAGCAGGCTCATCAAGTGGCAAGCCGAGTAAATTTTTAACAAATCCCGATACGGTAATTTCGAGTGTTTTTGGGTCGATGCTCCAGGTACCCATTCTGCCGGTATCAATGGCCTGAAGTAGCCTTTCTTCACTATCGGCCAGCTTTTTGGTGTATTGGATCAGGTCTTCATGGGTTTGGGCGAGTTCTTCGTTGGTAGTGGCCAATTCCTCATTTGCTGCCGCCATTTCGATGTTGATATCCTGAAGCTCTTCCTGATAAAGTTTTCGATCTGTAATATCCGGACTTACCGTAGCAATCGCGGTTATTTTATCTTTTTCCTGATCTTTTATGGCAAAACCGTTCCATTCGATCCAAAACGGATTTCCTGTCTTTTTGTTCCAGAAGCGGATTTCCTGTTTGAAATTGATGCCCTGCAAAACCCCGGGTAAAAGTTGTTGGGCGGCGGGCCTGTCTGCAGGGAAAACACAGTCTGTTATCTTTCGGTTCGTGAGATTAGTCCAACCTAATTTCCTTAATGCTGCAGGGTTCAAATATTGGATAGACATATCTAAACCGACTAAAGCAATAAACTCTGAACTGGCTTCGATGAGTTTATTTAAATTTAACCGTTCTAATTCGATTAATTTTCTTTCTGTAATATCAATACACGAACTGATATAACCGGCAAAAGATCCATCGGCGTGGAAACGTGGAGGGCCGCTCGCAAGCAACCATCGGTAATCACCTTTTTTAGTCAGGATTCTAAATTCGCCTTTAAATGGTTTTTTTTCTGCCAGTGCTGAAAGGTAAATGTTTAAGTACCTATCACGGTCTTCAGGGTGAATCAGGTCAGCCCAGCCAAAAGCAAGCAGGTTCTGCATTGATCTGCCGGTTAAGGTAATCCAGGGTTTATTAAAGTAAATCGCATTTCCCTGCTCATCACCAACGGCAATAAAAATATCAGTTCCTTCTGCCATGGTTTTAAAGCGTTTTTCGCTTTCCGACAGTTGGTTAAACCGTTCTACAACCCTTAATTCGAGTTCGTTATTTAAAACATGTAAAGTTTCTTGTGTTTCCTGCAATTCTTCATTCGTGGCCACCAGTTCTTCATTGGTAGATGCAAGTTCTTCTACTGTAGCCGCAAGCTCCTCGTTCAATACCTGTTCGCGCTGTAATGCTTCATCCTTTTCTTGCTCCCTTTCTACAGCCTCCTTCCTCAGTACACGCTCGCTTACATCAATCGCGGTATGTAAAATACAAATGGTCTTGCCTTCGGCGTTTTTTATGGCCCGATATTCAAAATCAAAATAAAAGGTCTTTAGTTCCCCGTCAATAATAATGTCGGCAGCGGTATCCTTTCCCGAAATCACAAGGCCTTCTAGCCAAACTTTTCTGAACATCTCAATAAAAGGTTGGCCTTTTAATTCAGGCAGGGCATCTTCAAGCGATTTCCCGATCACACGCCTGTCTTTACCCCAAATACGGAGCATCGCATCATTTGCGGCCTGTATAATGGCCGTTTCTCCAACATGAACAGCCGTTGCGGTATGGGTTTGATTAAAAACTTCTATTAGTTGATCATTACTTAAAAGCGGACTGGACTGACTCATTCTGGAATTTTACGACGTGATCTAAAATAATTATTTTACTTAAGGTTCAAAATAAAAACAGGCCTAATCAGGATTATTTTCAATAGAAACTATATACTAACCATAACCTCTTTAAAAAGGTTTTTGATTATGTGAATTTCTGATGCATACTGCGTATTTTTTCTACAACCAAAGTATAAAGTGTTGGTGAGCTTTGAGGTACCTTCCCAAATAACCTTTACTTTTTCTTCTTCAACTTCTTTTTTACAAAGAAAATCGGGGATAATTGCCAGGCCTTTTCCACCAGATAAGCAGCGGACAATTGAATTGAGATTAGGTACAATGTAGTTAGGGCGAAAATCGGCATGCTTGCCGAAGTTAAGCTGCCAGAAACGTAAAAGATGTTCCATATCGCCCGCCGTACCATACCATTTTTGTTTTTTTAACCAGGCCTCCATTCCTGCCAGATCGTTCTTTTTAACTAACGAATCAAAAGTTCGCCCGTCAGTTTCTATTCCACCTACTAAAACAATGGTTTCGGAAGAAAACGCTTCATGTTCAACATTTGGCGAGTTCCCTTTTTGTGGGGTAATAATGAGGTCTAAAATGCCTTTATCCAACTGATCGAGCATTTCGGGATATTCGCCAAAACGGATAATTACATTAAACGGAAGGGTAGAAATATATTGTTCGAGTGTAATCTGAAAAGTTTCGAAACACATGCCTACGCTAATGGTTGGGGTATGCTTCTCCGTACTTTTCTGGAAATGTTTTTCTGCATCCTCCAGTTTGGTCAAAGGCTCCACTATAAAATTATACAATACTTTTCCCTTTTCGGTAGGGATCATTTTCCTGCTGGTTCGCTCGAACAGCTTGTAGCCAACATAACTTTCTAAAGAACTTAAATGCAAACTTACCCCAGGTTGCGATATAAACAGATTTTCTGCTGCACCAGTTAAGGTTCCTGTTTTATAAATCGCCTTAAAACTCCTATACCATTCTAAATTAACCATAACTGATGTATTATAATTCTGATACAAAGCTATGAATTAACTTGTTTTAATAATAGATTAAGGCGCTGTAATTTTGTGTTATCAAATAGAAAAAACGAAATGACAAAAATATTCATTATTAACGGAGGACAAAAATTTGGTCATTCTGGTGGCAGGTTTAACGAGACAATAGCTAATGCAACAGTCGATTTTTTTACTTCAATGAAAGAATTTGAAGTAAAAACAACCAATATCAACCACGATTATAACCCCAGGGAAGAGGTCGAGAAATATGTTTGGGCGGATGTTGTAATTTACCATACCCCAATCTGGTGGTTCCAATTGCCACATGGATTTAAAAAATATATTGATGTGGTATTTACCGAAGGTCATAAAAAAGGAATTTATGTTAGCGATGGGCGTAAGGCTGATAATCCAACCAGAAATTATGGTACAGGTGGTATGTTGCACGGACGGAAATATATGGTAACATCATCATGGAATGCACCAAAAGAAGCTTTTACTTTACCTGGAGAATTCTTTATGGAAACTAGTGTGGATGAAGGTGTCTTGTTCGGTTTCCACAGAATGAATGCCTTTACCGGAATGGAACGAATAGATGGCATCCATTTTCATGATGTAGAAAAGAATGCAGATATTAGGAGTGCACTTAAATTATACCGGGAACATTTAACCCAAATTTTTTTAAATACAGAAGTATATGAGCATTTATTTAACAGCAATAGTTAAAGGCAAACAAGAAACCACAGCGGCATTAAGAACGATGTTGCTGGATATGGTGGTAAATTCCCGTAAGGAAGAAGCCTGCATTCAGTATGATCTGCACGAGTCGGGAGATGATCATACCTTTATTTTTCAGGAAGAGTGGAAAGATCAGGTAGGTTTAGATCTGCACAATAAGCAGCCGTATATTTTAGCCTTTGTAGCACAGGCTGATCAGTTGATAGATGATATTGTCATCTATAAAACAGAAAAACTGGCCTAATTATTTTTCGTGTGCCTGGCTGTTAATGAAGAGCCTGCTGAAGCAATTACAACAAAAGCCACGGCAAAACACTCTTTTAATGTAAGGTATTCTTGTAAAAAAACGAGTGCGGCTAATGAGGCCATAGCAGGTTCTAAACTCATTAAGATACTGAAAGTCCGGGCAGGAAGCTGCTTAAGGGCTCTCATTTCCAGGGTAAAGGGAATGGCACTTGATAGTAGCGCAAGTGCTGCTCCTAATCCTATTAATTTAGGGTTCAGCGTGCTTAAACCGCCACCATAAATACCAAAGGGTAAAATTACTATTGTAGCAAATAACATCCCGATAGCAACGGCATCACCACTTTTCATTATTTTTGAAATTCTACCGCCCAAAATAATATAGCCTGCCCAGAAAACGCCGGCCAAAAGTGCCAGCAGTACACCGGCTAAATTAAGTCCTTTGCCTGTCCATGGCGTAATCAATACAATACCGGTAGCAGCAAGTACCACCCACAGAAAATCAACAGGTTTCTTCGATCCAAAAATGGCAAGTCCTAAAGGTCCCACGAATTCTAATGTTACCCCTAAACCGATTGGAATTCTTGCTATGGCCATATAAAAAACCATATTCATTACCCCTAAACACACACCGTACAAGATCACATATTTCCATTGTTTAGCATTAAGTTTAAATAGGTTTGGTCTAAAGGCAATTAGTAAGATTACCGAAGATAAGCCGATCCGTAAAGATGCAGTTGCAGCAGCCCCAATTTGCGGAAAAAGCCCTTTTGCAATTGCCGCCCCACAATTTACACTGATAATGGATAGTAAAACAGCAGGTATTGGTGGAATATTGATTTTGCTTTTCATTAAGGGCACTCGTAAATTGAGGCGCAAAATTAGGGAATTATAATGTGGTAAAAGCTTAATAAACCAATTTATAGCCCTGCCCCCTGATATTCATAATGAAAATAGATGGATCATCCTTCAGATATTTCCTTAGTTTGGTGATAAACACATCGAGACTTCTGCCAGAGAAATAGTCATTGTTGCTCCAAAGTGCATTCAAAATTACATTACGCTCCAGCATGTTGTTTTTATTGAGCAAAAGCATTTGTAATATTTCAGCTTCGCGGGTGGTTAATGTTCTCTGACTATTCGCTGTAGTTAAAATGCCTTTTGGATAAAAAAAATGATAATTGCCTATTTTTATTGGCTGCTTTTCTTCATTTTCGGGCTTAAAAACAAGCCGGTTTTGACTTAATAATGCTTTTATCCTGATGGTGAGCTCTTCTATACTAAAAGGTTTTTTTAAATAGTCGTTGCCGCCACTTTCGAAACCCATTACCACATCGACAGGGAGCGCTTTCGATGTTAAAAATATAATCGGCGTTGCCATATCAAGCTGTCTCAATTGTTTTGCGATCGAGAAGCCATCGCCATCTGGTAGCATTACATCTAATATTAATATGTCGGGCTTTGATTTATGGTATTGGCTAATAGTTTCTTTAGCGGTTAAAGTATGTATCACTTCGAATCCTTTTAAGGCCAAAGTTTCCTTAACTATTTCGGCAAGTGCAGGCTCGTCTTCTACAAATAGAATTTTATTTAAAGTGGCCATCCCAAAGTGATTTTAGTTCCTTTACCGAGTTTACTTTCAATTTTATACCATCCATTGTGCAAATGCATGATCTGTTTCACATAATTTAACCCTAATCCATGTCCTTTTACCGGATGACTATTTCCGGTACTTACCCGATAGAATTTCTCGAACACGGCAGGAATGTCTTTCTCAGCTATTCCAATGCCATTGTCTTCAACCTGTATCGTTAGAAAATCCTCTTTCTTTTTAATGGTTACCTTGATCAGGGATTCTTCACCTGAATACTTTATTGCATTGTCTATGATGTTGCTTATGGCATGTTGAAACTGAGTAGAATCAACATGTATCTCATTTAGTTCACTCCTGTTTTGATAATCGATAGCAATTCTTTTCCCGGCTTTCATTTCATGCAGGTGTATGATTTCCATTATTTTATCACCGAAAAAGACTTTTTCCCTTAGTAAGGGAGATTTCCCATCCTCATAAATGGCGATATTTAAGACTTTATCAACCAAAATATTCAATCGTTCAATTTCATTTTTTGCATGGATCAGGTACCGGTTATATTTATCGTCATCGTTTCGGATGATGGGGTTGTTCAAGGCTTCAATGGCAACTGAGACGGTTGATATGGGTGTTTTAAATTCATGGGTAATATTGCTTATGAAATCGTTTTTAATGGTCGATAATCTTTTCTCCCAAAAAAGTCTTTTTAAAAGAATGATCATACAGCCTGATACTATAAGTATCATAGCGAACGAAGAAAACAGAAGCAAGGCCATTCTGGAAAGAATGTAAGCCGATGGACTTTTAAACATTGCTCTTACGTAGCGTTGATCATCGGTGAAACGGTAGGTTTGAAACGCCCTCGTAACAAAAGCATAATCAAGCTTTTTTATACTCTTATTATTGGTGCTGTCTACTTTTTTAACAATAAAGCGATAAGGTGTTTCAATGTTTCGGGCTTTTAAGTAAATGTTAAATGCAGGCCTTAAGCGAGTGGTGTCGAACTGGTATTTCTTGGTCTGTTCATCCATAAATAGGCCAAGCTTTTGTGTTCTATAATAAATGGTATGTGTTTCCAGATCTTCTTCTCTCATTAACATTGCAAGTTGGCCAGCAATATGTTTGCGCACACTGGTATCACTTTTGTTTTTTGGAAGGGCCTTACTATAATCTGATAAGCTAAATGACGATGAGAATTTATCTTTCTCATCACCCTTTGCACTAACCGTGTAGATATATTTTTTGTCTTTTTTATCAAATTTGGCACTAATCAAAAAAGCATTGGTATCTAAAAGCTTTTTTTCAATAATGTTCTGAATGGTATCGCAGCGTAAGTTGAGCTCTTTTTTTATTCCATCTTCGAAAGCAAGGTTAACTTCCTTTTCAAAATCTTTTAAAGTGGCTTTGTAATAGTTAACAATCCAATATACCTGCAACGATAAAAGTGCCACCATTACCGAAAAACAGATTGCAATTAAAATATTGGCACTTTTTCGCATCATCAAATGTATGTTAAATCTCTAAATCTAAATATTGCATTAACATAATATAACCTAAAATAACATATATGATAACTCAGTTTAAAGTGGTTTTTGCTCAGTTTTGGTAAAACAAAAATGATGAAAGCAATATTTTTTAATCTATTATTATCTGTATGTGTATCTGGTGCATGGGCACAGGGTATTCAGATCAAAGCCGGCGATCAATTTCCGGATATATTGATCAAAAACTTAATTAATTCGCCTGTCAGGTCCATTCAGCCTGGGCAAAAGCAGGATAAGATTTATATCTTAAACTTGTGGGGTACCTGGTGTAGTCCATGCATTCCTGAAATGGATACCCTGGCTAAACTACAGTCGCATAATCAGGCAAGCATTCAGGTCATCGGTATTTCTGACGAAAAGCCTTCAAGACTCCAAAATTACCTGATAAAAAAACCGTCGAAGGTTTGGCTCTGTAGTGATACCTCCGGATTTTTTTACAAGCTGTTTGCCTTTGCGTATGTAGGGCAGAGTGCAATTATAAATGCTAAGGGTAAAGTTGTGACCCTGGTTAGAAGTGATTCGATTGATCAACAAATGATCGATCGGTTAGTAAAAGGATTAGCAGTAAAATCTACAGCAGAATTTAAAGAGAAACCTGTAAATAACAACAGTGATATTTTTGCTGTTGATTCTACTTTGATCCACAGTTTTACGTTGCGCGGTTATATAAAAGGTCAGCATTCGGGCAGTATGCGGTATACCGATAAAAGTGCCTTCAATGGTCGTAGGATTACCTTTACCAATGCTTCGATGGCTTCCTTGTATAAAGATGCTTATGGTATCGTTTCTGAAAAACAATTGATTTACGAACTCCCCGAAAAAGAAGTTTCTGACTTTGATCACAAGGAAACACTCTATTCTTTAGACTTGCTGGTTAAGCCTGAACAAAAGGATAGTTTAATGGTTATCCTACAAAATAAACTTCTGGTATTACTTCCTGTAAAGGCTAGAATAGAATATCGGATGATGCCTGTTTATGTGCTGATCAATAAAAATTTTAACCAAAAAGAATCAAATGATGTAAAACTGAGTTATAGTTTTAGCGGGCAAGGTTACGATGGACAGGGTGCTACATTAGCCAACTTTGCCAACGATTATCTGAGTAATGAATTTAGTTTGCCCGTTGTAGACGAAACAGGTTTATCAAAACGATACAATATCAAAACTGATGTAGCGATGAGAAATAGAGAGGGTATGCTGAAATCTATTAATGATATCGGATTAGACTTAGTTAAACAGGATAAAAAAATGAAGGTTCTGGTTTTTTACAAATAGAAATGGCCCGGTTAACCGGGCCATCTTTAAAATTTTATTAACTGAATAATTCCTGCTCGTCTCTGTTTTCAGTTGGGATCTTTTTTAAGAAATCGTCAAAAGATGGCCCGTCGTTATCCGAATAGATGCCATAAGCGTCTAATATATATCCAATGTTTTTATCCTGATCTTCCAGAAGATACAATACAGAGTTATCCGCAGGATCTGAATCTCCTTCAAAACGGTATGTTTTGACAATCGTTAAATCTTCAGGTTTGTAAATTTTACCCAACGATTTACTTTGCATCTTACCGTGGTCAGACATTTTTAGTTCGTTATCTTTTCCTTTCAGCCTCAATTTCTCCAGAATTTGACTCAAAGTGTTCATTGCAGTTGGCTGTTCCATAGTTATACGATTTTATAATGATTAACAAGTGGTATTCGAAATGGTTTTACCTGCATCTGTTTTAGATCAAACTAAATGATTGTCAATGTGTTTATTATGTAAACTAAATTTTAATAAAATGAAAAAATATCTTTTAAGCGTAGCCATTGCGGGCCTTGCATTTTTAAGTGCCTGTACCAAAGCCGACAAAGAAATTGCCCAGGCAACATTAACCGAAACGGCTGATAATACCAAAACCATTGGAACAGCAAAATTTTACGAATTGAGCGATGGGAAAATTAAGATGGATATTGAGATGAATTTTGCTGCACGTGCTGATAGCAATGTTTCCGTCCACTTTCACGAGCATGGCGATTGCGGCAATATGGGCGAAAATACACATGGCCATTGGAATCCAACGAAGGAAGCACATGGAAAATGGGGATCTGCAGCTTACCACAGTGGCGATATCGGCAATATCATGTTAGATAGTAAAGGCCATGCCACACTTTCGGTTACTACCGATAGGTGGAGTATAAAAGATGGCGATATTAAAAATATTATCGGTCGTGGAATTATTGTACATGGCGGTACAGATGATTATACCACGCAACCTACAGGCAACTCCGGACCACGAGTGGGCTGTGGTGTTATTGAAGCAGTGAAATAATTTGTATTAAAATGATCGTCATTGCTAACCTTTCTAAAGCGGCTAAATTTTTAGCTGCTTTTTTTATGCAATTTGATCAAGGTTGTCATCATCATTAAAAACCTAATCATTATGGCAACTCTAAACGAATCTCAAAGCGGCAAGGCCGTAAAAGGAAGAACCAAAAAAGCAACACCAAAGGTAGATCTTACTGCAATGGTAGACCTGATGTTCTTATTAACTACATTTTTTATGCTAACCACAACGTTGAGCCAATTAAATGCTGCAGATATTGCTAAGCCAGATAAGACGGATATTAATATAACAGAAAATTATCCCGAATCGCGTACCATGACCATTGTACTGGGTAAAGATAATAAGGTAGTGTCTTATATGGGGACTATTGAAAAGGCCAATATGAAAGTGATCCCTATGGCAAGTCTCCAAAAGGAAATTGCTTCGAATAAGTTATTGGTTGCGGCTACCCATCAGAACAGTCCATCAAAGTATATGATCGTGATCATCAAACCGGGCAAAACAGCTAAGTTCCAAAATTTTGTAGATGCAGTTGATGAAATGAAAATTGCGGATATTAAATCTTATAGCATAGACGATGATCATTTCGCCGGGAAAGAGTTGTCGTTTATGAAAATGAATGGCATATAGATCACTGATTTTAAATAGATATAAAATGTTTAAGACTAAAGAATAAATTGAATATGATAAAGGTCAATTGATTTCTTTGTTTTTTGGAAAGCAATTGTAGTAAGTCTTTTTAATGTTAGTCCTGCTTTTTGCTTGTAGTCCCGATTAGAAAAAAATCGGGAGCTACCCGCGTCAATCAGGTTTATGTAGGTTAAGTTTTTGTAGCTATGTTAGGTTGAGCAAATGTGCCAGAAAAACTTACGAAGTTGGCCCCGGCTTGGGCTAAGCGAAACTTCGTAAGTTTGGCCTGTTAGCACCAAACCCAGGTTAACTAAACCTGACAGGAGCGAACACCGAACGCAGAGAGGTAAAGCGGATGGCAGGGCTTTCGGTGCCGATGGATGCAGAACCCTGTTTTTCAAAAAAATATCAATGATTTTTCTACTGTTTAGTGAGCCACCACACATGGAATAAGATTAGAAAAAAAACGGGAGCTATCCGCTTCAATCAGGTTTAGATAGGTTAGTTTTTTGCAACTAGGTTAGGTTGAGCAGGTGTGCCAGAAAAACTTACGAAGTTGGCCCTGGCTTGGGCTAAGCGAAACTTCGTAAGTTTGGCCTGTCAGCACCAAACCCGGGTTAACTAAACCTGATAGGAGCGGACACCGAACGCAGAGAGGTAAAGCGGATGGCAGGGCTTTCGGTGCCGATGGATGCAGAACCCTGTTTTTCAAAAAAATATCAATGATTTTTCTACTGTTTAGTGAGCCACCACACATGGTGGTGTTGGATGTTACCATCCGACACAGATTTTTACAGTCAGATGGTAACATCTGACTTCACGACAATAAAAAGGCGTTCTGCAATGCTGCAAAACGCCTTTCCTAAAAATTTATTCGACTGATTATATGCCGAAAGCAGCTTTAACCTGATCTACGTAATCTAATTTCTCCCAGGTAAACAAATCAACCGTAACCGTTTTTTCTTCACCGTTTGGTGTTCTGAAAGTTTTGGTAACCGTTTCTGGCGTACGGCCCATGTGCCCGTAAGCAGCAGTTTCGCTGTAAATTGGGTTTCTTAACTTTAAACGTTGCTCAATAAAATAAGGACGCATATCAAAAATTGATTCAACAATTTTAGCAATCTCGCCATCAGTTTTACCTACTTTACCCGTTCCGTAAGTATTGATGTAAATACCCATTGGTTTTGCAACACCGATAGCGTAAGATACCTGAACCAAAATTTCGTCAGCAATGCCGGCAGCCACTAAGTTTTTAGCGATGTGACGGGTAGCATAAGCCGCACTTCTATCTACTTTACTTGGATCTTTACCCGAGAAAGCGCCACCGCCGTGAGCACCTTTACCACCGTAAGTATCAACAATAATTTTTCTACCGGTCAAGCCAGTATCGCCATGCGGACCGCCAATTACAAATTTACCGGTTGGGTTAATGTGGTACTCAATTTTATCGTTAAATAAATGTGCGTAAGCCGGGTTGTTTTTGATGATTCTTGGAATCAGGATGTTTACCAGATCAGTTTTGATTTTAGCCAACATCGCAGCTTCTTCATCAAAATCATCATGCTGTGTAGAAATTACAATGGCATCGATACGAACGGGTTTATTGTTATCATCGTACTCTAAAGTTACCTGGCTTTTTGCATCCGGGCGTAAATAAGTGATTTCGTTATTTTCGCGGCGTAAAACAGCAAGTTCCTGTAATAATTTATGAGAAAGGTTTAATGCCAATGGCATGTAATCTTCAGTTTCGTTAGTTGCATAACCAAACATCATGCCTTGATCGCCTGCACCTTGTTCTTCCTTGCTGCTTCTATCTACACCCTGGTTAATGTCTTGCGACTGCTCATGGATGGCCGATAAAATACCGCAAGAGTTGGCTTCGAACATGTATTCACTTTTGGTGTAACCAATTTTCTTGATTACATCACGTGCAATCTGCTGTACATCTAAATATGTTTTAGACTTTACCTCACCTGCTAAAATAACCTGACCAGTAGTTACCAAAGTTTCGCAAGCTACTTTTGATTCTGGATCGAAAGCCAAAAAATTATCAATTAACGCATCCGAAATTTGATCGGCGATTTTATCTGGGTGACCTTCAGAAACAGATTCTGATGTAAATAAATATGACATTTATTAAATAATTAATTATGAGTAAACAAATTTATAATTGCCAAACCCCTTGGAAACAGGTGTTGAAATGATTGAAAGGAGGCATTAGCAATTTTTTTAAGTGGTTGCAATCCGGTCCCGTGGTATCGGGATAGCAAATCAATCCACTTTTTACTGTCGCAAAATTAGCATATTTTCTTTATTTCAAAAATTATAGATTATTTTGTGCACTCAATCTTACACTTTGCACACAAAGATCAATATCCTCTTTATCATAAACCCCATCTCTGGTGGGAGGGGAAAACTGCGTATCCCAGATTTTATCGACAAATACCTGGATAAAGAAAAGTTTAGCCCAAACTTCGTTTTTAGCGAATATGTGGGGCATGCCGGCGAACTGGCAGACGAAGCGTCTATCAAAAACTTTGACGTAATTATAGCTGCAGGTGGCGATGGTACCATAAATGAGGTAGCCACAAAAGTTTTAAAGCACAATAAAATTTTAGGGATTTTGCCGCTGGGATCAGGCAATGGACTTGCGCGTTTTTTAAGTATTTCCAAAAACTTAAGGTATGCGCTTTCTATTATCAATAATTTTAAGATTGATGAAATTGATACGGCCGAGTTTAACCAAAAATGTTTTTTTAATCTGGCAGGTATGGGATTTGATGCCCACCTGAGTTCTGTTTTTTCGAAAGACAAAAAACGCGGACTATCAGGTTATATAAAATTGGGCTTTAAGGAGGTTTTTAATTACAAACCGCAAACTTATCAGCTGGATATAGACGGTACAGCATATACCCGGAAAGCTTTTGCCATCAGTATTGCCAATTCATCGCAGTATGGAAACGATGTTTATATCGCACCAAATGCTTCGGTAAAGGACGGATTGCTGGATGTTTGCATTATCAAGCCCTTCCCGATAATAAAATTGCCTGTTTTGGGTTATGTAATGTTGAGGGGCAAAGCAGAAAGCTCTGATATGATTGAAATTATTAAAGGAAAAAATATTAAAATTATAAGAGAAGCGGCAGGAGCGGTGCATGTGGATGGAGAGCCTTTGCAAATGGGCGTTGAAATTGAAGCAGTTATTAATCCACTCTCGTTAAAAGTGATTGTTCCTTAGTTGAGTTTGGAGTTAAGCGTTTGGAGTTTGGAGCGAATTAATCTATTGATCGGCTTTAAGCCATGAACTATCAAACATTGACCAATAAACTAATGGCTAATGAACCCTCACACATCTCCCATATTACATTATAAGCATGAAACCAAAGAAAAACAGTTTAAGCGATCTTGGCGGAATTATGTATTCTACCAATCCCGAATTCGAATACGAAGAAGAAGTTGATGATACCGTTACCTCGCCGAACAACCAGCAGGATTTAAGGGTAATGCTTGATAAAAAGAACCGAGGCGGTAAAGCCGTAACGTTGATTACAGGTTTCAGGGGCCGCTCAGAAGATTTAGAAGTATTGGGCAAAATGCTGAAGACCAAATGTGGCGTAGGCGGTTCTGTTAAAGATGGTGAAATTATGATTCAGGGGGATGTTCGTGATAAAGTGATGGGTATTCTGCAAAAAGATGGCTATAAAGTGAAAAAGGCCGGGGGATAATAGAGAAGCTGTCATCCTGAGTGCAACGAAGGATCTTTTCTTGTTCATCGCGAGCATAAAAGATTACTTTCCCAAAAAGTCGGAATTTCTCTTCTCAATGACTAACCTCACAGAATACTAAGTGCCTTCCTACCAATCCTCATCAAAACCTAGCCAATCCTCAATATTGGTTTTTAAATGTATAGCGCATAATTACTTTCGTTAAACATTTAAATCAATCAACATGAAACGGTTATTATTTTTATTCTTTTTTGTTATTTCTTTTGGCTTACAGGTTACTTATGCTGGATTTTTGAATCTTGGCACTGCAGAAATAATCATGCTTTTGGTCGTAGGCTTTTTTACCTTAGCCTTTGTTGGAGTGGTTCTTTTTTTATGTTTATATTTAGCCAAACGCGTTAAAACCGCTAAACATGAGAAATAAAATAATCTTCGGATTTGCTTTTATAGTTACCTACAGCATTCAGGTTGCCCATGCGGAATTTTTAAATATGGGGAGTGCGGAGATCATTATGCTTTTAGTAGCAGGTATTATTTTTTTCGGTTTTTTTGGAGGTATTTTTATGTTGATCTATTTTTTGATCAGAAGGAACCGTACGCATCCCCAAATAATGCCAAATACCGTTGCCATAAATTTTGTACCTCCCACAGCATATCAAAATCCACCTGTGGATGAAAAGACGGATAAGAAAGAACCCATTAAGATAAATGCCAGGATTGCTTTGCCTCAACAGAACGAAATCAGGTACGTTAACACTAATGAAATTATAAGGTGCGAAGCGGATAACAATTATACCAACTTCTTTTTTAGCGGGGGAGATAAGCTGCTCATTTCAAAACCATTAAAAGAATATTCAGACCTACTTAAACCACAAGGTTTTGTTCGGGCGCACCAAAGTCATTTGGTAAATCCGAAATTTGTAAAAAGCTGGTTAAAAGAAGATGGTGGAACACTATTGATGGATAATGGAGATAAAATCCCTGTATCTAAACCCAATAGGGAAATGGTGAAAGAGGTGTTGGGGAAATGACTTTTCAAACCTCGCAGGTTTCTAAAACCTGCGAGGTTTACACATTACATTACATTTTTGTACTTTTGCGGCTATGTCAGTTATTAAACCCTCTTTAGCAAAAGGCACCCGCGATTTTACTCCGGTTGAAATGGTAAAACGCAACTTTATTTACGATACCATTAAAACGGTATTCAGGAAATATGGTTATGCTGAAATCCAGACGCCAAGTTTTGAAAATCTTTCTACCCTAACCGGGAAATATGGTGATGAAGGTGATAAACTGATTTTTAAAATTTTAAATAGCGGCGAATTTCTTAAAGACCCAAAAAAGAAATCGTTCGATTTTGCTGAAGAAGATAATAGCAATAAACTAATCCCCTTAATCTCTGAAAAAGCTTTACGTTACGATTTAACTGTACCTTTTGCACGTTATGTGGTAATGCACCAGCACGAAATCACCTTGCCTTTTAAACGTTTTCAGGTACAGCCCGTTTGGCGTGCCGATCGTCCTCAAAAAGGTAGATACCGCGAATTTTATCAGTGCGATGTGGATGTGGTGGGATCAGAAAGTTTACTGAATGAAGCTGAATTTATTTTAATTTACAATGAAGCCTTAAGCAAGTTGGGACTAAAAGATTTCAGCATAAAAATTAATAACCGGAAAATTTTATCGGGTATTGCTGAGATCATTGGTAAACCTGATTTAATTATTGATATGACGGTTGCTATCGATAAACTGGATAAAATCGGTTTAGATGGTGTAAGTAAAGAATTATTGGAACGTGGTTTTACCGAAACTGATTTGGAAAAACTGCGTCCGGTAATTTTATTGGAAGGTACCAATGAAGAAAAATTGGCCAGTCTGAAAGAAGTTTTAGCACAATCTGAAACCGGTTTAAAAGGTATTGCTGAAATAGAACAGGTTTTTGAATATGTAGAAAGCCTGATTGCTTATGGGTTGCCATTGATAGCCAAATTGGAGCTTGATATTACTTTGGCTCGTGGATTAAATTATTATACTGGCTGTATTTTCGAGGTTAAAACCAACGAAGTGGCCATGGGTAGTATTGGTGGCGGCGGCCGTTATGATGATTTAACAGGTATGTTCGGTTTAAAAGATTTAACCGGCGTGGGTGTTTCTTTTGGTGCCGACCGTATTTATGATGTATTGGAAGAACTTAACCTGTTCCCTGCCTCAGCAGAAGTTGGAACCAAAGTATTGATCAGTAATTTTGATGCGGAAGCCGAAAAATATGCCTTGCCAATCGTTCAACAGTTTAGAAATGCAGGGATTTCAGCAGAGTTATACCCAAGTTCGGCAAAACTGAAAAAACAAATGGCCTATGCCGATGCCAAGAATATCCCTTATGTAATATTAATCGGAGGCGATGAAATTGCTAGTGGCGAACTTACATTGAAAGATATGCAAAGCGGGGAACAGAAAAAGCTAACTGTTTTAGGTATACTGGAGTTGTTGAAATAGAAGTTTAATTAACCACAGAGATCGCTGAGTTTTCACAGAGTAAACGGAGGCTATTGGCTATCCCTAACTGAAACAACTCAGTGTGCTCTGTGCCTTTTCTCTGTTACCTCTGTGGTTAAATTCATCGTCCAACCCGCAATAAAATCGGGAAATGAACATCTTTCTCTGCATCGTCACCCCAGGCTTCTTTTAGTTCAGTAAACAGGTATTCCAAGGGATTGCGATCGTTGGCTTTTTTGTAATGTTGCAAGGATGACCAGGTATTTAAATAGCCAATTAACTGGTTAAAATTCCAGGTGGTTTTGATCTGAAAATGTGGTGCAATTATTTCTTCAAAAGGAAAAGGGATGGTTTTATAACCTTCTTCAATATAGCGGCGTTCACTATCCCAGTATTTGCCTAATATATCTTCATAAAGCTTATGGATAACTTTGTCTACTTTTTTATTGATAGACATAATGCCATAGCCAATTACCGCAAAAAGTCCATCTGGTTTTAATGTTCTTTTTACCTCTGCATAAAAGGCTTCGAAGTTAAACCAGTGGATGGCCTGCGCTACCGTAATCAGATCAAAACTATCATTACCAACCGATATTTGTTCTGCTGGCTCCACTTTGTAAGTGATATTTGGCAACTGTAAAGCATTTTTTAATTGATTTTCGCTAATGTCTGTTGCATAAACCGATCCGAAATGCTGAGCCAATACCCGAGCAACCTGGCCATTTCCTGTGGCACAATCCCAGGCAGTTTCCTTGTTTTTTAGCAGACTAAAAAGATAATCGTACAATTCCTGCGGATAAGTAGGACGATATATGGCGTAATCGGCAGATTGGGTAGAAAAGTTATCTTTCATTTTTATTAATGATTGAGTGTTGAATGGCGGAAGGATTAAATGGAATCGCAATGAAAATAACTCCGCTCTTTCTTTATAAAATTATTATATTTTTGATTAACAACTGGGGTTAATTTAAGTTTCATATTGGGTTATTGAATTACTCAGTCATTCATTCAATCACTTACTCACTCTCTCATTCAATATTATACTATGGAAAAAACAGTACAAAAAGACGAAGTTAAGGATGTAGAATACCGGTTGAAATCTATTTTTGGTGGTTCGGTTGGCAATCTTGTTGAGTGGTACGATTGGTACACCTATTCTGCTTTTGCACTTTATTTTTCTCCGGCTTTTTTCCCGAATAGCAATCCAACGGCTCAGTTATTGAATACTGCAGGCATTTTTGCCGTGGGATTTTTAATGCGCCCCATTGGAGGTTGGTTATTTGGTAGCATTGCTGATAAATTAGGCAGGAAACGCGCGATGACACTTTCTGTGTTAATAATGGCGATAGGTTCGTTAATTATCGGTTTAACCCCAGGTTACAAACGAATCGGTATAGCTGCTCCACTGTTGCTTGTGTTTGCAAGATTGATACAAGGCTTGAGTACCGGTGGCGAATATGGAACCTCTGCTACTTATCTCAGCGAAATGGCCACCAAAAAGCACCGTGGCTTTTATTCGAGTTTTCAATACGTAACCCTGATTGGCGGACAATTATTAGCTTTAGGGATTCAGCTGATTTTGCAGAACTGGTTACTTACTCCTGCCCAGTTACACAGTTGGGGTTGGCGCATTCCTTTTTTTATTGGTGCTGTACTCTCTTTTATTGCGTTATATCTGCGTCGACATATCAATGAAACGGCAGCCTTTAAAAGTAAAAATTCAGAAGACAAAAAAGGAGGCATCGCTGTACTATTGAAATATCCGAAAGAGATTTTTACGGTTGTGGGTTTAACTTTGGGCGGTACAATTGCCTTTTACACATTTAGTACCTATATGCAAAAGTTTCTGGTGAATACGGTTCACCTCAGTAAAGAGACCTCTACAACGTTATCATTCATTTCGTTGCTGGTTTTTGCCATTATGCAGCCTTTGTTTGGTTTGTTATCCGATAAAATCGGTAGAAAGCCCTTGTTAATCGGTTTTGGGGTACTGGGTACCTTATGTACCTATCCAATTTTAACAGGCCTGGCTGGCGAAACCAATACCACAATTATTTTTTTATTGATGATCGGCGCTTTAATTATTGTAAGTGGCTATACCAGTATTAATGCTGTGGTTAAAGCCGAGCTGTTCCCTGCCGAAATCAGGGCTTTGGGTGTAGGTTTACCTTATGCTTTAACCGTTGCCATTTTCGGTGGCACGGCAGAGTATTTTGCGCTTTGGTTTAAAAATATCGGTCACGAAAATTATTTCTACTGGTATGTAACCGGATGTATTTTGATTTCGCTGATTTTGTATACGACTATGAAAGATACGAAGCATCATTCGAAGATAGAGGATTAGATTTTTTGTGCTATCTGTCGTCATTTCGAGCGGAGTGCAACGCAGCCGAGAAATCTAGCTGGATAGATCTCTCCTAAATAGTCCTCGTTTGTAACGAGGATTATCGAGATTTGCATTTGTAATGCAGTTAAGCAAACTAAATGGCGATAAAATCTCCTTTCTCTTTTATCCTCGTTACAAACGAGGACAATGAAAGTTTTATGCACATAACTAAGATGATCTCAGGTGACTAAGATGGTAATAAAAAATGAACGGCTTTAATAAGTGAAAACTATAAATAATTACTCACCTCAATTAAATTCATATCCGGATCGCGCAAATAAATAGAAATAATTTTACCATTTGCTCCCGTCCGTTCTACAGGTCCTTCTTCAACCTCTACACATTTTTCTTTCAGTTCCTGCATCACCTCAGGAAGTGGAAAATCGGTAATAAAACATAAATCGGCCGTACCCGGCATCGGTTTAAATGCTTTTGGCTCAAACTCACTTCCATATTGGTGAAGATTGATTTTTTGATTACCAAACTTCAGCGCTTTTCGGTTTTCGCCAAATTCAATAACCTCCATTCCCAGGGCAAGACTGTAAAACCTGCAGGTACTTTCCAAATTGGCGACCGTTAATACAAGGTGGTCTAAATTCTTGATGTCCATAATAATAAATTAGAACTAAAGCATTCATCCTTTTGTTTTAACTAAAGGATTTTATAATCCTGACATTTGGTTGGCAGATTATCAACCAACAAAATAATCAATTTTTATATATTTACCATTATGCAAAACCTGCCTCCTTTAGCCGAACGTATGCGCCCACAAAATCTCGATGAATATGTTGGGCAAAAACATTTAGTAGGAGTGGGAGCGGTGTTACGCAAAGCGATCGAAAGCAGTCAGCTGCCATCCATGATTTTTTGGGGTCCTCCGGGAGTTGGTAAAACTACATTGGCCTATATTATTTCGCAGGCATTAGACCGCCCGTTTTTTAACCTGAGTGCCATTAACAGTGGCGTGAAAGATATCCGCGAGGTAATCGACCGTGCCGCACAGCTAAAAGATAGCTTTCTGGGTTTGCCCATTTTGTTTATTGATGAGATCCATCGGTTTAGCAAATCGCAACAGGATAGTTTGTTGGGCGCAGTTGAACGGGGTTTGGTTACTTTAATCGGTGCAACAACCGAAAATCCATCGTTCGAGGTTATTTCAGCGTTACTTTCCCGTTGTCAGGTTTACATTTTAAAATCACTCACAGAAGAGGAATTAGTCGGTTTGTTGCAAACAGCCATTAAAAAAGATGCTGTTCTTGCCGAGAAAAAAATCACCATAAAAGAGCATGAGGCCTTAATCCGGTTATCTGGTGGCGATGCACGAAAACTCTTAAACGTACTCGAAATCGCCATCAATGGCATTGGTGGTAATAAAATCGTCCTCACTAATGAGAATGTGCTGGCACATGCACAGCAGAACCTTGCTTTGTACGATAAAGCCGGAGAACAGCATTACGACATCATTTCGGCATTTATTAAATCAATCCGTGGTAGCGACCCCAACGCTGCGGTTTACTGGTTAGCCAGGATGATTGATGGTGGAGAAGATCCTTTATTTATTGCCCGCAGGTTATTGATCTTATCTTCAGAAGATATCGGAAATGCCAATCCGAATGCGCTTTTACTGGCTAATAATTGTTTTACGGCGGTAAATGTTATCGGTTATCCGGAAGCCCGGATTATCCTGTCACAATGTGTAACCTATCTTGCCAGTTCGCCTAAAAGCAATGCCTCTTACGAGGCCATTAACAAAGCGCAGGCTTTGGTTAAACAGACAGGGAATCTACCTGTACCTTTACATATCCGCAATGCACCGACCAAACTGATGAAAAATATCGGTTATGGTAAAGACTATCAGTATTCGCACGGATATGAAGGTAATTTTTCGCCCCAGGAATATTTTCCGGAAGAATTAAGCGGCACAAAGCTCTACGATCCGGGTAAAAATGCTGCAGAAGAGAAACTGCGCGAAAAGCTAAGACAAAATTGGAAAGACAAATACAAATATTAATGTAACATTTTTTCCCAAATGCGTACTAATAGGTATATTGACTAAAAATCAAACACCTAAACTAAATATGCTGAGTACTTTTTTAAGCCATCAAAGAAAATCTTTCTGGCGTTCGCGGAACAGAGGCAGTAGTATTGCTGGCCAGATTGTTTTGGGTTTCTTTATGTTGTACTTTTTTTCTTTGGCACTTGGTGCCGGTCTTGGTATGTCTCATTTATTGGCTTACTTTTTTCCAAACCAAGATGTAATTAAAAGTTTCAACGGTATCATCCTTTATTATTTCGCATTTGATTTTATCATGCGCCTGCAGTTTCAGGAGCTGCCAACCTTAAGTATTATCCCTTATCTGCATTTAAGGATTTCGAGGAGTAAAATCATCAGGTTTTTAAATGTTAAGGCGCTTTTTTCCGCATTTAACCTTTGGCCATTTTTTATTTTTCTGCCCTTCTGCTTCATTAAAATTGCGCCTGCACTAGGTGCTGTTGCTACCATCATGTATATCGTTTCGATATTTTCAATCATGGTTTTTAACAACTATCTCGTGCTGTACATCAAGCGTAAATCGATCACCAATACCCTTTATACCTTTTTTGGATTGGTTATAATTGCGTCATTTGCCGCATTGGAATACTATAAGGTAATTTCAATCATGGCCGGTTCCGATTTTGTGTTCCGTGCCATTGCTGCGCACCCTTATTATGCCTTTGCATTTACCCTGGCAGCTGTAGCTATATTTTACCTTAACTCTACTTTCTTACGTAAAAACTTGTATGTAGAAGAGTTAAGTAGTAAACAAGAGAAAAAAGGCAGTACCGATTATGCTTTCCTTAACCGTTTTGGGAAAGTTGGCGAGCTGGCCGCTTTAGAGTTGAAATTAATCTTACGGCATAAACGCCCTCGCTCCGCGGTAATTCTGGGGTTCTTTTTCCTCTTTTATGGATTTATCTTCTATAAGGAAAAAGCAATCAATAGTGATGCTTTTGGTCAGATGATGTTTGGTGCCATTTTTATGACTGGCGTTTCTATCATTATTTATGGTCAGTTTATGTTTGCCTGGCAAAGTGCCCATTTTGATGGCATATTGGCCAACAAAATCAATTTTAAAGATTATATTAAGGCTAAATTTTTGCTTTTTACCATTGGCTGTACCATTATTACTGTATTGGCCAGTTTTTATGGCTTTTTAAGTCCGAAATTATTGCTTCTGCACTTGGCGGCTTATTTCTATAACATCGGTTTTGGAACTGTTGTAGTGCTTTACCTTGCTACCTTAAACTATAAACGCCTGGATATAACTAAAGCTGCAAGCTTTAATTACCAGGGAACCGGTGCTACCCAATGGCTTTTAATGTTCCCTTATGCACTTACGCCTATTTTAATGTATGTACCCTTTGGTATATTAAATAAACCTTACTGGGGATTAGCTGTAGTTGGCATATTCGGTTTGATTATGCTGTTGATGCGGGGCTTCTGGGTAAACTACATTGCAAAAAGACTTGAAAAACAACGATATAAAATTGCCGAAGGCTTTAGAGAATAATTATGATTTTAGAAGTTAAAAAATTACAAAAAGTTTATGGCGATAAAACCGTTGTAAACATCGAAGATCTACAGATTGCTGCCGGAGAAACCGTGGGTTTAGTAGGAAATAACGGTGCCGGTAAAACTACTTTCTTTAGGATGCTTTTAGACCTGATTCGCCCAACCACAGGCGAGGTTTTATCGAAAGGCCAAAATGTTATGCAGAATGATACCTGGAAAGATTATACCGCATCATTTTTGGACGAAGGTTTCCTGATCGATTATTTGACGCCTGAAGAGTATTTTATTTTTATTGGCAGTTTACACAATTTAAGTGTCGCCGATGTTTCTGCATACCTTAACCAATACGGCGAGTTTTTTAATGGCGAAATCCTCAATAGTGGTAAATACATCCGCGATTTTAGCAAGGGAAACCAGGTTAAAGTGGGTATTGCTGCCGCTTTGATGCAAAAGCCCGAGATCTTAATTTTGGATGAACCTTTTGCCAACCTCGATCCAACCACGCAGATCCGCTTAAAGAATTTGTTAAAAGCACAGGCAGGCAACATGACAACTTTTATCTCTAGTCACGATTTAAACCATGTTACCGATGTTTGTAGCAGGATTGTTCTGGTAGAAAAAGGGAAAGTGATCAAAGATTTTAAAACGGACGAAAATACTTTAAAAGAATTGGAGAGTTATTTCTCTGCATAGTTTTTGTACTAAGAATGATACAATATGTGAGAAAGGTCCTGATTTATCAGGACTCTTTTTGTAAATAAGAATACTGTTTGTAGCGTAAACTATCGAAATGGGCCGAAAATACGGTTATATTAGTTTTTGGCATTGTGTTTGAATATGTCGGGTAGAAATTATAAATCTATCATATCATGAGTATTTCAAAAGTAAAAATAGCAACATTAAGTATAGGGTTAGCAGTAGGTTCGATGGCATTCCAAAGTTGTGATAGTTTAACTAAAACACAAAAAGGAGCTGGTATTGGTGCTGCAGCTGGTGGTGTTATTGGTGCATTAATCGGTAAAAAAGCTGGTAATACAGCAGTTGGCGCTTTAATCGGTGGTGCTATTGGTGGTACAGCGGGTGCTTTTATCGGTCGTAGAATGGACAGACAGGCAGCTGAAATCCAAAAAGCCATACCTAATGCGGAAGTTATTCGTGAAGGAGAGGGTATTATTGTAAAATTTGATAGTGGTATTTTATTCGATTTCGATAAAACTGCTTTAAAAGATGCAGCTAAAACCAATATTCAGAGTTTAGCTTCGTCACTAAATCAATATCCTGATACAGATATCAAAATTATCGGCCATACCGATAGCCGTGGTACCGAACAATATAACATGGGCCTTTCAGAAAGAAGAGCTGCAGCAGTTAAAGCTTATGCCGTTTCTCAAGGTGTTCCATCATCAAGATTAGTTACCATGGGTAAAGGTTTTGCGGAACCGATTGCAGATAACACTACTGACGCAGGCCGTGCAGCTAACCGTCGTGTGGAAATTGTAATCGTGGCTAACGATGCATTAAAAGCATCAGCGCAAAAACAAGGATAATACCGCACATTCCCTCTACCTATGAGGTCATTATATATGCAGCCCTGGTGTACATTCACCGGGGTTTTTTGTTTTTAATCGTTGGGTTGTGGTGTCTGATGTTTCCATCTGACACTGCTAGTTTATATTCTCATCTTTTTTTGAAAAGCAGGTTCCTGTTTTTATCGGTTCCGATAGTCCCGCCATTCGCTTTATCCCGACTTTACGTCGGGATGTCCGCTACTGTCGGGTTTAGTTAACTTAGGTTTGACGTTGATCAGGCCAAACTGACGAGTTTCGCTTAGCCCAAGCCGAGGACAACTTCGTAAGTTTTTCCAGCGCACCAGCAACCCTAAATAGTTGCACCAGCAGAATTTTTTAAACGGGATTGAAGCGGCATACCCGATTTTTCATCGGGATATAGCAAAAAGCCCGACTAACAAAAAAAAAGCAGAGGCCCTGCTTTCCAAAACACTTAAATAACTCTTTAAATAGACTTGTGTCGGATGGGAATATCCAACACCACGGATACGATAAGATTTAGTCTGCAGAATAAATATCTTCGAAATAACTCACCACCAGCGATTTCACTAGCATTTCCTGCTCCAACATGGTATAAGGCGGAATCGCTTTAATTAACTTCCAGTGCGGCCAACCATCCTGATCCAAACCCTCTAGTTCATAAAAGCCCATTTCGCTCAACAAACGGCAGGTAGCAATGTGCATCAGTTCTTCTTTCTGGCGTTTACTGTATTTCTTCGGACCTTTGCCCAATTCCTGAACGCCGATGAGAAAAAGCATCACCTTTAAATCAGGAAAATCCGAATCAAATTCAGTTGAAATCCTTTCCTGTAAAACTTTCCATTTGGCATTAATCTCCGACGGCTTCATATCTGCAAAGATAGTGTAAAAACGTGTAAGCCTTAAGTAAAACGTTTAGGCTTTTTAACACTTAAGCTTGAATGGTAATGGTATTTTTGGTTACATTTATAACCTATGGATACGAATATCAATAAAACAATTCATGCAGGTTTATTAGCTTATGGGATGTCAGGTAAGGTTTTTCACGCGCCATTCCTAAATGCATATGATGGTTTCAATCTAAAGGCCGTAGTAGAGCGAAGCCATAAAAATGCAGTTAACGATTATCCCAATATTATTAGTTACAACAGCGTTGATGAACTTTTGAACGATGAAGAAATTGAGTTAGTGGTGATTAATACCCCAAATAACCTTCATTATGAACATTCGAAAGCCGCATTAAATGCGCATAAACATATTCTGGTTGAAAAACCTTTTACCGCTAACACTGTGCAGGCCAAAGAACTTTTCGAACTGGCCGATAGCGTTGGTAAACAGATTTTCTTTTACCAAAACCGCCGTTGGGACAGTGATTTTACTTCAGTAAAAAAAGTGCTTGAAAGTGGCAAGCTGGGTAAGCTGGTTGAAGTTCATTTGCGTTACGATCGTTACCGCAATGTGATCGGACCGAAGGCATTTAAAGAAAAGCCGGTAGAGGCCAGCGGACTGTTATACGATTTAGGTCCACACCTTTTAGATCAGGTGATCAGTTTATTTGGCAAGCCATTGAGTTTTCATAAAATTTTGGGTAAAAACAGGGCAGGTACCTTGGTTGACGATTATTTCTCGATCCAATTGAGCTATCCCGACAGTGTAAATGTTTTCGTAACCTCGAGTATGTTGGTGGTAAACCCACAGCCAGGCTTTATTTTACATGGCGTAAATGGTAGCTTTATTAAACAAAGGACCGATATTCAGGAAGAACAATTACTGGCGGGCATGAAATTAACTGATCCAGGCTACGGCGTTGAGCCTGCAAATAAGGATGGTTTATTAACCACTATTGATATAGATGGGAACAAAATAGAAGAAATCATCAAATCGGAGGTAGGAAGTTATCTGCCCCTTTTCGAAGCTGTTTATCAGGCGATAACCAATAATCAGCCATATCCGGTTACCAGGGAAGATGTTCTGGTTCAATTAGAAATCATCGAAAGCTAACCTCCAATTTGTACAATCTATTATCGGTGTAATCACCTTAAATCCGCGTAATCACTCTAATCTGTGTAATCTTTATTATGAACTCGTTGCCATTTGCTTATTTAATCCCTATTTTTTTGATCGCTCTTTACCTTATTCTTAAAAAAAAGAAGGTTGCTGTTGAGCCTTTAACGGACGTGGACAAAAAGATTCTGGATGATTATGTTGCTTATTATCATAATCTTGATTCGACTGATAAACTTAGGTTTGAGCAAAAGGTAGCTGCATTTTTTAGTACGGTTAAAATTGAAGCAGTAGGTTTGGAAATGACAACTTTAGATGAATTGCTGATTGCTTCGAGCGCCGTGATTCCGATTTTTGGTTTCGATGACTGGCAATACAAAAACTTAACCAGCGTCTTATTATATCCTGATACTTTTAACAAGGATTTTCAGTTTGATGGCGGGGAAAGGAATATTATGGGTATGGTGGGTACAGGTTATATGAACGGACAGATGATTTTATCGCGTTCGGCGCTGCGCCATGGTTTTTCTAAAAGTGCCGGGAAAGAAAATACAGCAATACACGAATTTGTTCATCTTTTGGATAAATCGGATGGGGCAACTGATGGTGTTCCTGAAAATTTATTGGCACATGAGTACACTTTACCATGGATTAAAATGATGCATGAAGAAATGGAAAAAATTGAGGATAACAAGTCGGATATCAACCCTTATGCTATCACTAATCAGGCTGAATTTTTTGCCGTAGTTTCAGAATATTTTTTTGAAAAGCCTGAGCTGTTAAAAGATAAACATCCTGAATTGTATTTTCAGTTAAGTCGCATTTTTGCGCAACAGCCTGCCGGTTAAAATGAATTATCGAATGAGAATATTGGCAACCATAATCTGTAGTCTGATTTCGATCAGCAGTTTTGCGCAGAAAACTTATGTATTAAGGCAAAATTATCCGACAGGTTATCGGTATGATTTCTCCATTAACTCTGATCAGATCATCAATCAGAAAATTGGCGGTCGGGATGTGCATTTAACCCAAAATATAGGCACGGATTATACTTTCGATATTACCGAAGGCCATAATGGAGAAAAAGATGTGAAAGTAACCTACAACAGGATTTTTATGAAATCGGTTGCGATGGGCACTACAATGACCTATAATTCGGATGAGCAGGACAGCACCAAAAAAAATCCATTTAGTGGTTTAAAGGGCGCTTCTTTTTTTATGACGGTAACGCCATACGGAGGGATAAAAACGGTTGCGGGCATTGATAAAATGCTCGACAATATGGCGTCAAAAATGACTACAGATACCAGTCAGGTAAAACAGATCAAAAATGCCTTAAGCAAACAGTTCAGCGAAGAAGTGGTAAAACAGACCATGGAATCTTCGTTTAAAATATATCCGGAAAGAGCTGTTAAAATTGGCGATAAATGGACGGTTGATACAAAACTGCAAATGAGTATGCCTATAGAAACCATTACGGAATACACTTTGAAAGAAGTGAAAGATGGGATTGCGACCCTGAGCGTAAAAGGTGCACTGGTATCAAAAGGAAGTTTTGAGGCTATGGGCAATAAAATGGAAACCGATTTAAAAGGGACCAACTCAGGAGAAACATCTATCGATATTAAGACCGGGATCGTGCTGAACAGTCACCTGCGTATAGAGCTGTATGGGAAAATGAAATCGATGGGACAAGACATTGATTTTGAGATGCAGGGTATTAATAAAATCATGGGGAAAGAGGTGAATTAATTAGGCTTATAGTTGATCGTCATCTCGACTTAAGAGCAACGAAACGGAGGAAACTATTTTTACTGCTTCATTTTCTTTTGACCACCTAAGCCAGCCTAGCGCATCTAAGTGTTAGATTTACCTGGACTTTCATAGATATTAGACCTCGCAGGTTTAATTCGGAGTGTTTGATGTTTTTAGTGGCCTCATTGATGGCTTCGCCGTTCTGAAACCTGAGAGGTCTTTTAAAAAACTACAAACTCCCCGTTAATGCCACCAAGAATTCCGTTGGAATTTCGATATGTGGAATATGGCCACAGGCATCAAACTCGATAATTTTAGCCCCTATAATTTTGGCAGCTGTCTGTTTGCCTAAAAGTCTGTACTGGCCGTGTAAAGCCTGTTGATCAGGTGTAAGTAAACCTTTGCCCACAATGGTTTTATCTTCTTTGCCGATAAATAAAACGGCAGGTACCTTTAAATTCTGAAATTCATAAACCACAGGCTGTTCATAAATCATGGTATAGGTGAGTGCAGCTACTTTAGCCCAGCGCGGATAATCAGCACTATTAGTTACCCCTCCGGCAATATCAACCAGGTATTCATATTCAGGTTTCCAATACGTAAAATAAGAGCCTTGATAATATTTCCTAACACTTTCTGCCGTAGTTTTTAACTCGGTTTGGTATTGCTGTGCGGTGGTAACGTAAGGAACAAAAGTTTTATAATCTTCTAAACCAATCGGGTTTTCGAGCAGTAGTTTTTGGGTTGTTTCGGGGTACATTAAAGCAAAGCGTGTGGCCAGCATACCACCCATACTATGGCCTAAAACCACCGTTTTTTGAATGCCTAAGGTATCCAGGAGTTTTTTGTTCCAGGCCGCCATCTGGTGAAAGCTGTAATGGATAAATGCTTTTGATGATTTTCCAAAACCGATCTGATCAGGAACAATAACCCGATAACCAATGTTGGTTAATGCTTTGATGACGTTGCCCCAATAATAACCGCCGAAATTTTTTCCATGGAAAAGAATTGCTGTTTTGCCATTTGTATTTGCAGTAGGTGCGACGTCCATATAGGCCATTTTAAGATCCTGTCCTTCGGTATTGATGGCGAAATATTTAACCGGATAAGGGTATTTAACGTTATCTAAGGTAATAGAAAGGGTATCTGTTTTTGCCTTTACGTGGCTAAAAACAAATAAGCTCAGGGAAAGTAAAAGGAAGTATCGCTTCATTGATGGCTGATAATGTAAAAAACTAATTGGCTCAAGTTAAACTTTTGCCTATTAGTTAGCTTAAAAATCATGCCTTTTTTACATAACCAGAAGAAAAGGTATGTGAAAATACATTATTGAATAAAAAATCCCGATAAACGAATCTTATCGGGAGTAAAATTATTACTTAAACAGCTGTTTAAGTAAGGGTGTTGGGATCTGTAAAGTTGTAGCATCTGAGAAATCGGCCACAAAGGTTTTTACATTAACATTTTGAAGTTTTACACTTGATGTATCTGTTGTTTTAATACTCAGATTATCAAAAGGAAATGGCGTTTTGTTGTTTTCATCCATATTTCCGATTTCAAGTTCTGAATTATTTGCAATAACATACAGATCCTTAAAAGAATTTGTATAACCGCTGAACTTAGTTTTATTTAGGTTAAGGTAAAGTTTACCAATCTTAGTTGGGTTAATTACACTTATGGTTTTTCCTTTTGCATCGTTGTTCGTAATATCCCCGCTTAAAAATAGATCTTCAACATTATCTAAGTTTAAGGTTACAGCATCAGAATGGGCACTAAATTCCAAAATGTTCGAATTTGCAACTGAAACTTCGCTGATCTTCGGGCAGTAAATCACAATAACAATTTTTTCAATGCCATTATCCCCACTAAAATTTTTAATCGATAGTTGAAGTACGCCGTTTGCATCTACTTCATACTTTAAATCATTTTTAAACTTTTCTTGAATCTTAAGTCCATACTGGTTATCTTCTTTTACAAAAAGTTGTACACTAAAACCCTTTGCATCTTTAATCTGAACTGCATTGAAAGGCGATTGCAATGAAATGCTAACCCTTTCTTTCGATTTTTGTTCAAAAGACTCATTGTTGATGTTTTGTGTTCCTAAATAGGTATCCTCAGGACCTTTTTCTGTATAATTTACCTTGATATTTATGCCTACCACTAAGATTGGGACAACAATTAATAGCACCGCGAGGCTGATTAATAATTTATTGCTTGTTTTCATATTTTAAGCGTTAAAATTTTCTTTTATAAATGTTTCGTATTTGCTTTTCAGTTCATCAAATCCAATATTTAATAAATAAATGTTCCTGAATAATACCGGAAGTTCATCATCCATAAATAAAACTTTTCTGTAGTTTTTCACATGTTCAATGGCATCATCACTAACGAAAAAGCCGATTCCCCTTTTATTATTGATAATGCTTTTATTTTGTAGCAATTCGTAGGTACGCATTACTGTATTTGGATTAACTTCAAGTTCAATCGCTAATTCCCTAACTGAGGGTACTTTTTCTTCGGCTTTCCATTTTCCGAGCAAAATATGTTCACAAACGTATTCTGCAATTTGAAGGTATATTGCCTTATTATCTCTAAATTCCATATCTATACCTTGTAATTAAACTTCTTTTTCTTTTAGACGGATGTAAGTAATCGTCCAGATAATTAGGGTGATAATGCTTGTTACCAATAAAACTATTAGCAAAATCCAGTCTCTATCTTCTTTTCTAAAATTATGATGATTGGCAACTTTACCTTCCATTAACCACATAGAAAGTTTAACCACGAGGTAAGATGCCAGGCCTGTAAAGACCATTACAGATAGCGCTGTTTTAATATAATGGAAACGATTAAAGTAGACCGATCCTAAAAGGAATACGCTGGTAATAAGAAAGGGAAATGCGAAAAAATAGCTGCAATATTTTCTATAACCTTCATCGTTAAATACCTGATAATTAATAGCTTCAACTGGTTTAACAATAGCGTTATTGGGTGACAGTCCTTTAAAAGCATCAAGGTGACCATTCAGGTATTTTACAAAAGCGAGATCTGTTAAATAAAAGATCAACAGGTAGCTAAACAAACTTATTATTGCAGTGTAAACTACCCCTGCCAGAAATTTTTCGAATACCGATGCGGGCGTCATCAGTTCTAAAATTGCTCTTGATTTTTGACCCAGCAATGCAAAATAGCTGCTGGCAACAACGCTTATAAAAATGAAACCCAGCATTAAAAATAAACCATATCTGAAACGCATATCAAGGTCGCCGTCGTAGTCAAAATTATTGCTCTTAAGAGGCGAGGGTATACTGTAACTGTAAAGCCCTACCACAATTCCCAACAATACCACAAGGCTGATCAGGTAAATTTTTCCAAAATCAAGCCATTGTCTTTTAAGCAATAAGCCAAATCGATTAATATTAAATGTGTTGTTCATCGCTTAACTGAATAGAGGTTTAAATTTGATTTTTTCTGCGAGTATGGCATTAAAAAGTAGCTCCATATCTAATTTGCTTTCTTCCTGGTGGTAGTTTGGCATTACAGCGTTATAACCAGAGAGGGATGGTTCAGCATAAATAATGCTGTCATCAATTTCTTTTACTTTTTTAAAGGTTAATTTTGCAGTAATTTCTTCTACTGTTGCTTTAAGGGCAATATCGTTCTCATCAAGCATAATCACTGTGTCAATCAGGTTATCCAAATCTCTAACCTGGTGCGTAGAAATGATAATACAGCGTTCATCTGTCATTGCTGAAGCCATAATTTTTCTGAACTGTGCTTTTGATGGAATGTCTAAACCATTAGTAGGTTCATCCATAATCACGAGTTTAGCCTGGGTGGCCAGACCGAAGGCGATAATTACTTTTTTCTTCTGTCCATAGCTCATATTGATGAGTTTCTGTTCAACCGGAATATCAAATTCTTTAATCAGATCAGTGAAATAGTTATGGTCGAAGCTTTTATAGAAAGGGGCGTTGGCTTTTATATACGCATCAATTTTTACCGATGGTAAATAAAATTCTTCCGGAATAAAACAGATCTGCTCTAAAAGTGCGGGCTGTCTTTTCGCAGGGTCATAACCCATTACCTCCAACGTACCGCTCTGTGCATACACCAAACCAGCGAGGTTTTTTAATAATGTTGATTTGCCTGCGCCGTTTTTACCGAGCAAACCGTAAATATGGCCGTTGCTTAACCGCATGCTCATATTTTTAAATAATGGCTTATGCTTACTGTAGCCAAAATTAAGATTGTTAATGTTGATCATATCTACTGTATTAGTTAAATAATACACTAAAGTATGATGTTGTTTTGTTATCTCCAAATTTTTGGTGAAAAAAGTTTAGCGAGCGTCAGGCGAATAGCGTGAGGCGTTTTCAGTCATACGCCTAACGCTCCACACTCTCCGCTCTTCGCCCTCTGCTTTCCGCCATTGAAAGGTAAAATATCAGTCTAATAATTGTTGCATTAAAACATCCTTAATGTGGAGATTGTATGTTTGTAGTACATCGATATTTATGGATAAAAAATGGGCATATTTACTTAGCCGCTTAGCCATTGGTTTAAGTTTTTTCGGACATGGTTTGGTGCGTTTACCAAAACTTGCTGGTTTTAGTAAATGGATGGTGGGGCAATTTTCGAAATCGTATTTGCCTGATGCATTGGTTATTTCTTTCAGTTCTGTTTTGCCTTTTGCCGAATTTATTGCAGGTATAATGATTATCTTAGGTTTATTTACCAGGCAAGGTTTATTATTTGCCGGAGTGATTTCGTTAGCGCTAATTTTCGGAACAACGTTAATTGAGAACTGGGAGGCACTGCCTTCTCAACTTATCCATGTGGCATTTTTATCGGTACTACTCGCTTACCTGCCGCATAACAGTTATGCGGTTGATCAAATCATTAAAAAATAATTATGGAATACAGAAAAATTGGAAACTCAGATTTAGAACTTTCGGTAATCACATTTGGCGCCTGGGCTGCTGGCGGCTGGATGTGGGGAAGCACAGATAGAAACGATGCCATTAATGCAATTAAAGCCGGTTATGATTTAGGGGTTACTTCAATTGATACGGCACCAATTTATGGTCAGGGAGATAGTGAAGAAATTGTAGGCGATGCAATAAAAGGCATTTCACGCGATAAATTACAATTAGTCACCAAATTCGGGATGCGTTGGGATCTGGCCAAAGGTGATTTCGGCTTTAAGAGTAAAAACAATGATGGAAAGGAGATCGACATTTATAAATATGCCGGAAAAGAAAGTGTAATTTACGAATGCGAGCAATCTTTGAAACGGCTGGGTACCGATTATATAGATCTTTACCAGATCCACTGGCCTGATGTAACCACACCGATCAGCGAAACTTTCGAAGCCGTGAGCAGGTTAATTGAACAGGGTAAAGTGCGTTATGCAGGCGTATGCAACTATGATGCAGCGCAATTAAAAGAAGCAGATCAGACTTTAGAAATTATTTCTAACCAGATCCCATTTAGTATGGTAAACCGTGGTGTTGAAGAGGAAACTGTTCCATATTGTATCGAAAACAATAAATCGGTTCTGGCTTATAGTCCGATAGAACGTGGTTTATTGACCGGAAAAATGACTGCTGATTATAAGTTTGAAGAAGGCGATCATCGTCAGGGTAATAAATTTTTCTCACCGGAAAGTATCGAAAAAACAAATGCGTTTTTGGCTAAAATAAAACCGTTGGCCGATGAGAAAAATGCTACCTTATCTCAGTTGGTGTTACGCTGGACGGTTGAACGCCCGGGCATAACCATAGCTTTGGTCGGCGCAAGGAATGAAAAACAAGCGGTACAAAATGCAGGAGCGATAAACGTAAAATTAAACGCTGAAGAAATTCAGTTCATCAATACCGAATTAATGAATGCTGGTTTTTAAACTTCAACCGCAAAGAAAAGAAGGAATACGCAAAGGGCACAGAGGTTAAGGTCTTCAATTTCTTTGCGAAAAAACTTTGCGTCCTTTGTGGTTAAACAAACAAGATATGTCTAAATTATTTTCTCCTTTTACCATAAAGGATGTAACCTTAAAAAATAGAATTGTGATTTCGCCCATGTGCCAATATTCTGCTATTGATGGCTTTGCCAACGATTGGCACCTGGTGCATTTAGGAAGCCGTGCTGTTGGTGGTGCAGGCTTAATTATCCAGGAAGCTTCAGCAGTAACGGCTGATGGAAGAATTACTTATGCCGATCTGGGTATCTGGAAAGATGAACATGTAGAAAAACTGAAACAGATTGTTTCTTTTATTCATAATAATGGTGCTATCGCCGGGATTCAGTTGGCACATGCAGGCAGAAAAGCCAGTTGTGAGGTGCCATGGAATGGCGGCGAACAGATTGCTGCCGGCGAAGACAGCTGGAAACCGGTTGGTCCATCGCCAATTCCTTTTAAACAAGGGCAGGTTGAACCACACGAATTAACGATATCGGAAATTCAGGATATTGTTTTTGCGTTTAGGGCAGCAGCTAAACGTTCATTGGATGCAGGCTATAAAGTAGTAGAAATACATGCTGCACATGGTTATCTACTGCATCAATTTTTTAGTCCGCTGAGCAATAAACGTACAGATGTTTACGGTGGAAGTTTCGAAAACCGGATCCGTTTAGTCATTGATGTGGTTGAAGCTGTGCAATCGGTATGGCCCGAAAACCTGCCTTTATTTGTCCGCATTTCGGCAACCGACTGGACAGAAGGCGGATGGAACGAAAATGACTCATTGCAATTGGCTGCGGTATTAAAAGATCGGGGTGTAGATTTAATTGATACTTCTTCGGGTGGCAATGTACCTGATGCCTTTATCCCAGCCGGACCAAATTACCAGGTTCCTTTTGCTGATAAAATCAGAAATGAGATCGGCATTTATACCGGTGCTGTAGGCGTAATTGTTGAGGCGCACCAGGCAGAAGAAATTCTGGAACAGGAAAAAGCCGATTTAATTTTTATTGCCCGCGAATCATTACGTGATGCTTATTTTCCAACACATGCAGCACAGGTATTAGGAGATAATACGGAATGGCCAAACCAGTATGTAAGGGCAAAAAGGGAAACGTTTAAGAAATAGTTGAGGTGGCAGCGACTCTCCCTCAGGTTACCGTCATTTCGAGCGGAGTGCAACGCAGTCGAGAAATCTGTCTAGATAGATCTCTCCATTTCGCTACGCTTCAGTCGAGATGACGACGATTTATCGTAGAACATACTTAAACCAAAAAGCGGAGTGATCTCATCGATCAACTCCGCTTTTTGGTTTATAAAGAAATTAATGATCTTATTTAACCACCTGGAAAGGAATATACAGTCCGAAAGTGATGTTTCTAGCAATGTTTTTAAACGCTTAATAATGAGTTTTTTATAAAAATATAATTATAATGAAGTTTTCTAAATAACATTCGCAACATTGTTGCATTTTTTTATCTTTGTTATATATCTTTAAAAAAAATATAACTATGATTAAAACAACATTAACCTTTCGGTATTATCTACTAATGATATCATTTGGTGCCATTTTCTTCACTTCATGTAAAAAAGAGGATTCTCCTAGCCCAGAAAAAACTCTTTCATTAAAGAACAAATTAAGCGTAATTCCTCCTTTTATTTTTGACTGGGAAAAGACAACCTATATGCCGTCTAATCCCGCTAATGTTATTCCTATGCCATGGATAGGAAGTGTTGGTGGTATTGATGCAAATATTGTTGGCGATTATAAAAAAGCCGATGGTTGGGAATTAGTTTATGACACATTTGATAGTAATACATCTCCGTCACAAATTAAACCAGGGGGATTATACTTTGCGCTTTATAATAAATATAGAGGGCTGCTAAGGTTTTATTTATATATCCCTCCGGGAACAATAACTGCCTCTTCGCAGATTCTTCATGGATTAAGTTTATTTGGTAACTCAAACTCACAGATGCTAAATTTCGAGAGTGGAGGAATTACTAATGCTGGTGAAGCAATTAGTGGATTCGCAAAAACCAATAATCAACAAATAAATTTGATGGGTAATTGGATTGCAATGGATTATGAAATTGCTTACGATCCGAATATTTCAAATACTACTTTTCCATCGTTTGGAATTCAATGGAATACAAAAACGGTTAATATTACAAATTTCAATTTGAATGGAACACAAACAGGATCTATTAATGGAACAATCACAAGTCCAACAAGTGGTGATATTACTTCCATATTAAACGTTGCAACCAAGGCTGGTTTAACTTTTGCTGGTGCATCTGGAGTACAAGCTCTATTAGGTAAGGCTAGTACTGAAGCTGAAAAAGGATTTTATAATAGCATTAGTGGAGCGATAACCAATTTGTTATCAGGTAAAATGTCTGGTTTTTTTAGCGCTCTAGTAGGTGGAAGTAGTTCAAACACTCAGCAAGTTCGTTTAAATATGGATACAAAAATTGAATTACAAGGAACCGCAACAAATAGCTCTGGATTGAGTAATTCATTTTTAGTTTTACCTGGTCAGAGCAATTCGCAGGTAGCTGATGGTCTGATTCCCCAGTACAATCAGACCATGGGTATAGTAAATCTTCTAAATGCTCCAGAGATTCTTGCTCAAAATTACCATGTGTTTTCAACATTTAGAGGTCCACATTCGGCAAAGTGGAAATTTAAATTTAATGATAATAATCTTCCAAAAAATAACTTAGTATTTAATCCAGAAATTCTAAGAATTGCTGATATAGAAAATATAAAGGAGGATTTATTGGTTTTAAATCCCACACTAGGTGCATTTACAGGTGCCGAAGCTGCAATTTTTACAGTTACAGGTGGAACATTTGAAACAGTTGGAAATGATAAAGTATATGTAAATCCAGTTGAATTTCCCGGTAAGGACAGATCATATCAGTATTATCGAGACTTTAGCTATCCCGATAAAAAAACAGCAGATCCCCGAAATTGGCAACTAGCTGTAAGGATTAGCTTTGACGTAATTCCTAAAGATGGATCAAAAAAGGTGACAATTGTAAAGACTTTTAATTTAAAAAAGACAGATGTGTCAATGCCAAGCCTTGATTTTTAAATCAATTGTTTGTTGAACTGTAATGTATTTCGACTAATATCGCCAGTAAATGCTTCTGGCCTCTAAATGTGCATTTGATTAGTTGGGCATAGCACAAAATTAAACTAAAAGAGCTTGATTTATCAAGCTCTTTTAGTTTATAGAACTATAGATTGAATTATTTAACTACCTGGAAAGGAATATACAATCCGAAAGTGATGTTTCTGCCTGGGTTATAAACACCTAAATTAAGGTTTTCTGAATCTAAACGACCAGGTTTTAATCTACTCAATGCATCATAATATTTCTGGTTTAATAAATTATTGGCCGAAACCGATAGTTTAACCGGTTGTTTGCCTAAATTAAATGTAGCGCCGATACCTGCGTTCAGCAAGGTATAGCCGCTGGTAGGCGTTTCAAAAACATTATCCACACGGGCCTGTTTAAATGCTGAGTTGATGCCTACAGAAAGATATGCATCATTTGTTCCTTTAAATTTAGGCTCGAAACGCAGCTCATTTCTCAATGTTCCGGCCGGTATGAAAGCCAGTGGCTTATTTAAGCTATTGTTTCGTGCATGAACATATCCAAAAGTATTTTCAAAATGAATAAACGGAACAGGGTGAATGGTTAAACTCGCTTCAGCTCCATATAAATTAGCATTAACTTGACCGTAGCGGTAAACTGGATAATTATTACCTTCTGCATCTATTCTTTCTCCGTTGGTTGAAGCGTAAATAAAGTTGTGAATGTAATTATTATAAATACTTGCACTTGCACTCACAATTTTTCCTTCGTATTCTAAAGCTGCATCCACCTGATAACTGCGTTCTGGCATTAAATTGGAGTTGCCTATTTCATAGCGGAAAGTTCCTTCATGTACACCATTTGATGCTAATTCAGCTGGATTTGGTGCACGGAAAGCAGAACCCGCATTCGCTTTAAAGTTCCATTCTTCGTTAAATTGATGCGTAAAACCTAGTGCACCACTCACATTAGAAAATTTATTCCGAAAAGGTGCAAATTGCTCTTCATTATCTACGAATAATTGTTTCCCATTATTCTTTCTATAATCGTAACGGGCACCAATACTAAAGGTATTGTTCTCCCAATTTTTCTTGGCATAAGCAAAAACACCAATACCATAAGTATTATAATTTGGTATCAAAAATTCATCATTTGCTTTGTTTTCACTGTGACCTGCATCAGCGCTTACACCAAATACAGGTTGCCATCCGTTCGTTTCGTGGATATAGTATTTTAAATCGGCATTGTAGGTTTTAAGATCGAAGAATAATGATGGATCTGGACCATCTTCCAACTCGCGGCGCTGGTTCTGTTGATAACCAAAATCAGCTTTTAAATTGCCATTACCGATAATGAAATTGTTGTTCAAGGCAATTTTAAAGTGCCTGATATCCTGACGCGGATATTCTAAAGTACGACTCTTATTATCTTTGTTTGTGAAGGAACTACTGTCCTCTCTCACGAAATTTCCATTCGCATCTAAAGTAGGATCGTAAAAACCGATATTATTATGAAAGTTGGAAACATTTAAGTGAGTATAACCCCAGCTTTTGTTCAAGCCCACCATACCGCTTAAATCGGTTTCGTTAAAGCCGGAATTTGGGAAGTAACCTGTAGGCGTTTTAAAAGAATAGGCATTTTTATAGGTTCCACGGGCTCTCCAAACAAAGCCGTTTTCGTTACCATTTAACATTAATGAGTTAGCGGTAAGTCCGTTGTTAGTAGAGTAATTGCTAATAAATTCACCTTTTACCTGTCCTTCTGGTGCTGAACTAGGCTCTAATAAGTTAATTACACCCCCAAGTGCATCCGAACCGTACATTAATGATGCTGCACCACGTAAAACTTCGATACGGTCTGATTTAAACTGATCGATTTCGATACCATGTTCATCGCCCCATTGCTGGCCCTGTTGTTTAATTCCGTCATCTAAAGTTACAATTCTGTTGTAGCCTAAACCTCTGATAACAGGTTTGGAAATAGAAGGTCCGGTAGTGATCTGTGATACTCCAGGGATTTTGGTTAATGCATCAATTAAATTGGTGGAAGGCTGCAAAAGCTGATCTTTGCCCACTATTGCCGATGAAGCACTATTTCGTTTGCTCGTGCTACTGATTAAACTTCCTGTGATTACGATCTCTTTTGTTTCTATTGCAGTAGGCTGTAAAGAAAATTCTAATCCGTCTGCGCTGGCAAAATTTACCACTTGTGTAGCGGTTTTGTAGCCTACGTAATGTACTTCAACCAGGTAACTTCCTCTCGAAGGAAGGTTATTCAATGTAAATTCTCCATCATTGTTGGTTACGGCCGAAACCTTCAAATCCGGAATAAAAATGGTAGCACCTGGTAATGTTTGTTTTGTACTGGCATCAATAACCTTACCTTTTATATCTTTTAGCAAGGCAGCGAAAGCGGTATTGCTTAATAATGTATATAGAATTACCAAGCCAATAAGCTGTAATTTTTTCATGTGTTGTGTTTAAATAAAAATGATCGGAAAGCCCAATAAATAGCCTTTTTGAAGCTAGTTTAGGTTTCATCTAAAAAAATGGTTTAGCGCGTTTGCGCTCGAAATGAAAAAATTAAGCTAATGGGGGACCGCGTAAGCAAGTGCGCTTTATTTCGGTAAAAGCATTCTTTAACGTAGGTTCGGTACGGTTAAAGATTTTAGCTGATAAGAAGATTTTGTAAATGTGGTGCGTTTGCACATAGTTTTTTTCAAAACTCGCATTACAGATTAAACAGGTATCGCCATGGGCCTGTAAGTGACTAACATGTTTACAGTTAACCTCTTTCTCCACAACCGGAAGAGGATTATGGTGGTGAAGTACACTCCAGGGAGTTAAAGCAATAGCAAATACAATCAGCATAAATACCGATAAATATTTTTGAATGTTTTGTCTATGCTTTTTCAACAGGCCAAAAGTAGTAATTCTTAATCAATTATATATATTTACAAAGTAACATTGTATTTATAGTGGTATGACCCTTTATTTAATCGATAGTTTAACGTAAGCGGTACAATAAATTATTCAAATATCAATTTGCAAACCTATTTGTTATGATTTGCGATACAGAAAACAAATAATTAATGAAGTTCATCAGGAAAAATATATTCAACGCTTTATTTGTCATTTTCCTATTGGTAATTGTTTTTGTACCCGATGCAAAAGCATTTTTTATTAAAGGATTGATGGAGATTGGTTTTTATAAGCCTACTGTTGAAACGCCGAAAGAAAATGTTGCAGGTCTCAACGGGATCCGGTTTAAAGATATTAAAGGGAATCTGATTGATCTGGGTGATTTAAAAGGGAAGATTATTTTTCTCAATTTTTGGGCAACCTGGTGTCCGCCATGTAGGGCCGAAATGCCATCAATTAACAAACTTTATACACAATTTAAAGAGGATAAAGATATAGTTTTTATTTTTGCAGATGCTGATGGTGATTTTGCTAAATCGGGCAAGTTTATGTCCGACCGTAAATATGCAATGCCAATCTATAAAGTAGATAGTGATATTCCAGAAAAAGTATTTGCGGGTGCCTTGCCCACAACTGTCATTTTTGATAAACAGGGCAGGCTATCTTTCAGGCATGAAGGCGTGGCAAATTATGCCGATCAAAAGATTATTGATTTCATTAATAAATTAAAAAGTAGCCGTTAGTTTCTATCAGTCTTATTAACTTTAAAATTTTAATCAATAAAATTTGATGCTGAAATAATTTCTGTATTTGAGTGAATGTTGAACAATTGGTTGAACAATAGCTATGTGATTTTTGAGTAAGGTTAACCAATCATTTTGTTATTTTTGCTGCCATGATTTCATTTTTCGAGGCTTCGCTTAAGCAACTTTCCATCCACCATACCGGTAATAAACTGGTTGAAGAGTATTATAAATTATCTGATGCACCTTTAAAAATTGAAGATGAACTATTAGGAAACCTGCTGATGCAGTATTTCTTAAAGCCTTTCGAAAAAGTTAATGAAGTTTATCGTTTTTATCATCCCAATGATAATTTAGCGCTGAACGAAGTATTCCACTTTGCACATGAGATTTTTGAAAACAATGCGCTTTTTCATGAAGACTCGCAGCAACTGGCCAAATATTTATATGATGTAGCCAACCACCCAAAAATTAAATCGGGTGAATTGTATGTCGCTTATTTCGAAAAAGTGCAGATAGAAGGCGAACAACTGGATGTTTTGGGGATTTTCAAATCTGAAACTAAAGATACTTACTTAAAGGTTTACCCCGAGCTCGACGGCTTTAATATGAGCTACGAGCAGGAGGCCATCAGTATTAATAAATTGGATAAGGGCTGCCTGATCTTTAACGTAGACAAAGAAGAAGGCTATAAAGTCGTGGTTTTAGATCAATCGAAAAGCAGCAACGATGCTGCCGTTTATTGGAAGGATGAGTTTTTGAAGCTGAAAATCAGGAACGATAGTTATAACCAAACCAATAACGTTTTAGGCGTTTATAAAAACTTTGTCACCCAGAAATTGGATGATGATTATGAAATCAGTAAAGCGGATAAAATCGATCTTTTAAACCGTTCAATGAAATACTTCAAAGAAAAAGAAACCTTTGATATTGAAGAATTCGGGAATGAGGTAATCGGTAATGCCGAAGGGATCGAATCGTTCAAGAATTATAAGAAAAATTACGAAGAGGAATTCGAAAGCCCGATAGCTGATCATTTTGAAATCGCCGAATCTGCCGTTAAAAAACAAGCCCGGGCTTATAAAAGCGTGTTAAAACTGGATAAGAACTTCCACATCTATATCCACGGCAATAAAGACATGATCGAGAAAGGTTACGACGATGATAAATCGATGAACTTTTATAAAGTGTATTTTAGGGAAGAAGAGTAGGGTTAGTCCGGAGTCAGTAGTCTTAAGTCGTGAGTCTCTTGTCAATCGCTTATTTTGGACTAAGGACTTAAGACTGTGGACTATATCCGCTGCTGTGCCTTCAATGCCAAATACTGATTAATTACATTAACCGTAAGCTTTTGTGGCGGGGTAAGGATAGCCAAAATGCCATGTTTGTTCAGTTCTTTAACCATCAGTTTCTTCTCGTAGATAAACTTTTCTGCAATCGTTTTATGGTAAATGCCTTCTACATCTTTGGCCGGATCGGTGCTTAATCCTTTAAGTTCGGTGTTTTCGAAAAATACCACAACCAATAAGTGGTACTTGGCGATTCTTTTTAAATAGGGTAACTGACGTTGAAGTGCCGATAAACTTTCGAAATTGGTAAAGAAAACTAAAAGTCCGCGTTGTTTTACTACCGAACGTACAGTAGAATAAAGCGCCTCTAAGTTACTTTCCAGATACCGGGTTTTTTCTTTGTACAGTACATTCATAATACTGCCCAGCTGCGAAGCTTTACGGTCGGCAGGTACTATTGAACCGATGGTTTCGGATAGGGTAATCAAACCTGCTTTATCTTCTTTCAGCATGGCTACTTTCGACAAAGCAACACTTGCATTGATGGCATAATCGAGCAGGCTTAAGCCTTCGAAAGGCATGCGCATTACCCGCGATTTATCGATGATGCAATAAATATTCTGCGATTTTTCATCCGTATAGGTATTCACCATCAAACCACCTTTCCTGGCGGTGGCTTTCCAGTTAATGGTACGGATATCATCACCGCCTACATAATTTTTAATCTGGTCGAATTCGCTGCTCTGTCCAACCTTTCTGATTTTTTTGATTCCAAACTCGGTTAAATAGCGCGAAACGGCCATCAATTCGTATTGACCAAGATTGATAAATGAAGGATAAACGGGGAGAACTTTCGCTCCATCGAAATTATAACGCCGACTGATTAAGCCCAACGGTGAACTGATATAAGTCCGGATAAATCCGAAATCATATTCACCACGTTTGGTTGGTCGTAAGTTATAATGGATTGATTTTATTTCTGCAGGTTTTAAATGAAGTCTAAAATCTTTATCACGGATCTGAAACTGAAAAGGTATTTCGTCAATTACCCTTGCATTTACCCCAAAACCATAACGGTTTGCGATTTCAATCTGGATCGGATTTTCATCGCCATTGCTCAAACGCTTTGACGTAAATCTTTTTACTTCAACTCCCTTGCTATTCCGGTAGAGGATAAAAAGATCGATAAAAAACAAAACAGCTACCGCTCCAGTTGCAATTTCAGGGATATCGCCCAGCCAGGCAAAAAAGAACTTTAGCAAAAAAAGTACAATACAGAAGCCTAAGGCCGTAAATAAACGATCAGTTAGGAATAGATTGGTATAATATTGCTGAAAGAATTTTTTCAATTGTAGAGATTGTTTAATTGCTAAATTGTTTAAAATGGTTAACCGTATTATGGCAATTGCTAGCCCGATCGCTGGATTTGATATTGTGATTTGATCATTGGTAATTGTTCAAATCGGTTAATTGCAAACTGCGAACTGAAAATTGACAACTGTTTTAGTTAATCGATTACCCTTCGACTCCGCTCAGGGTGACTTATTAATGGTAATTAAGACTAATGACTACAGACTCAAGACTGTGGACTTACCTCGGTACTTCAATTTTTTTAATAATCTGGTTTACAATATCGGTTGTGGTTAAGCCTTCCATTTCTTTTTCAGGAGATAACAATATTCTGTGAGCTAATACAGGGCTAGCAACGGCAATGATATCATCCGGTGTAACAAAATCGCGGCCCTGGATGGCAGCAAAAGCTTTTGCACTATGGACAATGGCTAATGATGCCCTAGGCGAAGCACCTAAATAAAGGGATGAATTGTTGCGGGTTTCGGTTACAATTTTGGCGATAAATTCTAATAACTTCGGCTCAACAAATAAATTGCGGATAATGGCCCTGGCCTCTTGTATCTGTTGCACGGATAATACCGGTTGTACATCGTTTAATAACGTTTTGTTAACCAAAGTGTGCTGTGCGGTTAAAATTGCCGTTTCTTCCTCCAGAGAAGGATATTTAACCTCAATTTTGAAAAGGAAACGATCTAGTTGAGCTTCGGGCAAACGGTAAGTTCCTTCCTGCTCAATCGGGTTCTGCGTAGCCAATACCATAAAAGGTTCATCCATCATATAGGTTTGTCCATCAATGGTTACCTGGCGTTCTTCCATCACTTCGAAAAGTGCAGATTGGGTTTTGGCCGGTGCACGGTTAATTTCGTCAACCAGAATAATATTACCGAAAATCGGACCTTTTCTGAATTCAAAATCACCTGCCTTGGTATTAAAAATCGGGGTACCCAATACATCTGAAGGCATTAGATCAGGCGTAAACTGTACCCTCGAAAATTGAGCATCGATTGATTTGGCAAGCAGTTTTGCGCTTAACGTTTTTGCTACGCCCGGAACGCCTTCAATTAAGATATGTCCATCGGCAAGTAAACCAACAATCAAAAAATCGATCACCTGTTTTTGGCCTACTATGATATTTCCAAGTACGGTTCTAATTTGATTTACAGCTGCATTTAATGCACTTAAATCGGTACGTGGGTTAAACTGTTCTTGTTCCATTGCTTTGCGTAATTTTATAAAACTGTTCTATGCTTTCGTTTAAATTGATCAATTGTGTATCGCTCAGGTTGCCCATTTGAGGTATTTCGATAAAATATCTGGTTAACGTTTTGGCAAGGGCTTCGTTAATAACCGTTTTTTCCATTAGTATTTGAGCAAATTTGCTGTCGATATCATTGGTTTTAAGGTAATACCTGCTCCGCAGATGTTCCATAAAGTAGTTGATTTTTTTCAAGGCGATATCGAGGTTATTCCGCTCATGATAATACACACTACCAACCACATGAACAAAGGCCAATGACGAATTGGTAAGCGGATCGGCAATGGGGATAATCCTTTGCCTGCGTTTGATATCGTAGAAAACAAAAATAATCAAACTGAAAATGCTCAGGTAATAGGCAAATTTAAGTTCGGGATGTTTAAAAAATACCCTGAGCATATCGGTTGTGGTATTTTCCTGTCCGGCAAAATATTCATCAAAAATTACCTGGGTATTTCCCTGCAGGTAACTCAGGGTTTTTGCAGCATATTCGGCCCCATATTTATCCAATAGGTTAAAATTGGTATAAAACCCCGGCTCCGCAATCAGATATAGATTGCCTTTCCCATAATTGTAGCGGATGAAGTTAGGTTTCCCATCCCCGTTTACACCAAGTACAGTCGCCTTATTGGTGTCAAGTTTACTGTAATATTGACTGCCAATGCCCCTGTCGAAGCCATAGTTTGCGTCAGTTTTTAGGTTTGGGTTGGTGAAATTCAGTGTGCTGCCTTCGGCCGACATGGCGCCAACCGCTTGCAATTTAAGGGTCTTTTCTATCTTGCCAAGATCGTAACTGGCAATAAAGGCATCATTACCAGCCTGCATATATTTAACCAGCTGGCTGAAATCCGTTTTGCTGATCTCTGCTTTTTGGGCAACGATCAAATAGGCCGTTTTGTTAAATTTTTTAGCCTTTAAAGTATTGTAAATGGCGCTTTTAGATTGATGAATCGTTGCCTTTGGTAAAATATCCTTGATCCGATGGTACAAGATGTATGTTCCATAAGGTATTTTATCCTTTATGGCATAAGTTGGTGCCCAGTTTGTTGGTGTGGGTTTGTTGTATTGGGCAACTAAATAAAGGAGGATCAGGATTGAACCAATAATCAGATATGTTTTATAACCTTTCATTTAATCTGGTTGTTAAACTGGTTAAACGACTGGTTAATGGGTTCAAATTTCACCTCATCGATAGGGAAATCGCCGTACCAGATGTAATCGAACTGTAGGGTAAGTCTACTGAAATCATTTCTGAGTTCGGGTTTAGTGATTTCCATTAAATAATTGTAATTGGTTTTATCGGGTTGCCAATTGATGATTTCGGCATCACTTAATTTTTTTAGCGCCCTCAAATACAAAAGCCTAACTGCCAAACGGAATTTCCTTTCGGCAACTAATCTTTGCAGTTCCTGTTCATAATCAATCTCATGAATGTTTTCGGTAATTACATCATAAGGAAGAATGGTTTCTTTTGATTTTTTCCTGAATATATTTTCAGCTCCGATAGTTTTGATCACGATATACAGGATAAGCGCTATACCTAGCCCGATAAAAATATACCTCGAAATCAAATTAGAGGTTGCCCCTTGAATCAATGAGCCAATTAAATTCCAAAACCACATCCAGAATTTATCCCACCAGGAAAGCTGCTGCTGGCCAATTTCATCATACTGAAATTCTTTCTGCTCTTTATAACTGCTGATCGAATCCTTATCAAATTTTGATGGGGTAATTTTAGCACTATCAATCCTGAGCTCCTTAACAATAGTTTTCGGTTTAATAGCTTGCGCATTGCTGATTACCGGAATAAAAAACAAAAAGGAAACGAGAAGATATCGGATAAAAATACGCTGCATTTTAATATTCTTCAGGTCTGGTATCTATAGGTTTTTCGGTATTGCCAAAATGGGAAATGCGTTCCATTAGTCCTGGGTTTTCTTTCTGTTCAACCAAACTGAAATAGGCAAGCGAGATGGTAATGATCGGTATAATGGTAAAAACTTGGCAGATAGATTGTAAAACGGTGGTAATCATGGTTAATGTTAACGACATGCGAGGTGTTTTATGCGTAAACATACCGATCATATTGAATAAAGTGGTTGGTAAAATCACCATACTCATGCAGGCATATACAATAATCCATACCACAATAAGGGTTCCAAAAGTAACCCAGAAATTATCTTTGATTACAGCAAAACTTCTTGTGAAAGAATAACCCAGCGAACCATTTTCGATTACCATGATCGGAAAGATCATCGCTACGTAAGGGAATAGCCAAAAGAACGGTACAACACAGAAGACAAAAGATATAATGAGCATCAGGATCAATAAAAGCGAACTGCCAAAAATCCTGAAAAAATAATATTTAAAATAACCCCAAACCTCTTCAGTAGTGGGCGTTTCATTCCTCTTTTTTACGTACACGGCGATATAAGAAAGTATAGCTACGCTCATACTGGCATATGTGGCCAGTGAAAATAAAATGGATAAAAAATACTCTATGCTATATACCGATGATAAGCCAAACTTGTTTGTATTTCCTTCAACACCAATGGTATTGAAAATATTAACCATTTTATATTGTTGCAACAGCATGGTAAGCATACTGGCCAATACGAACAAGCCGCAAAACGTAAAATATACCTTAATCAGCGGTTTAAAGTTTTGCCGCATAAAGGTAAACGTATCGTTTATCACCTGTCCGAAATCTCTTTTTTTTCTAAATTCTAATTTCCCGATCATGTTAATTTAGTGTGACTTGTTTACGTTGAATTTTAATAGGATAAATAAATACATACCATATCATAAATACTGCTGACGATAACAATATCAACAGGCTTAGCGCTAACGGCATTTCGGTATGGCGGGTAACAAAACTTTCGAAAAAAGCAGCGACAATAAAAATCGGAATCAGGCCGATTACAATTTTTAACCCATCTTTTGCCCCTTTTTGTATGGATGCCATGCGGGTGTAGGTTTTGGGAAATAAAAAGCTGTTGCCTAAAATTAAACCAGCCGCGCCAGCCAGCACAATGGCGGAAATTTCGAGTGTGCCATGGATCCAGATCACCAGAACAGATTGAAAACCCAGGCCCTTGCTGAAAAAGAAATATTGGAAAGAACCGAGCATAATTCCGTTCCTGAATAGGGAAACGATGGAACCAAATGAAAATAAGATGCCCAAAACAAAAGTATATAAGGCAACGAAGATGTTGTTAGAACCTATCTGCAAAAACATCATAAATTGATTATCCTGTTTGTATACGCCAAAAGGATCGCCTTTGGCAATGTTTTCATTGGTCATATTTACATAGTTATCCCCCATAATCAAACGGACAAAGGTATCGTCGTATTTGGCTGATAAGGCACCGATAGCACAGGAAATCAGGAAAAAAAACAAAGCATAAAATATTTGTTTCCGGTGCGCTAAAAATATCAGAGGCAATTCTGTTTTCCAGAAATGGATAAAGCGGTTCGATTTCTCTTTTTTGTTTTTATAAACCGATTGGTGCAGTTTAGCCGCTAAACCGTTTAAATAAGCTGTGGTTTTCGAGTTTGGATAAAAAGTTTTTGCGTAAGCAAGATCGTTGGTAATTTCGATAAACTGATTGGCCACTTCGTCGGGATTGGCTTGTCGCATGGAATCATAATGCTGCCATTTCTCCGAATTCTGTTTAACAAATAATGCTTCTCTCATTTAAAGGCGTTACCAAATCTGGCGTTAAAATAGTTAATTTTTTATGTAAATAAAACCACGATTGATCTTACCTGCAAAACAAATGCCATCTAAGCTTAAATATATAAGAAAACTTTAGTTGTAAAAAATTACGAGTTGATATACCCCAACTATCTTTAAAAAAAATTATGTTTGGAATATGGATAGCATCAGAATTAGCACTGCTCAAAATATTGATATTGATTATGAAATTGCCGGACTTGGGGAGCGCATCGCTGCAAGGTGTATCGACCTGGCTGGATTTCTGGTGATTGCTGTGATTACCCTTGTAGTGATGGGGGCAGTTTCAGTAGGCATATCAGGAAGTGCAGGTATGATTGTCCTGTTTGTTTTCATTGCAATATTTGCTTTTTACGACCTGGTTTGCGAGATCACGATGGATGGGCAAACATTGGGTAAAAAGGCGTTAAAAATAAAAGTAATCAGTATAGATGGCACCCAGCCAACTTTTAGTCAGTATATTTTTAGGTGGTTGTTCAGGATGATCGATTTTGGCTTCCCGTTTGGATGGGGAGTAGTGGCACTGGTATCTGTAGCGGTAACCAAAAACCACCAGCGTTTGGGCGATATATTGGCTAAAACCACATTGATTAAAACAAAACCACGTACAGCGTTTGCCAATGTCGCTTTTAGCTTTAAACTGCCTGAGGAATATGAACCAATGTTTAAAGAAGTATTACATTTAAGCGATCGTGATATAGAACTGATCCATGAAGTATTAACAGGTTATTACCAGACCGGAAATGCTGACCTGATTTATACGATGGCAGCCAAAACCAAAGAACATATTGTTGTAACCATCCCAAGTGGCATGAACGAGTTGCAGTTTTTAGAAACCGTATTAAAAGATTATAATCACCTTACAGCTAATATGAGTATTTAAGCGGCAAGATATTTAAATGGGGTATATGGCAAATTTCTCGCAATCCAGAATATCATTACGATAACAAAAATTATTTTGGGCGTATTTGGATTATACCAGAAATGCAATACCAGGTTTCTTTTGGTGAAATAAGTGTATATTTTGAAGAATAGGTGCAGAACTAGGATTGGCAAACTGAGTACAAGCAGCAGGTTATATCCCATCGCTTTCTGAAGGTTTAAATGAAGCAAGGCGTGTATAGCTCTTTGCGAACCACAGCCAGGACAATCTAAATGCAGGTATTTGTGGAAGGGGCACTCGGGAAAGAAATTGTACACCTCAGGATTGAATTTATAGTAAATTATCACAATTGATAACAATACAATCGATCCTAAGATGTACAGTAGTTTCATTATCTATAATTACTCATCATGGCACCGCCAAAACCAAGCACTACAAAGAATAATATGTATAAAACATAAACACCGATTCCAACAAAAAAGCCGATTTTTGTCCATTTTCCGGCAGCAGCAGATGCAGCCTGAGCTCCGGCATAATCGCCAGCAGCATATTTGCTATTTACATTTGCAGCATTTACAATACCAGCTATTCCGAATGGTAAGCAGCAGAATAAGGTAACAAGGATTGATTCTACAAGCCAGTTTTTTGGGATAGGATTTCCGAATGGTTGTTGTCCAAAAGGCGGTTGCCCGAAAGGTGCTTGTTCTTGAGGTTTTTGATCTTCCATAGTATCAACTTTAAAGTTATTAATTTAAATTGTTGAACTAAAGTAATTTTTTTAATTCAAAAATGGAATAAATTGTAAATTAATTATTTCAACATAGGGGCCACTTTTGTTAGTAAGGCCCCGGCCCATTGGCCATACATTTTGGCACTTGGATGCAGGCCATCATCAGCAATTAATGAAATATCTGTAGTCGCATTTCTGGAGGCTGGAGTAATATTCGTATAATTTATGCCGGCTGCAAGCGTCATTTCCTGGTTTGCAGCGTTAAAATTATCAATCTCGCTTGCTATGGTTTGCACGTTTCTTCCTGAGTTTTTACCAAAAGGGGTAACACCCCAATCGGGAATAGAAACCACAAAAACCCTGCTTTTATTGCCACCTGCATAATTAATTGCCGTTTGTAACAATTCTGCGAACTCTTTTTTGTATGTGCTGATCGGATAACCACGATACTGGTTGTTTACGCCAATCAAAAGCGTAACAAAACTATAGCTGCCGGTTAAGTTTTCCTTTTTAATGGCAGCTTGTAGTTCGTCGGTTGTCCAGCCTGTAGTGGCAATAATTTTAGGATTGGCTACGTTGATGTTTTGATTCTTTAATAGGCTTTGAAGTTGATACGGAAAAGATTCTGTTTGTTTAACAGCTTCACCAATCGTATAAGAATCGCCAAGGGCTAAATAAGTGAAATTTCCTGTTCCGCTTGATGGATTGGTAGCTTGATTGATTGCTGGCTCGTTAATCATGGGTGCTTGTTTTGTACAGCCCGAAGTTAAGAAAGAAAATAAAATGGCGCTTAATAAAATCTTCATAGGGTTAATCTACGAAGTAGCGTTTGGCTTAGTTTTATCCAGCCGATTAAATCAGTTGCATTTTAAAGAGTCCGGCAATGTGGCTTTTCAGTTTACCTTTTACTTCCTCCATATCTAATTGATAACCCAATTCTTTTGCTAAAGAGGTGACAGCTTTATCATCAATACCGCATGGCACAATGTTTTTAAAGTAATCTAAATCTACGTTTACATTAAAGGCAAAACCATGCATGGTAACCCAGCGACTGCAACGAACGCCCATAGCACATATTTTACGTGCCTTTTCATTATCAGCATCTAACCAAACCCCGGTAAAGCCAGGATAACGTCCCGCTTCTATCCCATAATCTTTTAAAGTAAGGATAACGGCCTCTTCCAGGGTACGTAAATATAAATGGATATCAGTAAAGAAGTTATCAAGATCAAGAATAGGGTAGCCCACTAGCTGCCCCGGACCATGATAAGTAATATCGCCACCCCGGTTTATTTTATAGTAAGTTGCTTTTTTATCTTTTAATCCCTGCTCATCCAATAATAAATTTTCGGGATGTCCGCTTTTACCTAAAGTATAAACATGCGGGTGCTCGCAAAACACGAGATGGTTAGGAGTAGGCTTATTGGTGTTATTTACGCGGTTTTCTGTTTTAATGGCTACCGTTTTATTTAATAAATCTTCCTGTTTATCCCATGCTTCCTGGTAGTCTGTTAAGCCCCAGTCTGCAAAAATAGTTGGTTTTAAGTCTGTTGCAATTGCTTCTACTGTCTCGTTCATCTCCGTTTATATTAAGAATTGCTGGCTACATAGCCCAGCATGTAACCGTCTTTTGTTTTAAAGTAATTAATGGTTAACTCCCGCGTACCGGCTGGCAATTCTACCAACGCATTTAATGAACCTTCGTTTCTTAACTTAAAAGGTTTAATATGGATATGCTGTTTAAACTCCAGTCCTTTTTTGCCATGCCACTTATAAATGGCCTCTTTAGCACACCAGGCTACGTATAAGCCATCGGTATTATCCCCGATTTGCTTTTGGGCAAGTTCTACATCACTTAAGAACTTGTGTTTAATGCTTTTTATTTTGTGTTTAATCAGTTCAATATCAATGCCAACAGGATGATCTTTGCTAATCATCACGGCTGCATAATCGTAAGAATGACTTAATGAAATATGGTAATCGAAATTAACCAGATAGGGTTTGCCATGTTCATCAAACTGGCAGTCAATATACTCTGTTGTATTCAACATTGTTCTCAATAGCAGCCTCGTACTTAACCAATGCAATAGCCTTTTGCCACTGTTTAATGATGAAATAATATCATGTTCATGCTGCTTAAGCTGCAGTCCGGCCAACAACTCTTCTTCTGTTTCCTCAATTTTCCAAATTGCTAAAACAGAATGCTGATCAATATTTTTGTGGTAAATTATTGGCATTGACTAAATTGGAGATTACATGCAAAATTATCTTAAATAAATGATAATTTAGGCCAAAAATACGTATAAAAATGATATTATCTGATAGCAGGATATTAGAGGAAATTGAGAAGGGAACAATCATCATTGAGCCTTTTAAACGCGAATGTTTAGGAACCAACTCGTATGATGTCCATTTAGGGAAATATCTGGCTACATATAAAAGCCGTGTGCTTGATGCGAAGGTGCACAACGAAATCGAACATTTCGAAATTCCTAAAGATGGCTATGTTCTTCACCCGGGTACTTTGTATCTTGGTGTTACCGTAGAATACACCGAAACACACGGGCATGTACCCTTTTTAGAAGGCAAAAGCAGCACCGGCCGTTTAGGTATCGATATTCATGCAACAGCAGGTAAAGGTGATGTTGGTTTTTGTAATACCTGGACATTAGAAATATCGGTAGCACAACCTGTAAAAATTTATGCCGGAATGCCTATTGGCCAATTGATTTATTTTGTTGTCGAAGGTAAAATTGAAACAATGTATAATTCAAAAGGTAACGCTAAGTACAACAATAAAACCACCAGGCCGGTAGAAAGCATGATGTGGAAGAATAAGTTTTAACAATTTGTTTAATCTGTTGGTAGCCGAAAGTCAATTGAGCTTACATCTTTTTTTTTTGGAAATGAAAGCCGTTGTGCTGTGGCGGTCTGTGGCCCCGCCATTCGCTGTGGTCCCGATAGAAGGATCGGGAGCCGCCGCTGCTGTCGGGTTTATTAACTATGGTCTGTTCTCAAGGCACTAAACATCGTTCCTAAACCCGATTAAAGCGAACAGGAAGCGCAGCGGAGTAAAGCATAAAGCGGGGCTGATGCTTCCAAACGCTTGGAACCCCTCATTTTCAAATCACCTAACTAAAGAATTGTTTTTTTTTGGAAATGAAAGTTGGTGTGCTGTGGCGATCTGTAGCCCCGCCATTCGCTGTGGTTCCGATAGAAGGATCGGGAGCCGCCGCTGCTGTCGGGTTTATGATTCGCAGTCTGTTCTCAAGGCACTAAACATCGTTCCTAAACCCGATTAAAGCGAACACGAAGCGCAGCCGGAGTAAAGCGTAAAGCGGGGCTGATGCTGCCGAACGCTCGGAACCTTTCATTTCCAAATCACCTAACTATAGAAATGTTTTTTGGAAATGAAAGCTAGTGCGCTGTGGCGGTCTGTGGCCCCGCCATTCGCTGTGGTCCCGATAGAAGGATCGGGAGCCGCCGCTGCTGTCGGGTTTATGATTCGCAGTCTGTTCTCATGGCGCTAAACATCGTTCCTAAAACCGATTAAAGCGAACACACCGATTCTTCATCGAGTTAAGCCATTCGGCACAAGCAAAAAATAATTTAACCACAGATAGAAAGGATGCACAAAACAATGAAAATCCATGTTTATCTGTGCCCATCTGTGGTTAAAAATTCTTAACTTATGACATTGATTCTAATCCTGTACATTTATAATTAAGCGTTTTTATAGCGGTTAACTAAAAGCTTAGAAGTCAGGCTAAATTTCATGCTAACTTCATAAAAGTATGCCTTAGGTTTTGTACCTTGACACGTATTTATTTGTTAATAACCACATGAAACTCAAAATTACTCTCGCAATCAGTTTTCTATCTCTGCTTGTTGTTTTTGGCGCATTTAAAATGGATGATGATCCATTTAGTCAGCTTTTGCAAAAACTCGAAGATTATACCAGTAAATATCCTCAAGAAAAAGTTCATCTTCATTTAGATAAGCCTTATTATGCTATTGGAGATGATATTTGGTTCAAAGCCTATGTTGTAAATACCAAGACTTCAGCTCCTTCTGGCATCAGTAAAATCCTTTATGTAGAGCTGATTAATGAAAAAGATTCATTAAAAAAAATGGTTAAATTACCCATTATGGGTGGAATTACCTGGGGCGATTTTAAGCTCACAGATTCACTGGCCGAGGGCAATTATAGAATTAGGGCCTATACCAATTATATGCGGAATTTTGGCGCTGAATTCTTTTACGATAAGACGATTAAGATCGGAAATAGCTGGGCTAACAAAGTTTTTACAAAAACCACCTATAACTTTACAAAAGAGAACAACACCGATAAGGTTACGGCCACAGTTCATTTCGAAGATAAAAATGGTGTGGCTTATAGCGAAAACGAAGTGAGTTATGATGTACAGTTGGATTACCACTCGGTTAGCAAAGGAAAAGTTAAAACCAGTTTAACAGGCGATGCGGTGATTAATTTTACAAATAATCAGCCTTTTCAAAATAAATCTGGGAAAATTATTGCAACCATAACGCTTGATAATAAACAAAAAGTGATCAAATCTATCCCGATTACTTCAACTTCTAATGATGTAGATGTACAGTTTATGCCAGAAGGAGGTAGCCTTGTTGAAGAGCTGCCACAAAAAGTGGCTATCAAAGCCGTTGGTACTAATGGCCGTGGCGAGGATGTTCAAGGCAGCATTGTAGATGAAACGGGAAATGAAGTTACTTCTTTTTCTACCAATTACCTGGGTATGGGAAATTTCGTGTTTAATAGTCAGGCAGGTCGATCTTACGCAGCAAAAGTTAAGTTTAAAGATGGATCTGAAAAGATAATTAAACTTCCGGTAGCCGCTAAAAGCGGATATGCACTTTCTGTAAATGCTTTAGATACTGGTAAAGTGGTAGTTAAAATTATGGCAAGTGCCGATCTTGTAAACGGAGCTGAACTAAAAGTTGTGGCCCAGAATGGAGGCAATGTATATTATGGCTCTAAAGCTAAAATGGATAAACAGGTACTGGTAGCCAATATTTCAAAAAAGAACCTTCCAGCCGGTATTGTTCAGTTTACATTGTTTTCGGGCACGAATCAACCTTTAGCAGAACGTCTGGTTTTTATAAACAATAAGGCTGAACTAATTGATGTATCGCTTAATGCATCCGCAGTATCTGCCTCAAAAAGAGGAAAAGCAGCTTTTACTTTCAATGCAAATAATGAGAATAAGCCTGTTTTAGGTAGTTTTTCAGTTGCGGTTACCAATGCAACAAAAGTTAGCCCTGATGAAAACAATGAATCGAATATACTCACCTCGTTGTTGCTTACCTCTGATCTGACCGGATACGTAGAGAATCCCAACCATTATTTTTTAAAAGACGATCTTCAAACACAAAAAGAACTCGACAACCTCATGCTTACCCAGGGCTGGAGAAGATTTCTTTGGAAAAATATCATCAATAATGCTGGTCCGAATATTACCTATAAGCCAGAACAATCTATTAGCATTAGCGGAACGGTGATGAAAGGCAATAAACCTGTACCTGGTGGTAAAGTAATGCTAATGGCCACAAAAGGAACCATGTACATTTTGGATACGGTAACAAATGCCGAAGGAAAATTTGTTTTCGATAATTTAAGTTTTGGCGACAGCACGAAATTCGTGGTTCAGGCAAGAACAAAAACAGAACGCAAATTTGTAGATATTAATCTTGATATTATTCCCGGGCAGATTGTAACCAAGAATAAAAATGGAGCCGATATCGATATCAATGTGAACAATACTTTGATGAAGTATATTAAAGAAAGTGATAACTATTTTAATGAAATGACCCGTTTAGGTTTGCTGGAGCGGACCATTAAACTCGAAGAGGTAACGATTACTGAAAAGAAAAATCCGGCGAAAAATTCATCCAATTTAAATGGTGCCGGTAGGGCCGATTTTATTATGACTGCCGATCAGTTATCTACCTGTGTTACCTTATCTCAATGTTTGCAAGGCCGTTTACCTGGGGTAATATTCAGAGGCAATGTACCGTATTTAATGCGTAGTCAAGACACACCAATTCGTATTATTGTTGATGGGATGCAAATGGAGGCTGATTTTCTGGATAATGTTACACCTAATGATGTAGAATCTATCGAGTTACTGAAAAGTATCGGTAATACCGCTATTTATGGTTCGCAAGGTGGTGGAGGTATAATTATTATTACCACCAAACGTGGTGACGGTGGTAGAAGTACCGATAGATATGCGCCAGGAATTGTAACATTTAACCCTAAAGGATTTACAATCTCAAGAGAATTTTATTCGCCAAAATATGATGCAACTAGCTCAGGCAGCAGGTCTGATTTGAGAACTACTATTTATTGGAATCCACAGGTTGTTACCGATAAGGATGGAAAAGCACAATTCGAATTTTATAATGCAGATGAGCCCGGAACCTACCGAGTAGTAATAGAAGGAATGGACGCTGTAGGGCATTTGGCAAGAAAAGTTTACACTTATGATGTTAAATAGATAAAAATAGATAAATTTGAATTAGTATGCATGCATAGCTTATGCTGCGGTATATTTATCTTGATACCCGATACTTAAACCTTGATACTGAATATTCAAATCTTGATACTATTTAAATATGAATACAATAAAAGTAAGTGTTAAAGATCGCCTGGCAACCATCACATTAGATAGAGGTAAATCAAACGCCTTAAACCGCGAGCTGATTACCGAACTTGATGATATGCTTAAAAATATTACTGCTGATGATAACATTGACGGTGTAATTTTAACTGGTACAGCACCTTTCTTTTCCGCTGGATTGGATTTGGTAGAACTTTATAACTATAACGAAGAGGAGGTTAAATCTTTCTGGCAGTTGTTTCTGGGCTTTACTGCCAATATGGTTTCATTTAAAAAACCTATGGTGGCGGCAATTAGTGGCCATAGCCCGGCTGGCGGATGTGTAATGGCATTAGCCTGCGATTACCGGGTAATGGCAGAAGGACAATACATTATTGGCTTAAACGAAGTTCCGGTAGGCATTATCGTACCCAATAGTATTTTTCAGTTGTATGCGTTTTGGTTAGGTAAAGCTGAAGCAAGCCGTAGTTTGCTTTCGGGTAAACTTTACAGTCCCGAAGAAGCTTTAAAAGTCGGTTTGGTTGATGAATTGGTAAAAAACGAGAGTTTGTTAACGGCTGCCGAGCGCAAGATTAAAAAATACATGGAGCTCGAAAGCAATACCTGGTCGCAGAGTAAAGTGAATATTCGCGAAGAACTCATTGCTGCCGTATCTGCTGATCAATCTGCTACTCTGGAGAAAATGTTGGCACAGTGGTGGTCACCTGCAACGCGCCATATATTAAAAACAATTTTAGCTAACCTGCAGAGAAAGTGATCAGTTTGCAGTTGTAGGTTTCCAGTTAGCAATTTACGAACCTCTACAGTTAACCAATCACAACAATTAACCGATTAACCATTCCCAGCAATTTAGCAATAAAAACAGTCTAAACAATTAACCAGTTTAACCAAATATTATGTTCAATTATAATTCACCCATGCTCAGAGAAGATGCTTTAAAAGGAAAAACTATCGTAATTACAGGTGGAGGAACGGGACTTGGGAAAGCGATGGGCGTTTATTTTCTGAAGTTAGGCGCTAATTTAGTGATCACCAGCCGTAAGCAGGATGTATTACAAAAGACTGCCGACGAAATGGAAGAAAAAACCGGTGGCAAAGTATTGGCTGTAGCCTGCGATGTGCGGGAGATTGAACAGGTAGAAAATGTATTGGCCAAAACTTTAGAAAGATTTGGCTCGGTAGATGTATTATTGAACAATGCTGCGGGTAATTTTATCTCACCAACCGAACGGTTATCCGCAAATGCCTTTTCATCCATTATCGATATCGTTTTAAAAGGAACGGTTAACTGTACACTTACCTTTGGTAAACACTGGATTAAGGAAAAACAAGCGGCAACGGTTTTAAATATTATTACCACTTACGCATTTACAGGTTCAGCCTATGTAGTACCATCGGCTTGTGCAAAAGGTGGTGTTTTAGCACTAACAAGGTCTTTGGCCGTAGAGTGGGGTAAATATGGTATTCGTACCAATGCTATTGCTCCAGGTCCGTTTCCAACTAAAGGTGCATGGGAGCGTTTATTGCCTGGCGATTTAGCCAAAAAATTCGACTTTAAAAACCGCGTGCCTTTAAAAAGAGTTGGCGATCATCAGGAACTCGCCAATTTAGCGGCGTTTCTGGTAAGCGATTTTTCAGGCTATATTAATGGCGAAGTAATTACCATTGATGGTGGTGAATGGTTGCAGGGGGCAGGCCAGATGAATGGTTTGGAAGCCATCCCGAACGAAATGTGGGATATGCTTGAGCAAATGACGCGGAGCGCGAAAGGAAGCTAGTATTTGATGACAAGTCTTATTACTTGATACTCGCTACTTGTTACTAAAATATTATCTTTGCCGATATGAATATCTTACTTTTAGGTTCAGGCGGCAGAGAAAGCGCATTCGCTTGGAAAATGAGCCAGTCTTCGCACTGCGATAAACTAATTATTGCTCCAGGTAACGGTGGTACAGGAGTTTATGGTACAAACATCAACATCAATGTAAACGATTTTGATGCCATTAAAAAAGTAGTGCTTACCGAAAACATCGGACTTGTTGTAGTAGGTCCTGAAGAACCGCTGGTAAATGGTATTCATGATTTTTTCCTTGCCGACAAAGCCATTGCGCACATTCCTGTTATCGGACCTAAAAAAGAAGGCGCCATTCTGGAAGGAAGCAAAGATTTCTCTAAACAGTTTATGGAGCGCCATGGTATTCCTACTGCGGCTTCAAAATCTTTTACTCCAGAAACTTTGGAAGATGGGTTGGCTTATCTGCAAAACCATGCTTTACCGGTAGTTTTAAAGGCAGATGGTTTAGCAGCAGGTAAAGGGGTGTTAATCTGTACCGAGACCATCGAAGCCCAGGAAGAATTAAAACTGATGCTTGGCGGTAAATTTGGTTCAGCTGGGGCAACGGTAGTGATTGAAGAATTTTTAAGCGGGATAGAACTTTCGGTATTTATTTTAACTGATGGTGAAAATTATATTACACTGCCTTCTGCTAAAGATTATAAGAGAATTGGCCAGGGCGATACCGGCCTAAATACTGGTGGTATGGGCTCGGTTTCGCCGGTTCCTTTTGCCACACCAGAATTTTTGGCTAAAGTGGAAGAACGCATTATTAAACCAACAGTTGATGGGTTAAAGAAAGATAATATCGATTATACAGGTTTTATCTTTTTCGGACTGATTAAAGTAGGAGAGGAGCCATTTGTAATCGAATACAATGCACGTATGGGCGATCCAGAAACAGAGAGCGTGATCCCCAGAGTTGAAAACGACTTGGTAGAGCTATTTTTAGCTACAGCCAACAAACAACTAAACCAGGTTAATCTGGTTATTTCTGAGCAAACGGCCGCTACTGTAATGATTGTGGCAGGTGGTTACCCAGGCGATTACCTGAAAGGTAAAGCCATATCAGGAATCGAGAACTTACGTCATTCTAATGCATTTCATGCTGGTACGTTATTAGAAAATGATGTGGTGAAAACAAATGGAGGAAGGGTAATTGCGATTACCAGTCTGCAAAAAGATTTGTTTACTGCTTTACAATCGGCAACCGCTGATGCTGGCAGAATTTATTTCGACGGGAAATACTTCAGGGAAGATATCGGGTTTGACTTGATTTAAAAGATTATAAGTTGAAAAAATACTCAGGAAAATTTCCGAAACGGCGATTAAACAAGGAGAATTTAGTTTTACCACTGAGCAAATCGAAACAAAGTGGCTGGGCAGTCAACCTGCCACCTCAGCCGAAATACAAGAAGCTGAAATAAGGCTGGGAGTAACGCTTCCAGCGGATTATAAAGAATTTCTGTTAATTACCAATGGATTTACTACGCCAAATGAAAATGTTGATCCATCGTTTTTCAAAATAAGTGACGTAGCATTTCTAAAAGATGTTGATCCACAGTTAATCGAAATCTGGACAGAAAATGATGAGTTGTTAGAGGTTGCCATTAAACTGGCCAGAAGCATTATTGTTGGTGGATTAGATGAAGAACAATATTTCCTTTTAATCCCACCGGTAATCGAAAATGCCGATTGGGAATACGGGAAATTCGCATCGTGGATTCCTGGAGAGGATCCTTACCAAGGACTTGAAAATTATTTCATTAATGTATTGGATTTTTTAAAATCTGCATAATACGTTTTTCTATAAAACAAAGAAAGTCCCAATTTTTAGTTGGGACTTTCTTTGTTTTGAATGCTTTTTTATTTTGATTTACTTCCTAATAATTCTTGAAGTTTATCTTGTAAAGCTTGTTCTCTTAAGCCTTTAGCAATAATTTTACCTGTTGGATCAATTAAGAAATTGGCTGGAATTGAGCGGATGCCATACATTTGAGCTACCTCGTTATCCCAAAATTTTAAATCAGAAACATGTGTCCATGTTAATTTGTCGTCAGCAATTGCTTTTAACCAGGCATCTTTTTTGCCCGGACGGTCTAAAGAAACGCCTAAAACAGTAAAGCCTTTATCTTTAAATTTGTTGTAAGCTATTACCACATTTGGATTTTCCTGACGGCATGGACCACACCATGAAGCCCAGAAATCTACCAGTACATATTTTCCTTTAAAATCAGATAATTTAACGGGTTTACCATCAGGGTCATTCTGGGTAAAATCCATAGCCATCACACCTACAGCTGTTTTTCTTCCTGCTTCGAATATTTGAGCAATTTTTTTGCCCGTGTAAGTTGCCTTAAGCTCAGGTGACAGTGTGTTAAAAGTCTTCTCTGCTGCAGCCGCCTGATCTGGATCTGAGGCCAGCTCATTAATTGAATTTAGGCTAATAAATGATTTTGGGTTGCTGTTAGCAAACTGCAATAACAATGGAGTCAGTCCTGCAGCTTCTTTTTCATAACGAGCGCCTAAAGCCTCCATAAGGGCCTTATCTTGTTTTTGCTCTGGTGTATAAGCCGCATATTCTGCATTAATTGCAGCAAGTTTATCTGCTACTGGTTTTGTTAATGCTTTTAGCTTCATTGCATCAGCATTAACAGGAGAGCCGGTAATTGTAGCTTTTTTTAATGAATCTGCTGCAGATAGCTTTATATTTCCTGGCTCTACGTATAGCGATAATGCATCTAATCTCTCACCCTGTGCCGGACGATTAACATAAGGGTTTTTGTTTAAGAAAAGACTTCCCTGAGCAGGGCTTGCTAATGTTCCTTTAAAAGCAAAAACACCATTTGCTACAATTGCTGAGTCGGTAATGCTTTTACCTTCAGTTTGATATATAAGGTAAACCTTATCTCCGGTTTTTAGGCCCTTTATGTCACCATTAACTGTAAATGGCTTCTGTGCCAATGCTGCAAGGGGCAATAAAGCCATTGCTGATAATAATAATTTTTTCATCTGTATAAAATTGTTTTCATTAGTTATCATGATTTGTTGATTTTACTTTTTGATTTTGAAAATCATGATGTTTTTATGAGGTTGGTTAAATCCTGTCCAAATATAGAATTCTGTATCGCTAAAACGTAAATAGCTGTGTAAAATTATGATAGACTGCTCATAAGCGTGTAATCCTTTGTGCTGGTTTTCGGTGAAAAATGAAAAATTCAACACTAACTTTGAAATTACATAGAATTTAATTCAGTTTTTGATAGGTTCTCCACCATAAATCTGGCATTTCACCATTAACGGCAGTCTGATAATCATCGTACCTGCAAGGTACAAGGTGGTAACGTTCATTTTTAGTCTGGCCAGACGGATAAGGTACCTGCATCCACCAGCGGTCTGATTTTTTGCTTTTTACAAACATCATTTCTCCCGAACCATCCTTTAAACTGGTTCGATAAATTATAAACTGCGATTTAGGTGTAAGTGGAAAATCCTTTTTGCGCGCATAATATCCATCCACAAAATACCATACCATTTGGGCAAGTAAGAAAGCAGTTTGTCCATTATTGTCGTAAGCCGGATTAAACTCGTAAAAACCAATTGAGGTCAATTTATCATTCATGCCTGCGTAGCGGGCAATGCGGCAGGCTTCTTCGCCATCAAAACCATTTGGCGTGGTGTTCGCATTTGCTGCAGCATCGGCAGAGCGGATGGCACTCATATCAAAGCTTATCATGTTTGCATTGCGGATAATGGGCTCCGTTAACGTAATATCCTGAGCAAACTCACCCAAACGATGTACATCAAAATATAATTTATCCATTACGCTCAAACTCTCTTGGTTTACAAAATAAGTTTGATAACCCAAATTGCTAAAATTGAAAAGGTAATTGGGCTGATGTAAGAAAATCTTATTCAGGTAACAATCCGATCGGGTAGCAATTCCCTCATTGTCGTCATCACCAATATCAAATTGATTATCTATAATGACCAGATCTACTTTTTGCTCTAAATCTTCATAACCAAGGTATTGGCCATAGGTTAAGTCTTGTCCGCCACCAATAATGATTGGAATAATGTCTTTTTTGATCAGTTCTGAAACCACCATTTTGATGGCGATGTAAGTATCTGCAATGGTTGCACCATGTTTAATATTACCTAAATCGACAATTCTGCTATTAAAAGCGCCTTCATTAAGTTTGTAAAATTTCTCTCTAAAATAATCGGGTGCAAGGGCACAACCTTCGTTGTTAACGGCACCTCTTCCATCCAGTACGCCAAAAATGGCCAAATCGTAAGTATGATCTTCAAAATCGGGAAACGATTCGGTGTAAATCTGTACTCTTAAACCCAACTGGCTTGTAAAAAATCCTTGTTTTGGCGTAAAACTATCGGGGTTTATTGGGGAAAAGAAATCCGTTAATGACATATATTTAAAACTCTCGGCTCAAATATCTATTTTTGAATGCGTATTTCCACATATAGCTCGAAAAAAATAAAATGATACTGGTAACCGGAGGAACTGGATTTTTAGGATCTGAATTAATTAAGCAGTTAACCAACAATGGTTTAACGGTTCGGGCACTGAAGCGGGAGAAATCTAAAATCCCTGCGTTGATTGAAAATAATCCTTTGATTGAATGGTTTGAAGCCGATATTAATGAACTTGCTACTTTAGAAGATGCTTTTACGGGGATTACTAAAGTTTACCATTGCGCCGCATTCGTATCGTTTAACCCGAAACATAAAAAGCAGCTTTTTCATATCAACATAGAAGGTACATCGAATATTGTAAACCTTTCTGCCGAAAATAATTGCAGACTATTGCATGTAAGTTCGGTTGCTGCCCTGGGCAATGCAAAAAAAGGACATAAAATTACTGAAAAAGACTTTTGGGAGTATGACGCAAAAGCACATGCTTACGGTTTGTCCAAATATGAAGGAGAAATGGAGGTTTGGCGTGGCATCACCGAAGGATTAGATGCTATTATTGTCAACCCATCAGTCATTATTGGTAAAAATGCGGGTTTTGAAGGGAGTGGAGCAATTTTTAAATTAGTAAAAGATGGTTTTCCATTTTATACTGATGGAGCTTCGGGTTTTGTTGATGTTGAAGATGCAGTTAAAGCGATGATTCTGCTAATGGACGCCGAAGTCTCGGGAGAGCGGTACATCGTTTCTGCCGATGATTATCATTATAAAGAACTGTTTAGCGAAATTGCTGAGGGTTTTGGTGTTAAAGCGCCAACAAAAGAAGCAAAACCATGGATGCTCGGAATAGCCTGGAGGGCACTAAAATTTGTGTCTATATTTACTGGTAAACAGCCTTCTATCACCAAAGATGCTGCAAAGAGCAGTTTAACCCTAAGTTATTACAATAACCATAAAGTAAAAACGGCAACAGGTATTACTTTTAAGCCAGTTGCTGAAAGCATAAAAGAAATTACCCAACATTTAAGATAATGCCCAAAGAAAAAGCCTATTACATCATCGATTTTGATAGTACCTTTACACAGGTAGAAGCCCTTGATGAACTTGCCCGAATTTCGCTAAAGAACCACCCGGATAAAGAGGCGATTTTCCAAAAGATTGAAGACTATACCAATTTTGCCATGGAAGGAAAACTTTCCTTCTCCGAAAGTTTAGCACAACGTGTTAAGCTGCTTGAAGCCAATGAAGATCATTTAAAACAACTCATTAAACATTTAAAAAAGAAAGTATCTACTTCCTTTTCGCGTAATGCCGAGTTTTTTAAGAAACATGCCGATGAGGTACTGATTGTATCCGGCGGGTTTAAGGAATTTATTACACCTGTAGTAAGCCAATATCACATCAAAAAGGAAAATATTTATGCCAATACCTTTGTAACCACCGGAGATGGCAAAATTATAGATTACGATCATGCCAATCCTTTAAGTGAAGAAGGTGGTAAAGTAAAATTACTTCAGCATTTAAAACTCGAAGGAGAGTTATTTGGTATAGGTGATGGTTATTCTGATTTCCAGTTGCGCGAAAGCGGTATCATCAATAAGTTTTTTGCATTTACAGAGAATATTGCCCGTGAAAGCATTGTTTCCAAAGCAGACCATGTAACACCAAGTTTCGACGAGTTTTTGTACGTAAACGATCTGCCGCGTGCAATTTCTTATCCAAAAAACAGAATTCTTTGTTTGGTAATTGGAGATGTTGATCCTTTAACCATATCCATTCTTAAAAATGACGGTTTATCTATTCGTCATAAAACCTCATTCGAAGACAAATATGTAAAAGATGTGGGGATTATCTTGTTAGCCGATGGCGAGAAAATAGATGAAGAACAGTTAAAAAATGCTGCTAAGCTGAAAACTATTGGATATTTAGGTAATGCAAAAAATAAAATAGACCTGGGTTTGTGTACAACACAAGGTATTGTTGTTTTTGATGACCCGAAAAACAATCCGCGCAACATCGATTTTATCCCGAAACGGGTAGCCGATTTTATGAATACCGGAGCAACATATCTGAGTAGCAATTTCCCTAACTTACAATTACCGAAAATTGAGAAATCACACCGTTTAATCCATATTCACAAAAACGTTCCGGGTATTATGGCGAAAATAAATACTGTTTTTGCCAAACACGACATCAATATTGTGAGCCAGTTTTTGATGACCAATCCGGAGATTGGCTATGCCATTACCGATATCAATGCACAGTATGATAAACAATTGTTTAAATCCCTTAAAAAGATTGAGCAAACAATAAAATTTAGGGTGCTGTATTAATAGTATCGTCATGCTGAATTTATTTCAGCATCTAATAATCATTGTCATTCTGAGTGCAACGAAGAATCTCTGTTTTTAACTTGCTCACATAAAGTGCTGCTTTTAGTTTTTGTGTTAAAAGATTCTTCACTGCGTTCAGAATGACAAAAAGAATACTGATTTTCTCTGCGTTTTGAGCCCTGTGCGCTAAACGCCAACCGCTTAGCATAGCTGCCTACCTTAAAAACTGATGCCTCTTCAACAACAAATGTTTAGGTGCGCCTATCGTTTGCGAACGATAAATCCCCGTATGGCCAGAAAATAAATAGGCAGTAACACAGGCTAGGGCAATATAAATTCCTGATGAGGCACCAAATAATTCTATACCCATAAAAATACAAGCCAATGGGGTGTTCGCAGCCCCTGCAAAAACAGCTACAAAACCCATGCCTGCCATTAGGCTAAGCGGTAAAGGGATAAAGAAACTCAAAAAGCTGCCTAGTGTCGCGCCAATGAAGAAGAGTGGCGTAACTTCACCTCCCTTAAATCCGGCACTCAAGGTAAATGCAGTCAAAAATAATTTAATTGCAAAGGTATAATATGCTTCTCGCTGCATAAATGATTCTGAAATAACCGGAATGCCAAGTCCTATGTATCGTGTATTTCCAATCAGATAAATAATGGCAACTAAAATGATTCCGCCAATAAATGGGCGTAATGGTGGATATTTAATTTTGGCAAAAAGGCTTGATAGTGCATGGTTTAACGCAGAGAAACTTCTCGCCGTAAGACCAAACAAAATTCCTGCGCCTAAAGATAACAACAGGTTTATTGAATCTACTTCTGGTACAGCAGTTATAGAATAATGGGTATGGCCAACGCCCCAGGCTTTACAGGCGTAATCGGCAATGATTGCCGTTATAAAGGAAGGAAGAATTGCACTGTAAGTTAAACTTCCAATCACAAAAACCTCCAATCCGAATACGGCGCCTGCCAATGGTGTTCCAAAAACAGAAGCAAAACCAGCACTGATTCCGCAAATGAGGATCACTTTTCGATCTCTGGCTTTAAGTTTAAATAGTTTCGTAAACTGATCGGCAAAGGCTCCTCCAATTTGCACAGCTGTTCCCTCTCTTCCAGCCGATCCGCCAAATAAATGGGTTATAATTGTACCCGCGAAAATGAGCGGTGCCATAATCAAAGGAATCACATTCTTAGGAGATTGTAATTCCTCTATCAATAGATTGTTTCCTTTAACAACCTTTGCCCCCCAATAATGGTAAGCCAAACCAATGATTATACCAGCGATTGGTAAAAAAGCAATAATCCAGAGGTGTTGCACGCGATAATCGGTTGCCCAATTTAAAGTTTCTAAAAACAGGGCGGAGGCAGAGCCGATAATTCCACCCAATATTGCAGAAATCAATAGCCACTTTAAAGTGCTCATTAAGATTAATCCAAAATCGAGTTTAATAAAGTGTTTGATAGACAGAAGAAATCCTTCTGTTAGTTTTTTAACAGGCATTTGTATTCAATTTTAAATAAAATCGTAGGAGTCATCAGCCTGTTTTGGCGGTTTTGGCGGTACCCCATCGCCATTGGCCCAAATGTATAAAATTTAGTTATTTGTTGCAAAATCTTTATCACCTTTGTGCAGCTAACTTTAAACCATGGACTTTACACCCGAAATAAAAGACAAACTACACCAACTACAGGAAAAATATACGGCAATGGGGCAAGATATGGAATCATACCTCGATGGACTATTATATGCCGATTTCTTAACCTATTGGGATTACATCCATTTGGATACTTTGCTGAGCTTGCAGAGCCCTAAAACACCAATACCTGATGAAGAAATTTTCATCATGTACCACCAGATTACCGAACTTTATTTTAAGCTTACACTGCACGAATGCAGACAGATTGCGGAGCATGAAAATTTAACTGTCGATTTTTTTACTGCACGTGTTAAACGGATCAATGCTTATTTCAATGCCTTAACCACTTCTTTTGAAGTGATGGTTGATGGTATGGAAAAAGAACAGTTTTTGAAATTCCGCATGTCGTTATTGCCTGCCAGTGGATTCCAGTCAGGCCAGTACCGGATGATTGAGATCTGTGCTACGGATTTTATCCGATTGGTGGACAAATCCAGACGTGAAGAACTAAGCACTGCAACAATAGAAGAACAATTCGAAAATATTTATTGGAAATTCGGTGCAACCGAACTGGCTTCGGGTAAGCAAACGTTAACCTTAAAGCAATTTATTAAAAAGTATGCAGCTCAGTTTCTACAACTGGCAAAAGACCGTACTTTAACCAATTTCTCAGCTTTATACCACCAATTACAAGCTAATGGAGCCGATGTTTCTGCTCTTGCCGAAGAACTACGTAAGCTGGACTTGTATGTTAATGTAGAATGGCCATTATCGCATTACAAATCGGCTGTACGTTATCTGGAGAAAGATCCGGTTGATATTGCGGCAACAGGTGGAACCAACTGGCAAAAGTACCTGCCTCCGCGTTTTCAGAAAAGAATCTTTTATCCATTTCTATGGACAGATGAGCAAATGGAAGAGTGGGGTAAAGGATGGGTGCTTAGTGTACTTAAAACACTCAAAAACAAAGATTAATATTGCAAAAAGCTATTAAAAAAGCCTGTTTTTTCTTAATTTGCGCAAAATAGTTAATGACAGAACGAGGGAATTATTGAATTAGAGATGAGAGTGTAAACACTCAATCATTCGATCGTTCACCCATTCAAAATTCAAATACAATGACCGAGACATTAGATATAAAAATCACAAAGACAGATCAAACACGTTTGACTGTTACTGATTTTTCACAATTACCGTTCGGTAAGGTTTTTACCGATCACATGTTTACTGCCGACTACGAAGATGGCGAATGGAAAAATTTACAGATTCTTCCTTATGGCCCGATTCCAATGAGTCCGGCAATTTCCGCGCTTCATTATGGACAGGCGATTTTCGAAGGATTAAAAGCCTATCGCCAGCCAGACGGAAAAATTAGTGTGTTCCGTGCTGATAAAAACTTCGAGCGTTTTAACAAATCAGCTGCAAGAATGTCTATGCCAGGTATTCCTGAAGAAATTTTTATGCAAGGTTTGTCTACATTAATCAATGTTGATGAGAAGTGGGTGCCTGATCAGGAAGATTACGCTTTGTATATCCGTCCGGTAATGTTCGCCATGGATCCTTATTTGGGTGTTAAGGCATCTGATACCTATAAATTTGCTTTACTAACCACACCAACCGGCCCATATTATAGCAGTGCATTAAAGGTTAAAATTGAAACTGAATTTACACGTGCAGACGAAGGTGGTGTGGGCTTTGCCAAAACTGCTGGAAATTACGCCCGTTCGTTATATCCTTTTGAGCAAGCTAAAAAAGAAGGCTACGATCAATTGATCTGGACAGATTCAGTAACCCATGAATTTATCGAAGAAGCCGGAACAGCGAACTTACTTTTTGTAATTAATGGTAAACTGGTAACACCATCAGTACGCAGTACTGTATTAGATGGTGTAACGCGTGATACCATTATTAAACTGGCTAAAGATGCAGGAGTAGAAGTTGAAGAACGTAGGGTTTCTGTTAAAGAAATAATTGAAGGAGTTGAAAACGGAAGCTTAACCGAAGCTTTTGCCGCAGGAACTGCAGCTACAGTAACGCATGTAGGCGAAATGGGCTATAATGGTCAGATCTATAAATTGACCGATCCATCAACCAGACATATTTCTAATGGCATTGCAAAAAAACTGAACGATATTCGTTACGGTTTAGCACCGGATGAATTTGGTTGGAACTGGGTTTTATAACCCGAAAAAACATAAAAGATAAACCCCGATGCATAATCTGTATCGGGGTTATTTTTTGTTTCATTTTCTAGTTTCGTCATGCTGATACGATAGCTATCGGATTTATTTCAGCATCTTTAAGACCCTGAAATAAATTACCTTGGGTGGCTCGCTAAGGCTCGGTTCAGGGTGACGAATACTAACATGTTTAATTCTGAGAATTATTTATCTAAAATCACTACACCTTTAGCTTCAAAAGCCAGTTCCTTTTTAGGATCGGTAATTTTAGCTACTTCTTCAGGAGTTTTTTTAGCGTCTTCAGCATAATGGCGTAAAGTTTCTACAGAGATGGTTTGTTTTTTTGCTAAGCCATCCAAAACTACTTTTTTGCCAACAATATCCATAGGCATAAAGAAAGCATAATCTTTAAAAGTTACCCGCATTGGATCACCGTTAGGCATTTCTAATGTCATCCAACAGCCTTTTTTCTTACATACATCTACTACTCTGCCTTCAATTTTCATATCGACAGTTTTTTTGTCGCCCATTGCAGCTTCCATCCTGGCAGCTGGTTTTACATCACCTGGTTTAACTTCTTCTCCAAATTTTTTACCTGTGTATGCGGTTTGAGCAAATGAAAGTGCCGTCAAAAGACAAAAACTCAAGCTTAGAATGATTTTTTTCATGAATTTATAATTATCCGGTTATGATCTAATCAAAGTTATTTAAAATTTTTCTAAATACTGAAAACAAAAAACCTCGTTAACATCCGTTAACGAGGAAAATCATCCCTATAATTGTGTAGATCAAATGCTATGATATACATCTAACTTTATGGCAAACCAGCAACCAAAAAGAAAATATTCCTTTTAGTTGTATATAATTATCTTATATTCAGTATCTTATATTTTGTGTAATAGTTTTATTGATAGCAGATAAAATTGTAGAAATGTAGAATATTATCTTCTTTATGAGGAATGTTGTTGAGTTATTTCCCCACTTCTTATTTAGCCAAAAACAAGACTGAATACTTCTTCTATTTTACTTACAGCTTTAATCTCAAGGTTGTATTTTTCTATGGCAATACCTTTTAAATTGTATTTAGAGATATAAATGGTTTCGAAACCCAATTTATCTGCTTCAGCAATGCGTTGTTCGATTCTGTTTACCGCTCTTATTTCTCCTGATAAACCTACTTCTGCAGCGAAACAATTTTTGGAAGATACGGCAATGTCCTGATGCGATGATATGATGGCAATTAATACAGCCAGATCAATTGCAGGGTCTTCTACTCTAATCCCCCCAGCAATATTTAAGAAAACATCCTGTGTACTTAACCTAAAGCCACAGCGTTTTTCCAAAACAGCCAGGAGCATATTCATTCTTTTGGTGTCAAAACCTGTTGCAGAGCGTTGAGGGGTTCCGTAGGCTGCCGAGCTTACCAGGGCCTGTGTTTCAATTAACATCGGCCTGGCGCCTTCCAGGGTTGCAGCTATAGCTATTCCGCTCAGTTCCTCGTCACGCTGCGACAACAAAATCTCAGAAGGATTGGAGACTTCTCTTAAACCGCTTCCCTGCATCTCGTAGATGCCCAATTCTGCGGCAGCTCCAAAGCGATTCTTAATTGAACGTAAAATGCGGTAAACATGATGTCTGTCACCTTCAAACTGCAAAACAGTGTCAACCATATGTTCGAGTATTTTAGGTCCTGCAATGGCACCATCTTTAGTAATATGGCCAATAAGGAAAACTGGTACACCAGTTTCTTTTGCAAAACGCAATAATTCGGCTGTACATTCTCTTACCTGCGATACGCTGCCTGGAGTCGAATCGATATGAGCGGAGTGCAAAGTCTGGATAGAATCTACAACCAAAATTTCAGGTTCCAGAATTTCGATCTGTTTAAATATATTCTGCGTTGAAGTTTCTGTCAGGATGTAACAGTTAGACGATGGGCTTTCCTGGATCCTTTCGGCCCGCATTTTAATCTGCTGCTCGCTTTCTTCTCCCGAAATATATAATAACTTTTTCCCTTTTATATTTAAGGCCAACTGTAGCATTAAGGTCGATTTTCCGATACCCGGTTCACCACCGATCAATACCAGCGATCCTTCTACCAACCCACCACCTAAAACACGGTCGAGTTCTTTGTCGCCCGTTAATATTCTCCGCTCGGTTGACGATTGTATTTCATCAACCTTGCTTGGCTTGCTTAGCTTACGGCTTGCGGTATCGCTTTTCCAGGTTGGAACAGATGCTGAGCTTTTTTCTACAATTTCTTCTACGAAGGTATTCCATTGGTTACATGACGGACATTTACCCAGCCATTTTGCCGATTCGTAGCCACAACTCTGACAGAAAAATGCACTTTTTGATTTTGCCAATTGATTAAAATTTTAGATTACGAATTTAACCTTTCAGGATTGAAAGTGGTTTTATTTTTTTGAACAATTAATCCTTTGCCCGAATCGCATTTTATGTTAAACCTCACAGGTTTTCAAAACCTGCGAGGTTTGAAACATCCCTATGAAATGCCGAATCATTGTTGATAAACCTGATAGAACGGAAAGCCCGGAGCGAAGTGAGTGAGGACTTGGAGGGATAGCAGGACTAAGTGACCCAAAACGCTCTGGACAGTCGTTTTCCAAAAAAAAAACCACCTAACTTAAGTCATCTGAGCGCAGCATAGTGAAGTGCTTAATTTATATTTTAGGTTTAAAATTTACTTAAACAAAAAGCCCGGATTTTAAAATCCGGGCTTTCAGTTAAATGTTTTTTTAAGTTATAATTTAATCTCTTCGTCTTTAGCAGAGATAAAGTGAAACTCAGTTAAATGATAAGATGACTGCTCTTTAACTTTAATCCACTGGCCATATTTAAAGAACCAGCGGCGTTGAAGGTTGAAAATGCCTTTTGTAATATAAGCTTCAATGTATGGGTGTACGCAAAGTGTAACACCTTTTTCATTTTGCTCTCTTAAAATATAATTAAGGTTGTTTTCAATATCATCCATTAAAACGATACTCGCTTTAATTTCTCCGGTCCCATCGCAGGCCGGACATTTTTCTACCGTAACAATATTCATTTCCGGACGAACACGTTGTCTGGTAATTTGTACCAAACCAAATTTGCTTGGAGGCAAAATAGTGTGTTTGGCCCTATCCAATAACATCAGCTCACGCAAATAGTCGAATAGCATTTTACGGTTTGTTGGTTTGTGCATATCGATAAAATCGATTACCACAATACCACCCATATCGCGCAAGCGCAATTGACGGGCAATTTCTTTAGCCGCCTCTTTGTTTACCTGTAAAGCATTCTCTTCTTGATTTTCTTTACTGGCAGTACGGTTTCCACTGTTCACGTCTATCACGTGGAGTGCTTCAGTGTGCTCTACAACAAGGTAAGCACCACCTGGTAAGTTTACTGTTTTTCCGAAAGCATTTTTAATCTGCTTTTCTATACCAAAATGGTCGAAGATAGGCTCTTTCTGTTTGTATAGTTTAACGATCTTTTCCATTTCAGGAGAAATATCGTGAACATAAGAACGGATATCATCATACAGCTCTGGTGTACTTACGTAAACGTTTGTAAAATCAGGGTTCAGAATATCACGAATTAACGTTGATGATCTGTCCATTTCTCCCCAAACCCTTTTTGAAGGTTCGGTAGAGGGCATTTTTTTAATGAAGTTTTCCCATTTAGCAATTAAATCTAAAAGATCTTTTTGCATTTCGGCAACCCCTCTGCCTTCAGAAACGGTTCTGATAATGACCCCAAAATTTTGAGGTTTAATACTTTCGATAATCTTTTTTAAACGATTACGCTCGGTATTACTTTTAATTTTTTTTGATACAGATATGGTATTGGAGAATGGCACCAGTACCACATACCTGCCGGCAATCGAAATGTCGGAACTTAAACGAGGTCCTTTTGTAGAAATTGGCTCTTTGGCAATTTGTACAGGTAGGAGCATGTTTTTACTGAGCACATCAGAAATTTTGCCTGCCTTATTAATATCGGCTTCCAGCTTTAAATTATCTAATAATGTGCCTGTAACCGAGCCATTACGCTTGATCTTCGTTAGCTTAATTAAAGATTGCACCTGTGGGCCCAAATCAAAGTAATGCAAAAAGGCATCTTTTTCATAACCAACATCCACGAAAGCAGCATTCAGGCCAGGCATAATTTTTTTAATGCGGCCTAAATAAATATCGCCTACAGCGTAGTTAATATTGATTTGTTCTTTGTGAAGCTCAACAAGTTGTTTGTCTTCAATCAATGCTATGGTAACTCCGGCAGGAGTCGAATTGATAATTAATTCTTTTACCAACAGCTACAGATTTAAGGCTTTCGCCTATTAACAAATGGATAGTAAATAAAACAGTGATGTAGCCAGAAACATATACAATAAAAAAATCATATAAATGGTTTAAACCTCATAGTGTTTACTATGAGGTTTAATTGGCTTAATCAAAATAAGAAACTATTTTTTCTTATGTCTGTTTTTTCTTAAACGTTTTTTACGTTTGTGGGTAGCCATTTTATGTCTCTTTCTTTTTTTACCGCTTGGCATAGTTTTAAGTTTTAAATGTTTTTATTAATCTGTTAATTAATTTTTATTCTTTAGTTCAGCCACCTTCTTATCAATGAATGATGCTAAGGTTGGGTTAGCCGCTAATTTTTTGCTTGATAGGTAAGCATTTACTGCTTCTTTATTTCTGCCTAAATTTTCTAAAGCTGTTCCTAAATAAAAATAGGCTTCAGGGGTTGGAGCTATAGCAATTACGGTGTTAAAACGAGGAATTGCTTTATCAAACTGACCTGATTTTATAGAGAACAATCCTAAATTCATATTCGCTTTTACATTTTTAGGTTCTTTAGCCACAACCTCCAGCAACATTGCAATACCTTGCATTGGTGCGCCTAAGCCATTTACTATCGTTACACCTAAGCCTGTTTTAGCTTCAATGTTTGTAGAGTCTTTCTCTAATGCATTTTTATAAGATGCATTGGCTTTCTGCAATAAAGCAGGCTGCGCGATGCTATCTTGTGTGCTTTCAAAAGCTTTTATAAATTGATTGCCGGCCGCTAACCACGATTTTGTTGATGGTTCGCCTTCGGCAACAACTTCTAAATATAAAGCAGATGGAGTAATTTGTTCAACATCGTCCCATTTCTGAGCCAGTTGTTTGGCAAGTTCGATCTTTTCTGCGCCATTTGCGCCTTTGTAGCTGTTTTCTAAAGCTGTAATATCTGTGGCCAAATTTTTATTGATCACATTTTTTGCAGCAGTAGACGAAGTTTCGAGGTTTAGTACCGATGCTGACGATGGAGAAGCTGCTCCGGCCATTGGGCCACTTGAAGGCATTTTTCCATTTTCTTCAGTTGGTTTAACTAAACCCTTAATGTCTCTTGTAAATAAGAATGCAACAAGCAATACAATCGCTCCAATAACAATGGTTTGTTTTGATCTGATGTTGCTATTCATATATATAAGACTTAGGCTTCTACGTTAATTTTTTTTGAATTACTTTTAACTTTATCAACAAATACTTTTGCTGGTTTAAAGCTAGGAACGAAGTGTTCAGGGATAATTATTGCAGTGTTTTTTGAGATATTTCTCGCAGTTTTTTGCGCTCTCTTTTTAACAACAAAGCTCCCGAAGCCTCTAACGTATACATTTTCACCGCCAATCATGCTGGTTTTGATAACCTTGAAAAATGCCTCAACTGTTTCCTGTACATCAACCTTCTCAATTCCGGTTTTTGTTGATATTTCTGAAATAATATCTGCCTTAGTCATATTTTATTATTTATTATATATTATGTTTTAATATTACTACTGTTTTGGGGTTGCAAAAGTATTGCTTTTTAATGAGATAGGGAAATAAAAGATGATTTTTTTATCACTAGACTTATCAGGCTATTGCAAGTTTTTTTTTAATCGGATAAATAGACCGTAATTTGCACTAATGACATTTCAAAATGAACTCATCAATTGGTACCTGCTTAACAAGAGAGATCTGCCCTGGAGGCATACCAATGATGCTTATATCATCTGGTTATCAGAGGTTATATTACAACAAACAAGGGTAGAGCAGGGTCTTCCTTATTTCAATAAATTTTTAGAGAATTTCCCTACCGTTAATGATTTTGCCAATGCGACCGAAGCAAAAGTTTTGAAGCTTTGGCAGGGATTGGGCTACTATTCGAGGGGAAGAAATATGCATGCAACTGCTCAAATTGTGGTGAAAGATTACCATGGAATCTTCCCAAATCTGCATGATGAGCTCATAAAATTAAAGGGAATTGGTGAATATACAGCTGCTGCAATCTCTTCTTTTTCATCTGGAGAGGCACGTGCTGTGGTAGATGGAAATGTATTCCGGGTACTTTCCAGGTATTATGGCGTTGCTACCGCAATCAATTCTCCGGCAGGCAAAAAGGAGTTTTTTACTTTGGCAAATGAGTTGCTTTATCAGGATGACCCTGCCCTTTACAATCAGGCTATAATGGAATTTGGGGCCATGCAATGCAAGCCTAAATCGCCAAATTGTGGCATTTGTCCGCTTAACCAAACCTGTTATGCCTTTAACCATAAAACGGTAAACGAGCTTCCTGTTAAGTTGAAAAAGGCGGCGCAAAAGCACCGTTATATTAATTATTTTGTTTGTTTTGATGGTGACCAGGTATTGGTAAGAGAACGGCAGGCTGGTGATGTTTGGCAGCATTTATATGATTTTCCAAGCATAGAAACGCTTACACCTGAAGATATAGATGGTGGCTTTTTCGCCGATACGGTGAAAAATACCTTTGGTAGCAGTGCAGATTTTATGTTAATCAGTACAAAAAAGCACCTGTTAACCCACCAAATAATCCATGTACAATTTTTTGCATTAAAAAATTATATATTTAACTTTAATAAACAAAAGGAACTTAATTGGGTTTCTTTAAGTAAATTAGATGAGTTACCGCAGCCAAAAGTAATCCATGATTTTGTTCTGGAATATTTTTATAAGGACAAAATGGAGTAACTAACCATCTTGTTTGGCGCGCATTTAGAAAACGAAAAACTAACCAAAAATATTTATGTCTGGGATTAACAAAGTTATTTTAGTAGGCCATTTAGGCAAGGACCCTGAAGTGCGACATTTAGACGGTGGCGTAACCGTAGCCAGTTTTCCATTAGCTACCTCGGAAACATACAACAAAGACGGTAAGAGAGTAGAGCAAACAGAATGGCACAATATTGTGTTATGGCGTGGCTTAGCAGAAGTTGCTTCCAAATACCTGCAGAAAGGCAAATTAGTTTACATAGAGGGCAAACTAAGAACAAGATCCTTTGAAGATAAAGAAAAGGTTAAAAAATATGTAACAGAAATTGTGGCCGAAAACTTTACCATGTTAGGCAGGAAAAGCGATTTTGAGCAAAGTCCGACAACGCCAATCCATCAAAATACTGAAACTAAAATTGATGATGAATTTACAATCGGCCCATCAGATGAAAATGGAGATCTTCCGTTTTAATTCAAGGCTAAAATGCATAAAAAAGCTAGCGCTCGTCAGGTAGCTTTTTTTATGCACTTATTTCTTTGCCTTAAAATAATGATATAAAAAAACTCCTGCCAGTTTTGCTGGCAGGAGTTTTTACGATTACACTAAAAACATTAATTAATTTTAGTGTAATAAATATTCAGTTTTATCTTATTTGCAGTTGCATTGCTGGCGCCTATAATGGATCTTTCAGCAGAAGTAGCACTAGGAACGATCTGAAAATCGGTATAAGATGTAGGAGCCAGGAATGTGCCGTAATCTTCCATGTTTTTATCAATCAAGCTCTGAACGTAACTGGTTACAATAAAAATATAACGTTTCTTTAACGAATCGAAATAACCACCAAAAAGTGCTGCACCACCAGAAGCGCTACCAGAAAATGTTGTAAAATCAGGTAGGTCTGCAGGCTGATGCGCAATATCCCAACGATACAAAGAAAGTCGTTGAGCGGCATTAAAAGGGTATGCTGGTGCATTCTCACCAATCTCTACAACCAATTCTGCTTTATTGATAATTGCTTTTCCGTAAGTGCCGGTAAAACCTGCTAGTTCCGGGAACGTTAACTTGGTTTTTACACCAGCTAAACCCTGTAAATAAGTTACATTGTATGAAGCCGAAGGATTCGGATTTGAAATTTGATCTTGTACAGGAGTGCCCGCATAATCATGTTTAATGTTGGCTGCTACTCCCGAAATTGAAGTAGTTCCGCTGGAGTTTTGAACCAGCTTTCCGATAGGGAAATTTACACTTGTGGTATCTACGCCATTTGAAGAGTTTGTTTTTTTCCAAACCAGTTGAAGGTAAGAGTCAGTTCCTGAAAAGTTGAAGAATGCAATCCCGCCAACGCCTGTAGAAGATGTTTTATTGATCTGTGCGTACAAACCTTTAAAAGATTCTATAAACTTAGTTTCAGTTGCGGTTCCTGCTGTACCCTGATTGAGTATGGCATTTTGGATGAATGCTTTATTTAAAGGAATTCTGATCTGTGCAGGTACCGTTTTTAAAGTATCAGCTTTACCAGGAACAATATCATATACTTTTGTTTTGGTATTTGGTACCAATTTGCCTGTAAAATTTCCTAATAAAGTATTGTTGATGGCTTGAACATCTGAACTTTTATAAGTGGTTACCTTATTGGCCAGTTGAAATACATCTATACTGTATTTAGAATTGGTGGTATCGCCATAAAATTTGGTTAACGTGCTGGATTCGTCAAATTTTAATACTAAAACAGCTGAATCAAGTTGAGGTGCAGTTCCAAAATCTGTGTTAACGACAGGATAGACGGTCATGGCTATACCAGCTTCTGTTTTGCCAAAAACAGGATCAGTCATGTAACCTAGGGGATAGCGGTTTAAACCTAAGGTGTTCGCTGCAGTTTCCTCAACCAATTGTGTGGTTACAGGAGATACTACCAGGGTTCCGGTAATGGCGGCATTTGGATCAACATCTAAACCAACACCATCGGGGTTTTTACACGATGCAAAAAGAAAAAGACTTATCAACAGGGTTAATAAGTCTTGTTTTGTAAATTTCATATTTTAAATAATAATACCTGATTAAGCTACTGAAACCAATTCATCATTTGAAATTTCTTCATAAAAAGTATAGAAGTTTTCAAAATTCTCGGTTAAGTTAAAAGCTAATGTTGGTTTATTAGAATCTTTAACAAATTTTAACACATCTTTGCTTAAGTTTTCATCAGCTAAAACCACTGCGTCTGAGTGAGTTATAGCGCCGATGTGCATGCTGTCGCAATCAGATGGTAAAAATGCTTTAGTGTCATCCTCAGTCATATTGGCCATTACCGCCTTAGTAGCGAAATTGGTATTTAACTTTTCTGTAAAGCCATCCTCATAAACAGAATACACTACTTTAGAATTTTTAAAAGTAGGATCGTTTTTATAAGTAGTTTTGATATAAGCAGGAACCAATGCACTCATCCAGCCGTGGCAGTGAACGATATCCGGTGCCCAACCTAATTTTTTAACCGTTTCCAATGCACCTTTGCAGAAGAAAATTGTACGTTCATCGTTGTCATCAAAGAATTTTCCGCTGGCATCTCTAAATACCTGTTTGCGTTGGAAATATTCTTCATTGTCTAAGAAATAAACCTGCATGCGTGCAGCTGGGATGGAGGCTACTTTAATGATTAAAGGGTTATCGTTGTCATCAATAATGATGTTCATTCCCGACAAGCGTATTACTTCGTGTAAACGATTTCTTCTTTCGTTGATGTTACCGAATTTTGGCATCAAGATGCGGATTTCGAATCCTTTTTCTTGCATAGCCTGTGGTAATTGGCGCGTAATTTCAGAAATTTTAGTAAGCTCGAGGAAAGGCGACATCTCGTGTGTAACAATCAGCAGCTTCGTTTTTGCCATCTCCATATTCTAAGAAAATATTAAGTTAAATAAAAGATAATGAGCTGCAAAGGTAAGCATAATAATACTATTTATCAATATAGCAAGCATTTGTTTGGTTTCGTTTAGATTAATTTACACCTTTACGGCTTTAATTTAGATTGTCCAAATTGGAAATATTTAAAACCAAAGCAGCGCTTAAGGCTTTTTTGCAGCCATTAAAAGCATCAGCTAAAAAAATAGCATTAGTGCCTACTATGGGTGCCCTGCACAATGGCCATATATCTTTGATAAAACTGGCCCAGCAAAATGCCGATATCATTATCTGTAGCATTTTCGTAAACCCAACGCAGTTTACTGATCCAAAAGATTTAGAGAAATATCCCCGTCCCATTGAGCACGATTTAGCGATGCTCGAAGACGCAGGCTGTAATGGCGTGTTTATGCCCGATGTGGAGGAAATGTATCCAACCGGAGCAGATGAAGCCTGGCAGATTGATTTAGGCAATGCCGAATTTTTACTGGAAGGCGAATTTAGGAAAGGCCATTATCAAGGGGTAACACAGATTGTAAAAAAACTGTTCGATGCCGTTGAGCCTGATATAGCCATGTTCGGTCAAAAGGATTTTCAACAGGTGCTGATGATCAAGAATATGCTGGCTTATTTTAAGCTGCCTATTACCATTATTACCTGCCCGATTATTAGAGAAGATGATGGCCTGGCCATGAGTAGCCGCAATATTCATTTATCAGCCAGCGATCGCAAGCACTCACTGGTACTCAGTAAATCGCTGCAATTCGTTATTGATCATTTTAATGAATATTTATTAGAAGAATTAGAAATTAAGGCAAAATCATTCTATAATAATTTAGATGGTGTAGAACTCGACTACTTTACCATAGCCAATGGCGATACGCTGGAACCCGCTAAATCGAAAGATGAAAGTAATCTTGTTGCGCTCGTTGCTGCAAAGGTAGGATCAACGAGATTGATTGATAATATGATTATAAAGTGATGGAAAATGGGAGAGGTTTATAGATGTACACGACCAACCATCATCCATTTCCCATATTACATCTTCCTTTAGTGTGAAACTCCAAACTGATTACTAACTTTGCCAAATGGTTATCACAATATTAAAATCGAAAATACACCGTGTTAAGGTAACACAAGCCGAATTGAATTATGTAGGCAGTATTACGATAGATGAGGATTTAATGGATGCAGCTAACATTATCGCTAATGAGAAGGTGCAGATTGTAAATAATAACAACGGCGCTCGTTTCGAAACTTATGTAATTAAAGGCGAACGTGGAACCGGAACCATTTGTTTAAATGGTGCTACAGCTCGTTTGGCACAACTTGGTGATATTTTGATCATCATGTCGTATGGTTCATTACCTATGGAAGAAGCCAAAAAATACAACCCGATCCTTGTTTTTCCTGACGATAACAATCATTTGCTAAAATAACCTCGTGATATTCGATCTCAAAACAGCGCTAAAGTACATCATCCTGTTTTTAATCGGGATAGGGGTGCTTTATTTAGCGTTTAGGGGTCAGGATTTAGAAAAGATTTGGCAGGAAATTAAAACAGCCAATTACTTTTGGGTCATTACTTCGGCGTTTGCTGTTTGGATTGCGCATGTATTGCGTGCATTGCGTTGGCAAATGCTTTATCAGTCTATCCATTACAAAGTAAGTTTCTGGAATGCTTATCACGCGGTAATGATCGGATACCTGGCCAACTTAGCTTTGCCGCGTTTTGGCGAGATCGGCCGTTGTTCGGTAATTCACAAAGCAGAAAAAGTACCCATGTTTGCCTCTATAGGCACTGTAATTACCGAACGGCTGTTTGATGTACTGGTGCTTTTTCTTACCAGTTTGGCCATGCTTATTTTTCAGTATGATATTGTAGCAGATTTTCTTTATCAAACCATATATCTAAATCTCATTAAAAAATTAGGTGCTATTAATTATTTATGGTTAGTTGGTTTGGGTATCATTATTCTGCTGCTCATTGTTATTGCGATATATTTTCTCCGTCAAAAATTCAGTAAAAAATTCTTACGCATTTTTGTAAGTCTGCGCCAGGGATTTGGCTCGTATAGCAAGTTAAAACAAAAAGGATTATTTTTAACTTATACACTAGGGATATGGCTTTTCTATTCACTCTCCATGTATTTCGCTTTTTCTTCCATTCAGGCCACTTCCGGATTGCACTTTAATGCTGCATTTACAGCAATTGTTTTCTCAGGTTTTGCCATGGCAGCCCCTGTTCAGGGGGGTATTGGTGTTTTTCATTGGATGGTTGCCCAATCATTGGTGTTATATGGCATATCTTTTAATGATGGCTTGGCTTACTCAACCATTATCCATTCTTCCCAGGTTTTGCTGATTCTGGTTTTAGGAAGTTTAAGTTTGTTCTTGATTTTGACTAAGAAAGAAATTAAATAATTCTTCTGTGGGCGTTTTAAAAAGCTGTCCGCTATATCTTTTGGTTGTCTATAGCACAGCTATCTTTAGTTAAATAAACCTGACCGACAGCGTTATCCAGATTCTTCCATCTGGATTAAGCAAAGGGCAGGACTATCGGAACAGAAGTATTGCTGCTATTGCTTTCCAAAAAAACTAATAATTAATTACTTGTGTTTAGGAAAGCAGGGAAGTAACTCATAGGTCGATTCCTGTCCCGTCATCCGCTATAGTCCAGATGAAGGATCTGGAGCTGCCACTACTGCCGGGTTTAGGTGGCCTGAATTGTACAGCTATTTTTGGTGAATAAACCAAAGCCCTAAGCAAAGCTTTTGCCGTAAGGAAAAATTAAACGAAAATAAATTGCTATGCTGCCATAGTAATTTCGATTGGAAATGCTACATTTGATTTACTAACCTTTTATACATAAATGTTATGCATTTTGAATTAAGTGAAGAGCAATTAATGATTCAGCAGGCTGCCCGCGATTTCGCGCAGCAAGAATTAAAGCCTGGCGTGATTGAAAGAGATGAACATCAGAAATTTCCGGCCGAGCAGGTAAAAAAACTTGGAGAACTTGGCTTCCTGGGGATGATGGTGAGTGAGAAATATAATGGAAGCGGGCTCGATGCCATTTCTTATGTGCTGGTGATGGAAGAGTTGTCTAAAATCGATGCCTCTGCCTCAGTAGTGGTTTCGGTAAACAACTCTTTGGTTTGTTACGGATTAGAAGCATATGGGAGTGAGGCCCAAAAGGAAAAATATTTAAAGCCATTGGCTGCCGGCGAAAAAATAGGTGCTTTTTGTTTGTCGGAGCCCGAAGCGGGATCTGATGCTACCTCACAACGCACAACAGCAGAAGATAAAGGCGATTATTATCTATTGAATGGTACAAAAAACTGGATCACCAATGGAAGTACCGCATCAACTTACCTGGTTATTGCACAAACTCATCCTGAATTAAGGCATAAAGGTATCAACGCTTTTATTGTAGAGAAAGGAATGGAGGGTTTTACCATCGGGCCAAAAGAAAATAAATTGGGCATCCGTGGTTCTGATACGCATTCATTAATGTTTAATGATGTTAAAGTGCCAAAAGAAAATAGAATAGGCGAAGACGGGTTTGGTTTCAAATTTGCCATGAAAACATTAGAAGGGGGCAGGATTGGTATAGCGGCACAGGCTTTAGGTATTGCACAAGGTGCTTTCGAGTTAGCTACACAGTATGCCAAAGAACGTAAATCGTTCGGGAAACCCATTTCTGAGCATCAGGCTATTGCTTTTAAACTGGCCGATATGGCCACCCAGATTGAAGCTGCCAGGTTGTTGGTGTATAAGGCTGCATGGCTTAAAGATCAGGATTTACCATATACTCAGGCAGGTTCTATGGCCAAGTTATTTGCTTCGAAAGTTGCTATGGATGTAACCATTGAAGCCGTACAGGTGCATGGTGGTTATGGTTTCGTTAAAGAATACCATGTAGAGCGGTTAATGCGTGATGCTAAAATTACCCAGATTTACGAAGGAACTTCTGAGATCCAGAAAATGGTGATATCTAGAGAAGTTATCCGGTAGTCTTTTAGTCAAAAGTCTGTAGTCCTTAGTCCAATTCGACTCATGACTACAGACTCACGACTCCAAACTAATCCTTCTCTCCGGCAACAGCACTAAATATCGCCTTAATCAAAGCGACTACAATCGCTAAAAATGCTGCAGCAATAAAACCTGAAGTGTTAAAAGAGGTCATCATGTTATCAACCAGTAAAATCATTAAAACGGTGATGATAAATGATACCAACCCTAAGGTTAAGAAATTGATTGGAAAAGTTAATAGCCTAAGGATGAATCCGATCGTTGCATTTGCAAGAGCAATCAGCACCGAGGCGATAATGGCATTTCCGAAGCCATCAATACTCACCCCTGGCACCAGTTTTGCGCCGACAAAAAACGCCAGTCCTGTTAAAAGGATTTCAATAATAAATCTCATAATTGTTTATTTTTGTAAATGTTTAAATGCTTTTTAAAATACACGGTTTTAATTGCTGTTTCCATGTTTGCACTTTCATGTTCGAATACAAACAACAAACCGGTAATTAAGTTTGCTGGCGATAGTGCATCAATAGTAATTAAAAATATTGATGAGGCGAGCCTCTTACAGGTTAAAAATGCCTATAAAGCTAATGCAGATACACTCAATGTGATTTCGGTTTTGATAAAACCAGGAGAACTAGATAGTATTCAGGATGAGCTGGAAGTGCCTGGCAAGATCAAGATACTAGGTGATTCGCTCGTATTCAGTCCCGATCAGCCTTTTATTAAGGGTAAAGAATATCTGGTGGAAAGTTATATTGGGGTAAAATTTGCAACCGCTGGCGATCTGATGATGGGGAAAGGTAAGCAGAATCTGAAAGCAGAGCGACAAACACTTAAACGGTAATAATCAGCATAATAATTAGTGCAGGTGTTTGATTTTTTGTAAAAAATTACTACATTTGCATCGTAATCGAAGAAAAGAGAAGGGGACAGTGTCCCCTTTTTCTATGAAATCAGGTTAAAATATGCAGGTAGAAAAGAGAGTTGCAGCCCTCGTAGAGGAAAAAATAGCAGATCGGCCAGAACTGTTTTTGGTTGAAGTAAAAATGTTGCCAAACAATAAACTAATTATTCATGTTGATGGCGACGAAGGGATTAGCATACAGGATTGTGTGGCCATAAGCAGGCATGTTGGTTTTCATCTCGAAGAAGAAAATACAATAGAACAGGCTTATAATTTAGAAGTTTCTTCGCCAGGTGTTGGCGAGCCTTTAAAACTCATCCGTCAGTACAATAAAAATATTGGCCGTACGGTAAGCATTAAGCTTAAAGAAGGATTAAAAAAAGAAGGGAAACTATTAGCGGTTACAGAAAATAACCTGCAGATTGAAGAGTCAGTTAAAGAAAAAGGGAAAAAGGCGGTAGCAATTCAAACAGATGTTCCGTTTAATGATATATTAGAAACAAGTGTGTTAATTTCATTTAAGTAAAAATGAGTACTACAACAATTAATTTGATCGACTCTTTTCAGGAGTTTAAAGATTTCAAAAATATAGATCGCCCAACGGTGATCAGTGTGCTGGAAGAAGTTTTTCGTAGCATGTTGCGTAAAAAATACGGAACAGACGAAAACTGTGACGTTATCGTAAATCCGGATAACGGGGATTTGGAGATCTGGAGAACGAGAAAAGTAATGGAAGATGGATTTTCTGAAGATGATGATTTAGAAATCGAACTTGCTGAAGTTTCTAAATTAGACAGCACTTTAGAAGTGGGAGATGATTATATCGAACAAATTACTTTAGAGAGCTTTGGTCGCAGGGCAATTTTAGCTGCACGCCAAACCTTGGTTTCTAAAGTATTGGAATTAGAGAAAGATGAAATCTTTAAAAAATATAAGGATAGGGTAGGCGAAATTGTAACAGGTGAGGTTTATCAGGTTTGGAAGAAAGAAACTTTGGTTTTAGATGATGAAGGTAACGAACTTTTAATGCCTAAAACAGAGCAGATTCCGGCTGATTATTTCAAAAAAGGTGATTCTGTAAGAGCAGTAATCTCTAAAGTGGAAATGATCAACGCCAATCCGAAAATTATCATTTCAAGAACAGCACCAGAATTTTTACAACGCCTGTTCGAACAGGAAGTTCCGGAAATTTTCGATGGTTTAATTACCATTAAGAAAATTGTTCGTGAGCCAGGAGAACGTGCTAAAGTTGCTGTTGAATCGTATGATGACCGCATCGATCCGGTTGGCGCGTGTGTAGGTATGAAAGGATCACGTATTCACGGTATCGTTCGCGAGTTGAAAAACGAAAATATTGATGTGATTAACTTCACTAATAATATTTCATTATACATTACCCGTGCTTTAAGCCCGGCAAAAATCACCTCTATTAAATTGGATGATGAAACCAAACATGCATCGGTTTACTTAAAACCAGATCAGGTTTCATTGGCGATTGGACGTGGCGGACACAATATTAAACTGGCTGGTAAATTAACCGGTTATGAAATTGATGTGTACCGCGAAGCTGGAGAAGAAAGCGATGAGGATGTTGATTTAGAAGAATTCTCAGATGAGATTGATAGCTGGATCATTGATGAATTAAAGGCTATCGGTTGCGATACTGCTAAGAGTGTATTAACACTTACAGTAGAAGATTTAGTAAAACGCACCGACCTTGAAGAGGAAACCATTAAAGAAGTGGTTCAAATTTTGAAGTCAGAATTTGAATAAGTGGTGTAATTGCCAAATAAACACTACTTTTGTATTAAATAAAAAACAATAACAGGAGCTAAATGTCAGACGACAAACCAATCATTTTAATTAAAGCTATTAAAGAACTTAATATAGGCATGGGTACGGCCGTTGAGTTTTTAAACAAAAAGGGATTCTCTGCCGAGAAAAGCCCTATGTTTAAACTTACGGGAGACATGTATAATGCCTTGTTAAAAGAGTATCAGGGAGATAAGATCGTAAGAGAAGAAGCCAAACAAATAGTGATTGGTAAAATACGTCGTGACGAGCCTGAGACTGAAAAGCCAGTAGAAGCGCCGAAGAAAAATACCGATTTTGAGAAAAATGAAGAGATTTTAATTAAAAATGCTCAATCATTTACCCCTCCGGTAGAAAAACCAAAGGTTGTAGAAACACCTAAGGCAGAGGCGCCAACACCAGCACCTGCGGCAGCAGTAGAGCCAGTAAAAGAAACTAAGGCAGAAGAAAAAGCAGAGGAAACCGGATTACCAGGCGTTAAAATTGTAGGAAAGATCGATTTAAATGATCTTAATCCTAAAACACGCCCGGCTAAGAAAGAAGAAACGCCTGCTGCACCGTCGTCTGTTGTAGAACCACCAGTGGTTAAAGCACCAGAACCTGTAAAGCCAGTAGAACAACCTAAAGTGGAAGCAAAACCGGTTGAGGTTAAAAAGGAAGAAACTTCTGCTGCACCAGCACCAGTTGTAGAACCTCCAGTTGCTAAAGCACCGGAGCCTGTAAAACCAGTTGAACAACCTAAAGTGGAAGAAAAACCAGCTGAAGCAAAACCGGTAAGCAACGAGCCTGAAGTAATGAAAGCACGTAGCGTTAAATTAACTGGTCCGAATATTATTGGTAAAATTGTTTTACCAACAACTCCGGATAGAAGAAACGGTCCGGTAGCATCATCTAGCGATAGTGAAGCCGCTAAACGTAAGCGTAAACGCAAAAAAACTCCGGGAGCACCGGGCCAACCAGGTCAACACGGTGGTCAAGGGCAGCAAGGACAAAATAACCCTGCAGGTCAGGGCCAGACTGGTACACCAGGGCAACCTCGTACACCTTATCAAGGTAACAGACCAGGCGGTGGAACTCCATACCAGGGTAACAGGCCAGCCGGACAAGGCGGAACTCCTTACCAGGGAAATAGAAATAATAACAACAATAACAGGCCAGGTTTCCAAAATAGAAATGCTACACCAAGCGGACCAAAAGAAGAACCTACTGAGAAAGAAATTCAAGATCAGATCAAGGCAACACTTGCCCGTTTAAGTGGAGCAGGGAAATCTGGTAAATTTGCACAACGCGCTAAATTACGTCGTCAGAAACGTGATGATGTGGCTTATAATGCAGAAGAGGCCGCAAACGAACTTGAATCGCAATCGAAAATATTAAAAGTAACAGAATTTGTTACGGCTAATGAGTTAGCGAGCATGATGGATGTACCGGTTACCAAAATTATTGGTACTTGTATGAGCCTTGGGATGTTCGTTTCCATTAACCAGCGGTTAGATGCTGAAACTTTAACCATTGTGGCAGATGAGTTTGGTTACGAAATTCAATTCGTAAAACCAGATGAAGATGAAGAGAACGTAATTGAAGAGGAAGATAAAGAAGAAGATTTAATCGAAAGAGCTCCGGTTGTTACGATTATGGGTCACGTCGATCACGGTAAAACTTCATTGCTGGATTATATCCGTAAAGCAAATGTGGTTGCTGGTGAGGCAGGTGGTATTACACAGCACATTGGTGCTTATATGGTAACTACACCAACCGGTAAAAAAGTAACTTTCTTAGATACGCCAGGGCACGAAGCCTTTACAGCAATGCGTGCTCGTGGTGCTAAGGCCGCTGATATTGCCATTATCGTAATTGCTGCTGATGATGCAGTGATGCCTCAAACAAAAGAGGCGATTAACCACGCACAGGCAGCAGGCGTACCGTTGGTATTTGCTTTCACAAAAATTGATAAACCAGGTGCCAATTCGGATAAAGTACGTGAGCAGTTATCGGTAATGAATATTTTGGTTGAAGATTGGGGTGGTAAATACCAATCACAGGAAATCTCAAGCAAAAGCGGCTTAAATGTTGATTTACTGTTAGATAAAGTATTATTAGAAGCTGAATTATTAGAGCTGAAAGCAAATCCAAATAAGAGAGCTACAGGTACTGTAATTGAGTCGGCATTAGATAAAGGACGTGGTATTGTAACCACAGTGTTGGTTCAGGCCGGTACATTAAGAGTTGGAGATCCAATCTTAGCAGGTAGTTACAGCGGACGTGTAAAAGCATTAACCAATGAGCGTGGTGCTAAAGTAGATTCAGCAGGTCCATCACAACCCGTACAGGTTTTGGGTATGCAGGGTGCGCCAACAGCTGGTGACAGGTTTAATGCTTTAGAAAGTGAAACTGAAGCACGTGATATTGCAAACAAACGGATGCAGTTACAGCGTGAGCAGGGATTACGTACACAGAAACACATTACCTTGGATGAGATCGGTCGTCGTTTGGCTATCGGTAACTTTAAAGAGCTTAACATCATTGTTAAAGGTGATGTGGATGGTTCAATCGAGGCATTAGCAGATTCATTGTTGAAACTATCAACTGAGCAGATCCAGATCAATATCATCAGTAAAGGTGTTGGTCAGATTTCAGAGTCTGATGTGTTGTTAGCTTCTGCTTCTGATGCGATCATTATTGGTTTCCAGGTTCGTCCATCAACAGGTGCACGTAAACTTGCAGAAGCTGAGCAAATTGATATCCGTTTATATTCTATCATCTACGATGCAATCAACGAGATTAAATCGGCAATGGAAGGTATGTTGGATCCGGAATTTGAAGAGAAAATTGTGGCTAACGTTGAGATTCGTGAGACTTTCAAAATCACTAAAGTGGGTACCATTGCAGGTTGTATGGTATTGGATGGTAAGATTACCCGTAACAGCAAGATCCGTATCGTTAGAGATGGGGTTGTAGTGTACACAGGTGAACTGGCATCTTTAAAACGCTTTAAAGATGATGTGAAAGAGGTGAATAAAGGTTATGAGTGTGGTTTAAACATCCAGAACTTTAATAACATCGAAGTTGGCGATATCGTAGAAGCTTACGAACAAGTAGAAGTAGCAAGAAAGCTCTAATTGCTTTTAAAGAAATATGATTTAAGTGGCCTCAAAAGGGCCACTTTTTTTGTTGAAGCGAAATAGTAATCTTAAATTATCGGATAATATTGAGTTATTATCTTAAAATTATCGGATAATATTAAGTTTGTGTCTTAAAATTATCGATATTTGTATTCGTCAATTATCGATATGGAAAGATCAACTGCATTAAAATCTCTAAAAAATCACCTCAATAAGCCTCAGCACACCATTATTATAGGGCCAAGGCAGATCGGCAAAACCACGCTTGTTAAGCAGCTGGCAGTGCAATTGCAAAAGGATAACGAGTTAGTGTATTTTTTAACCTTCGAAGATCCTGTTATTTTAGAGGCTGTAAATCACCATCCCGAAAGTATATTCAACTATACCTTATTGCCGGCCGATCTTCCTGCAGATAAGCGGTTATATGTTATTATTGATGAAGTTCAGTATGCAAAAGACCCCAGTAATTTTTTAAAACTTTTATACGATAAGTATTCACCAAAATTAAAAATCATCGCTACAGGTAGCAGTGCGTTTTACATTGATAAGAGTTTTAAAGATAGTTTGGCGGGAAGAAAAAAGGTATTTGAATTTTTCCCTTTGGCATTCGATGAATTTTTGCACTTTAAAGGTGAGGATGACTTAATCGCTGAGTGGGAGCAAATGAAAAAAAGAGTTACTTACCAGGGGCTCCAGCGTAACCGTATAAATGCGCTGTTCGATGAATATTTGGTTTACGGTGGTTATCCTGCTGTTGTTTTAGCAGATACGGAACAGGAAAAGCAAGAAATGCTTAAAGAGCTTGTAAACAGTTATATGAAGAAAGATGCATTAGAAGCAGGTATTAAGGAAGAACTTAAGTTTTTTCAACTGGCCAGGTTATTAGCCGATCAAACAGGCAATCTGGTGAATAATCATGAGCTGGGAAATACCTTGCAAATGGCCAGTTCTACGGTAGAAAACTACATTTATTTAATGCAGAAAACTTTTATAGTACAATTGCTTTCTCCCTTTTATGGTAATGTGCGAAAAGAATTAACCAAAATGCCAAAGATTTATTTTAATGATAATGGCTTGCGCAATGTTTTGTTAAATAATTTTACGAAGTTAAACGATAGAGCAGATAAAGGCGAATTGCTCGAGAATTATGTTTACTGCAGGCTAAGGCAGTTGCATGATTCAGACAATTTACATTTCTGGCGCACTGCGGATGGTAATGAAGTAGATTTCGTGGTAGAAGAACAATTAAAAAAGGGGCTTGCTTACGAGGTTAAATATAACGATGTCCAGTTTAAACCTAATAAGTATAAAAAATTTGTAGAGGCTTATCCTGATTTTAATCTGGAATGTGTTTGTAAGATACTTACAAATAATGATTCGATAGAGGCTATCAGGTTATAGTTTATTGATCAGATGATACATCAAAATACTGATGCCTTTTTGTTTTCGGGAGATTATCTTAGCCTTCCTAAAGGCTGATTGAATGATGATGTCCTGAATGGAGATTTCGTAGAGTTCGGCAATTTTGCCGAGTTGGGAGAGTGAAAAATCTACTTCATTGTTTTCCCATTTTCGATAGGCAACCCTGCTTATTCCGATTACATCAGCAGCGTATTGCTGTGTATAACTATACTTATCCCTGTACCTTCTTAAGGTAACCCCTATATCTAACATATTAAGAAACGTTAACGGCTATGTATTTTTATTATTTACCTATTGTATATTAATAATGTAAATAATGATAATAAGCAATTGTCAAAAATAGCAAATAAAATCGGTTTATTTGTGTAGGTTTTAAATTGTCGAAAAACAAATAATAATCAAAAGGATTGTGTATTTTAATTAAATTTTAGCTTTAAAAAATTGAAAATCTATAATACAGGTTGTACGTATGATTATAAATTCATAAAAGGGATTCTCTTTTTATTTCTAATAGTGGCTTACACTAGCTGTAAAAAAGATAAGCCGATCGAGATAGATAAGGAGGAAATTGTTTCACCAACTACGGGTACAAGAACAGAATTTACGCTTGATTCTATTTTTTTATATGCAAAACAGGTTTATTTATGGAATGATGTGTTGCCCGGCTACAGCACTTTTAAACCAAGAGAAAAATACGGCAATGCCCAATCCGAAATAAGTGCATTTAGAAATGAAATTTTCGATATTTCCCAATTTAAACTTAACCAGGCTACTGGTAAGCCATTCGAAATTTCTAACTATAACGGTGTACCTAAATATTCATACCTTCAAATAGGAAGGACTTCTGGCGGAGGGAATCGGGCCGGGGTAATCAGCGGAGAAGCTGTGTTGGCTAAACGCCTTATCCGTTCAGACGACAAGGTTATCGCTTATGTAGCCTTAGGTTCATTCCCATCTTTAAGCACAGCTAAAACTAAATTAGATCAGGTTTTTGATGAAATAGCTACGGATAAACCTAAATACCTGGTTTTAGATTTACGTTCTAATGGTGGCGGCTTTGTTGGAACAGCAGAGTATGTTGCCAATTTAATTGCACCAAGTACATTAAATGGAAAAGTAATGTATTCAGAACAATTTAATCAGATACTTCAAAGTGGTAAGGGAACAATTCTGCGTCATCAGCCCTATCTGGATGAAAACGGAAAAACCGTTATGTATAATGGACGCTCAGCAACACTGGCCGATGTTGATTATACAGAAAGTGGCAATACATATAAATTCAATAAAAAGGGAAGTCTGGAATCAATACAAGATGTGTACATTATAGTATCTGGTCAGACGGCTTCAGCGAGTGAATTATTGATCAGCTGTTTGAAACCTTATTTCAATGTGAAGTTGATAGGTGAAAAGACTTATGGAAAACCGGTTGGTTTTTTTGGGATTAATATCGATCAGTATAGTGTTTACCTGAGTAGCTTCCTCATTAAAAATGCAAAAGGATGGTTAAATTACTTTAATGGTATGGAACCTGATTTGAATGTTACGATGCCTAACAATCCAACATTAGGAGATACTGAAGAAGCATGTTTAAAAGCAGCTGTTGCTGCAATTGATGGTAAAATACAATTACAGCCCAAAAAAAGTGCAAGTATTTTAAGGCTAAATTTAAATAGAATACCATTAGCACTCATTGATAAAGATTCAATTGGGATGATTGAAAATAGATTGAAGTTAAAGCATTAGTTATGAGTTTTTTAAAGTCATATTTTTGTATTTTATATTTCATCGATTTGTCTGTTTAATTCTAATGCGATTTATTATTAATTATCATATTGATAACCTAACCTTATCATAATTAATTTTTATTGTCGGTAGTTTTGTGAAAAAATAACAATAAATACTGATGAAAAACAATTACAAATTAAAAATTCTTTGCCTGCTGTGCGTAATTACAGCAGCATTTAGTAGTTGCAAGAAAAATGAACTTGCAGAAGAGAAAGGACTTACAGGTAATCATAATAATTTAGCAGTTGCTGGAGATGGAAAATGGGATCTATTAGGACATGGTTATGATATAACTGGCGAAATATTTGAGAGAAAGAATACCTCGAAGGTTTCTATTATTGATATAAACAAATTTTACGCAGATTATCCAAATAGAATTCCAACGCCGACAGATACAAAGGGCGGATATAATGTGTACTATGGTGCGAATGCTTACGATTATATAAGAGACGTTAACAGCAAGCAAAAGTTTGGGGTTACTAGTACTGCTGGAGATAAAGATAAAGGTTATTATGGCACTTCTAATTTTTCCTTAACCAATGATAAACAAAGTACTTATACTTATAACGGTAAATATTCTTATGCAACTTATGAATCGTGGTATAGGATTAAAAGTATAGATTTTACAGATGATGTTACCACAGATTTATTAAAAAACTATTTAACTCCTGATTTTTTAGCCTATCTTTCTAATTATAGCGCTGAGCAGATAGTTCAAACGTATGGAACACATATTTTGCTTGGAATTGATATAGGAGGGCGTTTGAAATATGATTATAAAGGTTCCATTGTTAAAGAGACAACTTATGAGCAAAAACTACGTGCCATAAAAGCTGGATTCTCTATTGGTATAGCGAAAATGTTTAGTATTGATCTGAGCGCAGATATAAGCAAAGAAGAAAAAACAACAATTTCAAACGAAACTACCGATAAATTATTTGCCGGTACTTTCTATGGTGGTAATAATTCGGGAACAAGCTTTTCAGGTGATGCCCTGGGGAATACTTCTACAAATATCAATCTTGTAACTTGGCAACAAAGCATTAATGTTAATAATGCATCATTGATTGGTATAAATAGATCAGTTCCTATCTATGAATTTATAACTGATCCGGTTAAAAAAGCAGATGTAAAGGCGGCGGTTGAAAAATATATTGCTGATAGACAACTTAACTTAGTCTATGAAACATTCCCATTATATCGTTTTTATAATTGGACAGATCATTATTATACCACAACTAATGGTGGTTACCCTGGTTATCACTCTGAGGGAATTGAAGGTTATTTATATAAAGAACAATCCACAGGTAGTATTCCTTTATACCAATATTATAATGGCACAGATCATTATTATACAACTACTAATGGTAGTTATTCGGGCTATCAGTTTCAAGGAGTTGTAGGATATATATATATAAATCAATTTCCGGGTACAGTGCCATTGTATAGATACTATAACAATACAGATCACTATTATACAACAGCTTCTGGCAATTACCCTGGCTATCACTATGAAGGAATTGCAGGTTATCTTTATAAAACAAAGCCATAATTTTTTAACTTAATTGTATTGGATATATAGTTTTTAATGCCATTATCCAGTACTGTAATATTTTACATACATTAATTTTAAAGGGTCTCAATAATTAATTGAGACCCTTTTTTTATCATCACTTTTATTCTTTCTTAAACCAAAAGCAACAAATCGTAAATTGTTTATTCATAAGCTCCAGATTCGGATGTTTAACAAGCTTTTCATTTAGGGAACTAACGTAAATTCTTTTAGTTATAAATCAGGATATTTTGTGTGCTGTATTTTATCAATTTATCTGTTTAATTCTATTACAATTTATTATTAATTATCATATTGATAACTCTACCTTGTCATAATTAATTTTTCTTGTCAGTAGTTTTGTGAAAAAATAACAGATAAATACTGATGAAAAACAATTACAAATTATTTGCCTGCTGTCTGTATTAACAGCTGGATTTATTAGCTGCAAGAAAAATGAGTTTGCGGAAGAAAAAGGACTTACAGGTAATCATAAAAATTTAGCCATTGCTGGCGACGAGAAATGGGATTTATTAGGCTATGGTTATGATATGACGGGAGATCCACTGGCTCTTCAAAATGCTTCAGATGCGCCTGTTATAGATATGAAAAGTTTTGAAAGAGATTATTTCAATCGAATTAATACTCCAACAACTACTGAAGGAAAACAATATTATTATTATGGTGCTACTGCTAATGAGTATTTAAAAGACGTAATAAAAGAAAGAAATTTTAGCTTATCAGTTACTGCAGGAACTAAATCTCCCACAGAGGATGGAAAGTCTTATTTTACAGGCTCTTTGACATCTAAGAATAAAAATCAAAATATATACAGTTTTTCGAGCAAATATTCATACGCTAGATTTGAGGAAACTTATAGAGTAAAAATTATTCAATTTAATGGTGATGTTAGCATAGACTTACTTAAAAATTATTTAACTCCTGAATTTTTAAGCAATGTCAATACTATTAGTGCCGATGCTTTAGTAGAAAGATATGGTACACATGTTTTAACAAATATTAGTTTAGGAGGAAGATTAGTTTTCGATTTTAGCGGCTCAATAGTAAACGAAACGACTACTGAAAAGAAAACAACGTCGGCTGAAGGGGCATTAGGCTTTTTTGTTAAAAAATTCGGTATAAATATTTCTTCGACAATAACTAATGAAGAAATGACTAGAAACTTTAATGAAAGTAGGGAAAGATCTTTTGGTTTGCAATTTTACGGAGGAACAAATTCTGGCAGGAGTGTTTCATTTGATTCAAATGGATATTCCTCTGAATCAGTTAATATATCTGGCTGGGAACAGAGTGTAAATACAAAAAATTGTGCTTTAGTGGCTATAGATAATGCTGTACCTATCTATGAATTCATTGAAAATCCGATTAAAAAACGACAAGTAAAAGAGGCTGTTGAAAGATATATAATTGCTAGGCAGATTAAAGAATTAGGTGAAGTTCCAGTATATGCATATTACAGCTCAAGAGGTGGTGATCATTACTTTGGCTTGGGTAACCAACCAACCATTGGTAATGGGAATTTTATTAATGAAGGGATTGTTTTTTATGCATTTTCTAAACCTACTGATGGTGCGGTTCCTGTTTATGTATATTATAGTTCAAGAAATGCTGATCATTACTATGGCTTAGGCAATTCGCCAACAATTGGCAACGGAGCCTTCGTAAATGAAGGGATTGCATTCTATGCATATCCTAAAAATGCGCCAAACACAAGACCAGTTTATATGTTTTACAGCTCAAGGAACAGTGATCATTATTTGGGAACAGGTAATGTACCAACAATTGGAAACGGAGCCTTTGTAAATGAAGGACCTGTGTTCAATGTGCCTTTGTAGATTAAATAACTAATCTTGAAAATATGATTAAAGGGAGTTCAATTCATTTTGAACTCCCTTTAATCATATTTTATTTTTTGTAAACCAGAAACAACCGCAAGCGTAAAACTGTTTCTCAAGCAGTTCTTTTGGTGGATTGATTACTAATCCACCGTCTGCTTCATCTTCGGGTATTAATGTGAATTCTTTAAGTTCTAGATTTGAAAACAAGTTCAAAACCTGATCCTTAGAATAAATGCGATGGGCATTAAAACAGATTATATCTTTTGCGCCTAAGGGAACAACGAATAGCAGAGTGCCGCCAACTGCTAATACCCTTGTCAGTTCTTTTATAGCCTTAATATCCGCATTGTAATCCAAGGGATCTCCGTACCGGCCTAGGCCAACGTGCTCTACTGTGTGCATGCAAGATAATGATTCGATTGAATTTGATTCGAACGGTAAATTCATTAAATCACCAGGTAACGATTCCAAATTTGGTAATTCTAATTTCGCTGGCCTGTAATCGTAAAACTCAACAGGTAAAATTGCCGAAAGTGTAGAACAGAAATGTAGCGTAGAAGAGATATCTATATGCTTGGAAGGTTTGTTATTTACAATTATTCTTGTTGCCCAGGCTGGATGATAAATGTAATGCCTATCAAAGCCTGTTTCTGCCGTATTATCAAACAAACATGGATAAAGATTTGCTTCATCCAAAGAAAAACGTTTTTTTGTGCGTTTTTCTTCGTCAAGCAAATGCTTAAATTCTGCTTTGAATTTAAGCATATTGGAATTGTCTTTAGAAAATACTTTTCTTATTTTTTTAATCATACTAAGTCCTAAATATTCAACTGCCTAAGATAATGTAATTATTTAATGAAATCTTTCAGCCATATTTAATATTAAATTATGTAAACTTATAGCAAATCATAAATAATTCTTGCAAAAATTTAATAATTATATTCGATATGCGTAATATTCTTCATACATATATGTTAAAATTCACTTGATTTTTTACATAGGATCATTTTTTGTAGATATTCGCAAACTGTTTTTAAAAATGATATTCAATGGATACTGAGCCAATAAAAGTTACAACACCTAAAACAAAGAATTTTTCTTTTGTCGATTCAATCCGGTGTATATCTATGATCGGTATTGTTATTGAGCATTGCGTAATTGTTCCTCCAAATCACTATAGCAGACAGTTCGAAAATATTTTTGAAAGTTGTATTATACAATCCTTTAAGTTCAGTACAATAGCTTTTTTTCTAATTGGCGGTTTTCTAATTAACCATAAGTTTGATGAATATGCCCCTTTTCAGTATTTAAAAAACAGATTCAAGAAAACCATTAAGCCATGGTTATTTTGGATATGTATGTTAATTATGATAAGTGTGCTCGATCGTTATGTCGCTCATAGCAGAGGAAGTGCGATGGGCTTAATAGGCTCTAACTTTTTTCTATACTTCTATCAAACCTTTATACATATGGTACTATTTAGCCCATATTGGTTTATCCTTAATTTTCTGATCTGTATTACCATTTTATTACTATTTAAAAAGTATTTATATAATCTTTGGTTTGGTTTAGTTTTAGCACTCTTTTCACTCTTTTATAGTGTAAATATTTATCAGGGCTGGATTGCCACTACCCATACCACCGCAATTTTTGGATTTGTATTTTATTTATGGCTTGGTGTTTATTTTAACGAGTTCTATGATAGGATAATTGACATAATTAAAGCCACTTCGTGGTACATTATCCTGCTTTTTGCACTTGTTTCCTTTTGCATAGCCGTTGGAGAATCTACCTACCTTAATAGCCTTGGTATCAAAGATGCATACAATACCTTGCGTTTCAGTAATATCATCTATTCTTTGATCATGTTTGCGCTACTGTTAAAAATTGGCAGCTTAAACTGGCTACAGCGAAATTTGCGACCAAGAGAAACCACATTCGGTATCTATCTAATCCATGTGATCATTATTGGCAGAGGGCTCCCTTTAATTTTTCAACCTTTAAAGTTAAACTTTCTTGAGTTGAATGTGTGGCAGAATACCGGAATACTACTGTTTAGATTTTTAGTTACTTACAGCGTAAGTTTTTTCTTAGCCAAAGCCATCGGTAAAACAAAAATGAAATGGATGGTAGGGAATTAGAATGTGTTTCTGGTAATTGTTTAGCTAAAAAAATTAGGGAGTGCTTATTTAAGAGATACCTTAAGGACATGTTTGGTGATGGACGATTTTTGTTTGATAAAAACAACTGTATCTCGAAGTCTTTAAATCATAGGAGGTACTTAATTACTTCCTCTACCTATCCCCGTAAACAATCCAAAAAATGATTTTTTAAACAATTTTCTAAATTGTTTAAAGCCAGCACCTTTTGGAGAAAACAACGTTGATGATATAAGTTTAATGAAGCCAAGTTTTTCACTACTATTTGATAAGAAAACATATAATTGCCGCTGCAATTCAATTGTTAGTACATCGTTATTATATAGTTGCTTTACCTTATTACTTATTTTAATTTTTAATAGATGAGATTCAACATCTTTATAAGTTAAGTTTTGAAAGTTCTGTGTGAAAAGATGAAGGTGTGTAGATATGGTTTCATCACTAACAGCTTCACCAAATAATTGATTCAAATTGTATTTAATTACCTTCTTTTCTGATTGGCGCATTTCCGCCTTTTTCTTTGACGTTATATTTTCTGAATGTACCCTGTAATACAAAAGATGATCATTCAGGTTAGCGACTTTATAATTTAGCGTTATTTGTGAGAACAAATAATAGTCTTCTGCATATTGATAATGTATAGAATACAATATACTTTTAGCTATTTGCGTATCAAGCATCACGGCGGGATGTATAAATGTATTTTTAAACAGCATTTGTACTCTAATTTCATTGTATTCGCATGGAATATTTATTTGAAATTGCGCTTCACTGTTTTCATCTATTGCAATGGCCTGGCTACCACATAATTTGTATTCGGGATTGGCTAGCATGAAATCTACTTGCTGTTGCAGCCTGGTTGGCTTGGCAATATCATCGGCATCCATTCTTGCAATGTATTTTCCTTTACTTAAATTTATGCCAATATTTAAGCTTTTAACAATACCCTGGTTTTCACTGTTTTTTAAATAGGTTATCCGTTCATCAGCATGTTTTTTAATGATATTTTCTGTATGGTCTGAACTTCCATCATTTATGATTAAGAGTTCAAAAGCTGTAAAGGTCTGATTGAGTATACTGCAGAGCGCCTCATCCAAATACTTTTCAGCATTGTAAACTGGCATTAAAACGGTAACTATTGGCTCACCTAACATTTTATCCATTCTTTTAATGCTAAGGTACCATTTGAATCATTAATCCACTTTTTGGGAGCAACCACAATTTTTGTTTTGTTGTTATTTAACCATGCCCCCCACCAGCTAAAGCTGCTATTTGCAATAATATTGTGTTTACAGTTACTCATCAATTGCATGTCTATATAACTACTACTCCCTTTGTTCCAATCGATGTACGTTGCCTTCTTAAGGTTAAGGTTTTGTTTGCACCAAGCTATATCATCAGAAAAGATGAAGAATTCGGCATCTTTAATTCTTGAGTTTATGTTCAATATCGCTTGTTCATAATAATCTAAATCGCAAATGCCTCCTAATAAAGGATCCTTTAAATAATCACCTCTTCTTACATGTATAGCTACGCTTTCTGTATTTATAATTTGTTGTAGAACGGTTTGGTTTTCTATGCCTGCAATTTCAGGAAATTTGAAATCATGTTTTATTTGGTCTGCTATATGGTTAAAATATTCTTCATTTTGCCAATATCCAGAATAATAATGATTAGTATTGTTAAAAAAAGAAGAATCGAACGTAAATTCATTTTCTTCTACCTTATAGGTGTTTTTTAAATTTAAAATTCTTTTAAGTTTTCTAAATATCCATTTTGATTGATTGGGCCTGAATAGATTTAAAAGAAATTTGCCTGGGGTTTTTACGCTTAGGTTAAATACCCTTTCCAGTTCATAACCATTATGTAAAGGATATTCGTCAAAATTAGATAGATCTGCATAAACATTGATGCCCTTATTTTGTAACGATCTGTAGAAAGCATATTGAAACATTTGATTGCCTAAGCCACCCAATAATTTTACAATTTTCATTAATAAGCATTAGTCGTTTTCGAATAAAATTGCCATTTTTTATTCTAATGGGTGAATTTATTAAATCGCTAAGATATCACGAAAGTGAAATAAATAATCTAAATAAGGCCAAATAAAATTTTTAAACTATTTATTCTTTATTTTGCATCTTGAGTAGAACTATACAAATTAACTGATTTATTTTATTCAATTGATTATTTTTTGATGAAAAGAATATTATTTATAACACAAAATTTAGGTAGAGGAGGTTCAGAAATGCTTTTGTGGTATTCCTTGAATCATCTAAATAAAAATAAGTTTACCCCTTTAATATTCTGTAAAGAAAGAGGAGATTTTATTGATATTTTGCCAACGCATATTAAATACTTTTTACCGTACAAAAAGAGTAAAAATTTATTTCGCAAGGCATTTAGAGTAATTTTAAAGGCTTTTAAGGTTAATCCACTAGAATATCAGTTAAAACAAATTCATAAAAAGAATAATGTTGATTTTTGGTATGTTAATACTATAATAATTCCTGAGGTTTACGAAATAGCACAAAAACTAGGGATTAAAATTATAACACATGTGCACGAGCTAACAATAGCTTATAATTTTATTACCTATAATGATCTAAAGATAATTGTCAACTATTCATCAATCCTTATTGGTTGTTCTGAAGCTGTGTGTAATAAAATAAGAGATATGGGGAGAGCAGATGTGAAACTGTTATATGGTTTTGTTGATACTGAAAAAATAACTTATACAAAGTTAGCTCCAGAGGTAAAAGGAGCTACTGGTTTTAGCAGCGATGATTTTGTGTGGGCAATTTCAGGAAAAACATCTTTAATTAAAGGGATTGATTTTTTAGTTGCTTTGCTTAAAGTAGTTCCTCAAAATTTTAAGTTTATTTGGATTGGGGGCGATGAATATACTGGCTTATATTATTACACAGAGAAAACTTTATATACTAATTTTCCAGATAGGGTTAAGTTTTTAGGTGTTCAGCGGGAGGAATATTATAATTATCTTAACTCGGCCGATGCCTTCCTGCTGCTGTCAAGAGAAGATTCGTTTCCATTGGTAATGCTAGAGGCTGCTACTTTAGGCAAACCAATTGTCGGATTTAACTCGGGAGGGATTAGTGAATTTGTACAGCCACATACCGGTAGAGTTGTTAACTCTTGGAGAATTGAGGATCTAGTTTATGCAATGAAGGAGATTGAAAGTAATCCTTTAGCTTTTAATAAAGAAGAAATTAAAAGACAGGCGCTTGGCTACGAAGTAAAAAAACAAGTTGCAATTTTAGAGGATATTTTGGATGAAATGACTTAAAAATACGATTTAAAGAACTTTAATGTTTTAGCCTGATTAAATCATTTACCATTTAAAATATTTCTTTTTTAAAGTACTAAAAAATGATTTTTTATTTAAGTTATTTTTACTTGTATAATAGTTAGGCTTGTTAATATAGTGTTCGTATTCGTTAGCTTGAAGCGCTGCATGATATTTTAGTAGTAAGGGTTTAATCTCTGGGCGCATTTCTGATGTAAATAAAGCCCATTTAGAAATTTCTTCCGGTGCGAAGTAATCCCAACCACTATAGTGAAAAAAACACAATGGTGTTGTTCCATTTACGGAAAAAATGCCATCGTGTTCTAAAATATGCCGTTCATGTAAGTTCCAATAAGCTACATTCATCCCCTGACTATTTTCTATAAATACATTTTTAAAGTATAATGGAACGAGATTTAGCCATAATTGCTCTCCATAAAATCCTCTTTTAAAATCGTATATGCATTCTTTAACAGACCTTTCTCTTAGCCAATCAATATAAGAGTCAGTTTCTGCTGATTTTTTCAATTTAAAAAAACCACCATTATATAATCCTGCATTTAATACCTCCAGTTCTTGGCGCTTCATGTTAATATCTGGTGGATGTGTAAAGTGAGGTGTAATTACAATATCTCCATTATTAATTGTACTAGATGGTAGTTTTCCAAAAAAGTAAGTGTCAGAATCACAAAAAATAACCTTATCAATACATTCCTGATTCAAAAAATGCCTTGCAAAAAGTACTTTTGAGCAGTTAGCCAATTGCATGGGGTTGTAATTTTGAGTAATGAAGTCAAATTCCTCAATCTCCAATTCATGAAGCTGGATAATAGGATATTTTTGCATTAGATTGTTTGTCCCAATCTCCTCTTTATCTAAGTAATCTGCAAGGCATATGCAAAACTCAAATTCTGGATGATATAGTTTCGCTGAATCTAGTAATGATACGGCAAAAGGCAGATAATTTGTAGTGACTACAGTAAAAAAAATGGTCATTTCAAAAATAGTTTATCAAGATTTTTATAACAGTGTTCCTTTTCGTAACTGGTGTTAAAAGCGGCCAATGCATTTTCCGCTTGCTTCTTATATTCCGCTTCGTTTGTTAATAGTTTCATGATGTTATTTGCAAATTCAACTGAATCGTCACTTACCAAACAGCCATTGTTGGTTTTATTAATCAAGCCATCAATGCCTCTGGTATTGCAAACTATTGGTAAACCATAAGATAGTGCTTCTACTACTTTTATCTTCGTACCGGTACCAGTTAGCATAGGGCATAGCGCTACTTTGGCATTTTGATAATAGGTTGATAAATCTTCGGCAAAGTTTACGGAAACAATATTAGGTGCCTTTATAGAAAGATGCTCGTTTATTTGTCCAATGATGCATATCTGTACGCTGGTTGGTAATAACGGGTATACATGGCTAAAAAACCAATTGGCAGCTTTTTGATTATGTATATTATCGCTGGCTACATAAATCAGATCAAACGATTTTTCTTTAGCAGAATGAAAATTTTCTGGTTGATCAAGCATCATTGGTGCTAAAACAACCTTGTTTTTACAAAACTGACTAAAAACATACTGCTCTTCAACAGAAATGGCTAAAGCAATATCAAATAATGAAATTCTCCTGATTTCTTCTTTAAAAGATTGGCCAATATTGTTTTTTTTTTGAAGTTGAGCAGTTATAAAATCGTGTGTGTCAATTACTTTTATCGCTTTTTTTGTCAGGTCGTTATTTTCTACCAATGTTGCCCAGCTGGCATAGTTAATAAATATGTAATCGTAATCGTTGTTTTTTAAAATTTTTTTGAACGCCCTCTTAAACCTCAAGGTCACCAATTCAGGGAATTGAAGCGGAAAAACCCAGGCCTTATTCTGATAGAAAAAATTTGGTAGTTTATAAAAAAGGAGATAATAGAGTATATTTTTTTTGGAAGGCTTTTTTTTAATTACATAAGTAGTATTGGCCAGACCTGATTGCTCAAAAGCTTTAATATCTTTCTCACTCCAGCGTCCGGTAAAATACTCACTAACAAAATCAATTTCGAAATTTCTTGATTTAAAGTAATTCAACATGCTTAAAGCCTTGGTTCTGTTCCCCGCATTTTTTTTTAGCGGATTATCAGGCATAAAAAATAATACTCTCCTCATCTAAATGTTTAGTCGTTAAAAGTCTGCATGTCAATTAAACGTCTATATAAGCCATTTTGATTCATTAACTCATTATGGCTTCCGGTTTCTACTACGCTACCTTTATCAATTACCACAATTTTATCGGCATGTTGTATTGTACTTAAACGGTGCGCAATCACAATTGAGGTGCGGTTTTTCATCAAGTTATTTAAAGCATCCTGTACCAATTTTTCCGATTCGGTATCTAAGGCTGAAGTGGCCTCATCCAATAGCATAATTGGAGGATTGGCCAATACGGCCCTTGCAATACATACCCGCTGTTTTTGTCCACCGGAAAGCTTATTTCCCCTATCGCCGACAAAAGATTGATAACCGTTCTCGGTATTTTCGATAAAATCGTGCGCATTTGCGATTTTTGCTGCGGCAACAACCTCTTCCATTGTGGCCTCTGGTTTGGCAAAGGCAATGTTATTAAAAATAGTATCGTTAAATAGAAAAGATTCCTGATTAACGGTTCCCATTTGTGCCCGGATGCTTTCAACAGTGAGCTCCCTATAATCGTGGCCATCAATTCTAATCGTTCCTGATTTTGGATCATGGAAACGTGGCAGCAGATCCATCAACGTGCTTTTTCCACCTCCTGATGGGCCTACAAGTGCTACTGTTTGCCCTTTTTCAATGTCGAATGTTATTGAGTTAAGAATTTGTTTTTCCCCATAACTGAATGATACATTTTGAAGGCTGATTGTACTGTTAAAATCATCAATAATTTTCGAATCTGGTTGATTAACCAACAATGGTTTGGTGTCAATCAGGTCTAAAACCCGCTCGCCTGCTGCAATTCCAGAATGAATTCCACTAAATGAATCTGTTAATGCTTTTGCAGGACGCATTACCTGGGAAAAAATAGCGATGTAAGCAATAAAATCTGATGCTGTTAAGGCATTTTTATCATTATGCAATATTAATGATCCACCATACCAAACGATAATAGAAATCATTAAAACACCTAAAAATTCAGATACTGGTGAGCCAAGTTGTTGGCGTCTAACCATTTTGCGTGTTAAGTTGGAGTAGTATATATTTTCCTGGTTAAATTTGTCTTTAATTCGTTCCGTTGCATTAAAGGCCTTTATGATTTTAACCCCACTTAATGCCTCATCTAAAAAGCCAATCATTTTCGCAAAAGATTCATGCGATTCTTTTGCCTGCTGCTTCAACCTTTTTACAATTTTACTGATAATAAATGCAGAAATTGGGATTACCAGTAAAGAGAATAAGGTAAGCTTTGCTGAAATATTAAATAAAAGAATAACATATACGATTAGTGTTACGGGTTCTTTAAAAACGACCTGTAATGTATTGGTAACCGTGAATTGGACCACCTGTACATCAGAGGCAACTTTAGAAATAATATCGCCTTTTCTCTCATTGTTAAAATATCCTACATGGAGATTCATCACATTATTAAAGACCCTCTTTCTAAAGTTTAGCAACGTATGAACTCTTAAATCTTCCATGTAACGCTGAGAAAAATACCTGAATAAATTGGAAAGCAATACGGAGATAACAATGATAATACAGATGTACATCAGCGTACTTTCTATAGTGTTAACCTTTATTGAATAGTTAACAAAATCCCTTAACTTGCCCAATAAGCTAAATGAGGAGGCTGCTTTATCTGTTAAGCTTGGCGTTTGGCAAGCTTGCTTGTTTGCATTTAAAAGTGTTTCGAAGAGCGGAGATAACAAAGCCAAGTTAAAGGTTCCGAATAGAATAGAAAGTAAGGTTGCAATAACGTAAGGTATGGCAAACTTTTCAATAGGCTTCGCAAATGATAATAAACGAAAATAAGTTTTCATTAAGTCTTGTATATATAACAGAACCCAGGAAGTACCTGGTCGGGAAAAAATATAATAAAATCCTAGCAAATGTACGGTTTTTCATACACATGAATAAGATCGTGAAACCCAACAAAATTAAAATTACAATTCTTGGGTTTTAGAATGGATTGAAGTGCTTGTTTAGGGGGCTTGCGTTAACAATCGGAAATAAATTATTTAGGCTGTATTTTAGGAATTGTTATTATAAGTTACTTAGGGCCTGTTTAAATTTTTATAACAAAAATAAATGGCCTTTTGCTGTCACACTGAGCGTAGTCGATTGCATTATTAATGTGTTGAAATGGTATTCGACTACGCTCAGACTGACCTACGAAATAAATTTTATTTAATTTAAACAGGCTCTTATATTTTTACACCTGTTAATTTGGTTGTTAAAACTTAATTCGTTATTTCAAACATTCCTGATATAAATTCAGATACTGATTGGCTGCAATTTCCCACGAAAATTTTTCTGCTTGAGCAATTGCTTCTTTAACACGATTATTTTTGGCGAAATCACTCATACCTTTGTTAAATACTTCCTGCATGTGTTCAGGTTCGAAATTATCGAAGTAATAAGCAACATCTCCGCCAACCTCGGGTAAAGAAGTGAATTTAGACAGAAACACGGGTTTTCCAAAATGCATGGCTTCGATTACAGGAAGACCAAAACCTTCGGCAACTGAAGGAAATAAGAAAGCATCACAGTTTTTATAGTACCAGGCTTTGTCTTCATCACTAATTGGCCCGGTAATATGTACCCTATCCAAACAGTTATATTTTTCTGCTTCTTCTAAAATTCGTTGTTTGTGAGGTGTTTCTCTTCCGGAAATTACCAGTTCGAAATTGTTATCTTTTAATAATGCAGGTAATAAGTGAAACCCTTTTTGTACAGAGAGCAACCCAATAGTAAATAGAAATTTCTTTCCAGGTTTAAAAGCTGGCTGATGATTTTCATCCGAAACTAATTTATCGGCCCCGTTATAAATTACACTGATTTTATTTGCTGATTCAGGGAAATATTGTTTCACATCATTTGCAACAAACTGCGATATGCATACAATTTTATCACACTGTGCTATTAGCTTGCCTAGTTTTTTTAGATATACCTGAATTCTGTGTGGCTTGCTAAACTTTAAATGCACCTTGTTCATGTCATGAACAGTCATTATTTTTTTTGCATTTACTTTACTCGGTCTTAGTCTGCAGGTTTGATCAGAAAGATGAACAACATCGAAGTCATTTTTCCCTTTAAAGAATAACCGGTCTAACCTGGATAGATAAATGAGGTCAACCAAACCATTAAAAAGGTATTGCGTGTGTTTAAAAAGATAAAATTTTAATTTAAATTTTCCTTTGTTTTCATGGATTAAGGCATCACCCAACCCTTTTCCAAACGAGAAATAGCCGCAATTGGCATCCTTCATCGAATCAAAAGTTACTAAAACGTTGGGCTTTTTCATTAAAATGTTATTTGATGATGCAAATATATATAGATTTAAATTGTGGTCTACTTTACAATTTTATAATTCCGATACTCAAATAAACGTAATCCGGTTAAGTCTTCAATTTTTTGTAAAACCCTTCTGCGGAAATTCATTTTAGGGGTTTCTTTGGTTAAATCTTTTTCAAATTTCCAGTTCGCAGCCGCAATTCTTTCCTGCATTACTTTAGGATGGGTGCTTTTAAAATGGACCAGTCGATCGGCATTGTGCATATCATAGGTGTCCTGAACCGGATAATTTTCTTCAATCCACTCTTCCGTTTGATAAAATTGATTAAAGTTGCGCACTTTACCTTGTAATCCTTTTGGTGGTTTTACCCAGCCATAATGATAAATGTAAGCATCAATTAGCTTAACCTTAAGTTTCCTGTCGTTAATTCTGAAGCCCTGGGCATCCCGGTAAGAGTGAACTCCCGGAAGGTTTTTGATAATCCTAACCTCTCTTCTGTACCAACGCCTGGATTCGGCCAGGTAATCATAAGAGGCATAGAAATGTTTATATTTTAAAAGTAAGGCCTCAACATTGCTATTGTTAAGTTCATCTTCCATTTCTTTTTTAATCAAGGGGAGATAATCTTCATGTATGGCTTCGTCGCCTTGAATGTAGATCATCCAGTCGGTATCTTTCCCTATTTCAGCTAGTGCTTTATTGGTTTCATCGGCAAAAACACGACCGCCTTCCCGTATACTTTCATCCCAAATGGTGTCAATTGTTCTGATTTTAGGATCAATGCTTTTAACCATTTCAGAAGTTTGGTCTGTAGAGTTTCCCAACGCAACGATAAAATCGTCGCACAATGGCAGCACAGAAAGTATCGCCTCTTTTGCAGGGTAGTCGTTAACAATAGCATTTCTTAAAAATGTAAAACCGGTAACTTTCATTATTGGGCGCCTTGTAGCTGATAATTTTTGTTAATTTGTACAAAGATAGTTTTATTGATGAATACGCATCTATCCATTTTAAGCGAAGTAAAGGCGGGCAATTATAAGGTTTTGGCAAGAACATTAACGCTTGTTGAAAACGATATTAAACCTGCAGATTCGATTTTAAGAGATTTAGATAGTAAGGCTAACGTTCCCGTTCTGGGTATTACCGGACCTCCCGGTGCTGGCAAAAGTACTTTGGTAAATGTGGTAACCGATCATTTAGTTGCTGAGGGGAAACGCATTGCCATATTGGCGATAGATCCAACTTCTCCATTTAATTTTGGCTCTTTGCTGGGCGATCGTATCCGGATGGCGGGCCAGTTTAATAATCCGAATGTTTTTATCCGATCTTTGGCTACACGTGGTGCTTTGGGCGGCATTTCGGCAAAAACAATCGAAATGGTTGATGTTTTAAAAGCTTCGAATTTTGATCTGATTATTGTTGAAACTGTTGGGGTTGGACAATCGGAAGTAGAAATTGCAGGATTGGCAGATAAAACTATTGTCGTATTGGTGCCAGAATCCGGAGATGAAGTTCAGAATATCAAATCCGGGTTGATGGAAATTGCTGATTGTTTTGTAATTAATAAGGCTGATCGGGAAGGAGCAGATACTTTTGCCAATAATCTGAAAAAAATAGTTCATCAAGGTGTAAAGGCTATTCCGGTCTTAAAAACTGTTGCGGATAAAAATATAGGGATCGACGAATTGTGTAAATGGATTATCAAACCGGAGGTTTTTAATGAGAACCGAAAAGCTTTTTTATTTGCAGAAAAAGCATGGAAACTCATACAGCATCAAAAAATGCAGCATATCGATAAAAAAAGGCTGCGAGAAAAAGTTCAGGCAGCCTTAAAACAAGATGATTTTAATATTTATCGTTTTGCAGACGAATTTGGTAATAGTTAACTGTTGAGATTGCCTTATTGCTAAATTGTTAAGGCTGGTTAATCGGTTAATTGTTTAACTGTAAACTGCAAATTGAATACTGATAACTGGAATTAACTATTCATAATCTCCTCAATTTCTTCAGCTTCTAATGGGATATCGGCCATTAAATCTATATTCCCATTTGCGGTGATGAGGATATTGTTTTCTAAACGGATACCTAAGCCTTCCTCTGGAATATAAATGCCTGGTTCAACCGTAAGAATGTTCCCATTGGCAAATGGAGTATATCTTCCTGCAAAGTCGTGTACATCTATGCCTAAGTGATGCGAAGTACCGTGCATAAAATATTTTTTATAAGCTGGCCAAGATGCGGTTTGATTCTTCACATCAGTTGTAGAAATAAGCCCGAGATTAATCAGTTGTTCAGTCATAATTTCGCCAACTTGTTCGTGGTAGGTATTCCATATAGTTCCTTCGCCAATTAATTTAATCGACGCTTTCATTACATGTAGTACGGCATTGTATACATCCTTTTGTCTTTGCGTAAACCGGCCATTAACCGGAATGGACCGGCTCATATCTGCATTATAATTGGCGTATTCTGCACCAAAATCGAAGAGTATTACGTCTCCATCTTTACAAGTCTGGTTATTATCGTTGTAATGTAGGATGTTTGCGTTATGACCGGAAGCAATAATAGGCGTATAGGCATGACCTGTTGCGCCCTGACGGATAAATTCGTGTATAATCTCTGCTTCAATTTCATATTCCTTAACCCCAGGCTTGGTGAATTTTAATACCCTGATAAAAGCATCGCGGGTTATTGTGCATGCCTTTTTAGTTAATTCGATCTCCACATCTGATTTAACGGCACGTAAATTTCGCATAATTGGCGCCGAGCGTTCATAATGATGCAATGGATATTTTGATTTCATTTTCTCAATGAAACGAATATCGCGATAAGGAACCTCATGGGCGTACCGATCATTCTCATTTGTATTTAAATAAATATGCTCAGCATAGTTAACAATACTATGTAAAATGTTGTCAAAATCTTCTAACCAATATATTGATTGGATGCCAGAGGCGGCTTTTGCCTGTTCTTTGGTGTACTTATATCCTTCCCAAACTTTGATATAGTCGTTGGTCTGTCTTAAAAACAGGACTTCTCTGTACAAAGGATTAGGACAATCAGGATATAATAGTAGAATTGTTTGTTCCTGATCAATGCCTGATAAATAAAATAAATCCGGATTTTGCTTAAAAACGAAACTTTGGTCACCGCTCCTGGGGAATTCATCGCTTGAGTTAAATATTGCTAGTGAATTGTTTTTTAGGTTATTAGCGTATTTTTTTCTATTTAAAATAAATAATGACTGATCAATAGTAGGGTATTTCATGGAAATGGTATTTTAATATTGGTAATGGCCAAATGTAATAAAATGATTAGTTACGGTAAAGTTTGGAACGGAGTTTGTATAAAAGTTTGAAAATTTAAAATTTTGATTAATTTTGCCTTCACTGAAAAATTAATCAATTAAATTGTTTAACCCTTAAAAAAGAAAAAAGATTATGAATTATTCTACTTTAAAGAAAAGTGTTGCGCTTTCTTTAGTGGCATTAACAGGAGTTGCTTCTCTTGCTGTCGCTCAGGATGCTCCTGCAACCACTTCTGCTGTCAAGGTATTTGGCGGTAGAGGACAGTACAGAACTTGGTCTATTGGTGTACACGGCGGTGTTTTAATGCCAGTTGTTGCTATCGGCGGTTCTAATGACTTCAACAAATGGGATGCTAACTTAGGTTACGGTTTAAACATCCGTAAACAATTAGGTCACTCTTTCGGTTTAGAATTAAACGGAACTCGTGGTAAACTTTCAGGTAATAACGAAGGTATTACTTCATCAGTTAAAGATTTTGAAACTGAATTACAATATGCTGTAGATTTACGTGGTGTTGTAAATGTAGGTTCTATCGATTTCTTACGTCGTGAGAATTCAGTAGGTTTCTTCTTAACTGCTGGTGCTGGTTATATGGCTTATGCTCCAAAAATTACTACTAGTGCTAATCAAACTATCGACTGGAAAGGTAGTGCTGTTGGTCCTGCTGATGACAGACATGATGCTAAAGATTACGTAAAAGGTTTCTACATTCCAGTTGGTGCTGGTGTTAAATTCAAAGTTTCTGAGCGTGTTAACTTTAACTTAGGTTACACCATGAACTTTGTTGATGCTGACAACTTAGACGGAGTTTATGCAAAAGGTCAAACTAAAGATAAATTCTCTTACGGTTATGCTGGTTTAGAATTCTCTTTAGGTTCTTCTGCTAAACCAAGTTTAGAGTGGACTAACCCATTAGCTACTATGTATGATGAGTTAAAAGATCCAACTTTACGTCAAGAAGTTGAAGCATTGAAAAACCGTGTTTCTGCTGTTGAGAAATCTGTTGAAGATTTGAAAAAAGATACTGATGGTGACGGTGTTGCTGATCAATTCGATAAATGCCCAGGAACTCCTGCTGGTACTGCTGTTGATGGTTCAGGTTGTCCTCTTCCTAAAATGGTAGCTGATACAACTGCAACTAGCAATGTAACAGGTTTCGAAAAAATCGGTTTCGATTTCAACTCTTCAGTTTTAAAAACTGAGTCTTACCCTACTTTAGATAAATTATCTTCAGTGTTACGTGAAAACGGTGGTAAAGTAACTGTAAACGGTTACGCTTCAAGCGAAGGTACTGCTGCATATAACTTGAAATTATCTAAAGACAGAGCTAACTCTGTTAAAACTTACTTAGTAAACTCTGGCGTTAACGCTAGTCAAGTTGCTACTAAAGGTAATGGCGAAGCTAATCCAATTGCTTCTAACGATACTGAAGAAGGTCGTATCCAAAACCGTCGTGTTGAAACTGCTAGAAACTAGTATTTCAATATAAGATTTAAAAAAGTCCTGATGAAAATCAGGACTTTTTTTTATGCCTTTTAGTTTTCTGTGTTAAGCTTTTTAGCTAAGTTTGTATCATGTACTTCTTTAGAAAAAAGGATCCAAACAGGCCAAATAATATCAATCTGAGAATTATGCATTTTATTAATGCATTGGCCATCTTAATTTTTCTTGCAGGTATCATCTACAAGCTTGTTCAGTGGCTTGTTAAATAACCCTAATTGTATGAAACAAATTATTAAAACAAACAATGCTCCAGCTCCAATTGGACCATATAGCCAAGCTGTACAAGCTGGAAATTTTTTATTCGTATCGGGCCAGGTTGCCATCAATCCTGAAAATGGAGAATTAAATATTGGCAATATTGAAGAGGAGACTCACCAGGTGATGCGCAACCTTAAAGCTGTTTTACTTGAGGCAGGTTTAACCTTTGAGAATGTAGTAAAGTCTACTATTTTCTTAAGTGATATGGGTACCTTTGCTCAGGTAAATGAGGTTTATGGACAGTATTTTACTGCTGATTTTCCAGCTCGCGAAACAGTTCAGGTTTCGGTGTTACCTAAAAACGTTAATGTTGAAATCTCTGTAATTGCCATTGTAAGTTAATTTACAAAAAATAAGAGTAAATTTTTATGCGGACATTGTTCCTTACATTACCTGGGGAACAATGTCTACCTTTGCTTACATAAAAGGTTCTCCAACATACCTATACCTTACTGAGAATACCTCTTCTGACCTGGGTATTTAATATATCTCAATCCAGTTGTTGCTTTTAACGGCGCATTTTTCTACTTTAAAGAGAAAATAGATCTGCACCAATTTTTTGCTTATTTGCTTTTGCTGCTACCGATCGTTATTTTTAATGCGGCTTTGCTAAAAATGTTGTTTACAAGAAATAGTAGAATATTTTGTTTAATTCGGTATTAGATACACCTGTTGAGTTTTTGAAAGGCGTTGGGCCAAGCCGTGCCGATGTTTTGAAGAAGGATCTCGGCTTATTCACTTATCAGGATATGCTTGCGCACTACCCCTTCAGATACATAGACCGTACAAAATATTTTAAGATCAATCAGATCAATCCCGATTCGCAGTATATCCAGATTATTGGGCGTGTAATCAATAAAAAAGTAATAGGCGATAAAAGAGCTAAGCGCATTATTGCTGTTTTTAAAGATGAAACCGGAATCATGGAACTAGTTTGGTTCCAGAGCTTAAAATGGGTTGACGATAATATTACCGTGGGCACAGCTTACGTCGCCTTTGGGAAACCAAGCATCTTTAACGGAATATTCAGTATTTCCCATCCTGAAATGGAGCTGTATCAGCGCAAACAGGTGGGAAGAGGAAATTTAACTTTGCAGCCGGTTTATAACTCAACAGAGAAGCTTAAAAAGTTTAATCTCGATTCAAAGGGTCTGCAGCGTTTAATCGCTGGCCTGTTAGATCAGATTATACCTCAGGTGCCCGAAAATTTACCACAATACATCATCGATAAATATCAGCTGCCAGATAAAAGGATGGCTTTGCTGAACATTCATTTTCCTAAAAATCAGAAGGATTTAAGTGCTGCTGAAAGACGGTTAAAGTTTGAGGAGCTGTTTTTTATTCAGCTGCAGCTTTTGCATAATAAACACTTGCGTCAATTAAAATTTAAAGGTGCAACCTTTGATAAAGTTGGTGAAAAGGTGAACCGTTTTTATAAGGAATTTTTGCCGTTCGAGTTAACCAATGCTCAGAAACGTGTGGTTAAGGAAATCAGGATTGATACGCAACGCGGTGTGCAAATGAACAGGCTTGTTCAGGGCGACGTGGGGAGTGGTAAAACAGCAGTGGCATTGATGAGCATGCTGCTGGCAAATGACAACGGCTATCAGGCTTGTATGATGGCTCCGACCGAAATTTTGGCCCGTCAGCATTATGCCTCTATTACAGACCTTGTTTCCGGAGACCTGGTGCGTGTTGCTATCCTCACTGGAAATACTAAAAAGAAGGAACGTACTGTTTTGCACGCGCAACTGGAGAATGGAGAAATCGATATTCTGATTGGAACACATGCATTGATTGAAGATAAGGTTCAGTTTAAAAATTTAGGACTGGTTGTGATTGATGAACAACACCGTTTTGGTGTGGAACAGCGTGCTAAGCTTTGGAGGAAAAATATTATCCCTCCTCATATCCTTGTGATGACGGCCACACCAATCCCGCGTACTTTGGCAATGACCTTATATGGTGATCTTGATGTTTCTATTATTGATGAATTACCTGCGGGCAGAAAACCCATCGAAACAAAGCACCTTTTTGAAGGCCAGCGACTTAGAATGTTCGGGTTTATGAAACAAGAAATTGCTAAAGGCAGGCAGGTTTATATTGTTTATCCTTTAATTAAGGAAAGCGAGAAATTAGATCTTTTGCATCTCGAAGCTGGAATTGAGCAGCTCAGCTACCAATTTCCCCGACCCGATTACCAGATCAGTATTGTGCATGGACAAATGCCAAATGCTGAGAAACAGTTCGAAATGCAACAGTTTATTGATGGTAAAAGTCAGATTATGGTGGCTACAACTGTAATTGAAGTAGGTGTTAATGTACCTAATGCTTCTGTAATGGTGATTGAAAATGCTGAACGGTTTGGTCTTTCACAGCTTCACCAGTTGCGTGGCAGGGTTGGCCGTGGGGCGGAACAATCTTTTTGTATCTTAATGAGTGGTAACAAACTCAGTAAGGAAGGCAAAATCCGGTTAGAAACGATGGTACGGACCAATAACGGGTTCGAAATATCGGAAATAGACCTGCAGCTTCGTGGTCCTGGAGATATTACCGGCACACAGCAAAGCGGCGTGCTGGATCTAAAACTTGCAGATCTGGCTAAAGATCAGGTAATTTTATCTGAAGCACGGAATACGGTTATTGAACTTTTTTCGGAAGATCCCCAGTTAGAAAAACCTGAAAATACCATTATAAAGGCATATCTGAAAAAGCTGGAAAGAGGAATTTCTTTTGATAAGATAAGTTAATTTGTATAGAGTTTAATTTTCTAATATTATAATTTTCTTATCTCTCCTTTTTGCAATAAAATTCGCTATTGTATTATTTGTCTTACTTGTCGTAGTTTTGTAATAGTTTTTTTACGATTCAGCCCCTTACAATTATTATTTTACCCCCTTTTTTAAGTTCCTAATATTCCTATCTTGCGTGTAACCAATTATGAACTGTTTTGTTGACAAGTCTAAGTCAGGCGTACCTTACTCAGTAGTTTAATTTATCATAATTAGTTGTGTGTCAGATAAGGGGATTTATAATGGTTTACCGTGATTTATTGAATATCTATCAGAGGGCAACAGTTCTATAGGGGATTGATGTAGATAATTAACTCAATAAATCAAGTTATAATAATGCAAATACTGACAGTTCGTGATTACTCATGAATATTAAATTGTATTACAATCAATATCTAACCAAAATAAATTAAAAACTATGAAAAAAAATCTATTGAGGACTTTTGCCAGAAGTAGCATGTTTCTTGTTTGCGGTGGTTGTCTGGTCTTTTCTCCACTTGCCAGCACGTCTGCTGAAACATCATTGCATGAAAAGGAACCCTTTGATTTTTACAAAATACCCCTCCAGGATATTATTGTGAAGGGGAAGGTTACAGATGCTAAGGGCCCAATTCCAGGCGTAAGCGTGAAGTTAAAGGGAGGCACAGCAACCACAGTAACCGACGGCTCCGGAAATTTTAGCATTAAAGTACCTGAAGATGCAACACTCGTATTTACCTACGTAGGTTACGTAGATCAGGAGGTTCAGGTAAAGAGCCAAACCAACATTAATGTACGGTTATCAGAGAATAACCAAAACTTATCTGAAGTAGTAGTAGTAGGATATGGAACCCAAAAAAAGGCGGTTGTATCTGGTGCGGTTGCATCTGTTAAAGGTACTGAACTCGCTAAATCCTCATCGGTAAACTTAACCAATTCACTAGCCGGGCGCTTACCTGGTGTAACGGCTTTACAGGGGAGTGGAGAGCCAGGCTACGACGGTTCTACCATCAGAATCCGTGGGACAAACTCGCTTGGAAACAATAATGCACTAATTGTAATTGATGGTATCCCTAACCGTGCAGGTGGTATAGAAAGGTTAAATCCAAACGATATTGAAAGTGTATCGGTATTAAAGGATGCATCTGCTGCTATTTACGGTTCGCAAGCGGCTAACGGGGTAATCTTAATTACCACAAAATTGGGTAAATCAGGAAAGCCACAGTTTTCATACGACTTTAGTTATGGCTTGCAACAGCCTACACGCATACCGAAAATGGCTAACTCTGTACAATATGCCGAAATTCTGAATGAGTTGAATATCTTTGGTTCGGATATTAATCCAAATGAATGGTCGGCGGCATGGAACAGTTTTAAATCTACCGGTTCTTATACTTCTACAACCGGAAAAACAATTAATGCCGCTTATAAGGCTGATGAAATCAGGAAGTTTGGCGATGGTTCAGATCCGCTAAGATACCCTAATACGGATTGGTTTAAAACGACTTTTCAGAACTGGTCGCCTCAGCAAAGGCATAATGTTCAGATTAACGGTGGCAGTGAAAATGTAAAATACCTGGTTTCTCTGGGCTATCTGGATCAGGATGGATATTATAAAAATTCTGCCACAGGCTACAAACAGTACGATATGCGGTTTAATCTCGAAGCAAAGTTGAGTAAATATATTACCACAACGTTAGGGGTATCGGCCAGAGAGGAAGACCGTAATTTTCCAACAGTTGGAGCTAGTGATATCTTCAGGTTTTTAATGAGGGGACGTCCAAATGAAATTGCAATATGGCCAGATGGCAAGCCCGGAAAAGATATTGAATATGGTTATAACCCGGTAGTATCCACTACAGATTTAACGGGAACTAATAAAGATGTTAGAGATTACTTTCAAACTACCGGTAAGGTAGAAATTAAAATTCCTGGCCTGGAAGGATTAAAGGTAACAGGTATAGCTGCAATAGATAAATATTCTGGCAGACAGAAAAACTGGCAATTACCCTGGACACTTTACGATTGGGATAAAAAAACGTTTCAGGCCGATGGTGTAACGCCAGTATTAACAGGTACGGTAAGGTCGCAATATACCGATCCCAGGTTAAGGGAAACTGCTGGCGGGCAATTGGCGATCAACCTGACGGGAATGATTAATTATGATAAAAAAATTGGTGATCATAATATTGGTTTGATGGCTGGGGTAACCCGCGAAAAAGTTGACAATGATGGTTTTACAGCTTTCAGAAGATATTTTATTTCACAATCTGTTCAGGAATTATTGGCTGGTGATGAACGCGAGCAATCATTAGGTAATAATCCCGGCGATCCAAACAACTTATTCAAGAGGGCACGTTTAAGTTATTTTGGAAGGGTAGGATATAACTATAAGGAAAAATACCTTGCCGAATTTTTGTGGCGTGTAGATGGTTCTTACATCTTCCCAACCGATAGGCGTTTCGGTTTCTTTCCAGGGGTATCAGTTGGCTGGCGCTTATCAGAAGAGCCTTTCTTCAAGGAAAATGTTAAGTTCGTAAACAATTTAAAACTTAGGGCATCATATGGCCAGATGGGTGCTGAAGCATATTTCGGAGATGCACTGCAAGAATACCAATACCTCAGTTTAATGAATTTTGGAACATATACGTTTAACGATCTTGTTACTAAAACGTTAACAGAAGGAAAAGTACCTAATTTCAACTTTGGATGGGAAGTAGCCAATAATACCAACGTAGGTTTGGATGCATCCTTTCTAAATAACAAATTATCACTCGAATTAGATTATTTCTATAATAAACGTACAAACATTCTAATTAGCAGAGGTAGTTCAGTGCCTGAAAGCTCGGGTATTACCGATCGTTTACCACCTGTAAATCTTGGAAAGGTAAACAACAAAGGTTTTGAATTTAAATTGAGCTACAATGACCAGGTTGGTGATTTAAACTTTGGAGTGAGTGTAAACGGAGGCTATGCGAAAAATAAAATCATTTTTTGGGATGAAACCCCTGGTGCTCCTGAATGGCAGTACTCAACTGGTCGTATAACCAACTCCTGGTTAGTATACGATTATGATGGCGTTTTTAAAGATCAGGCAGAAATTAATGCCAATACATTAAATTATAGTGCGCTAACCAGCACCTTACGTCCTGGTGATATGAAGTTTAAGGATATTAATGGTGATGGCAAAATCAATGCAGATGATAAAATCCGCCTGGATAAAAACGGCACACCAACCTTTACCGGAGGATTCAATTTGAACCTGCAATATAAAGGGTTCGATTTGTCGGTACTCGTGCAGGGCGCAACCGGCGGGATGCAGATTGTGGGTATAACCGAATCTGGCGATATTGGTAATTTCCTGGAGTGGTCATACCTAAACCGTTGGAGCATTGATAATCCAAGTTCGGTAAATCCACGTTTATCAAACCGTGGAGCTACCTATTATACCGATAGTAATAATGCATTAAACAATACTTATTGGTTGCGGAGCAATAATTACATCAGGCTTAAAAACGTAGAGTTAGGCTATACTTTGCCAAATACGCTGGTAGAAAAAGCAGGACTGAATAGCGTAAGGGTTTATGCGAACGGATTAAACCTGGCTACGCTGGATAAAATCAAGATATGGGATCCCGAATCTACCAATGCGAGTGGCCAATATTATCCACAGGCCAGGGTAATCAATTTTGGTATTAAAGCCGCTTTTTAAAGTGTAATCAAGTTTAACCCGTTACAATCAAGAATATGAAAGCAATAAATAAAAATATAAAGCTCTATATATTAATTTTCACTACTATTTTTGCAGCATCCTGTAAAAAAGATTTTTTAAATGTAGAATCGCCTGGCCAGGTACCGGCAGAATCAGTATGGAAAGATCCGGCAACTGCACAGGCCTTCGTTAATGATATCTATAACGGATTAGGTATTGGAGGTTTCTCTGAACAAATGTTAGCTTCTGTTTCAGATGAAGCCCTGTTTACACACCCAACCCGCGGTATAGATCTGGTTAATAATGCTACCATTAATCCTTCTACATTAGGTTGGGTAGATGATACCTGGGCATATAAACAAATGTACAATCGCATCAGGGCCTGTAATATTACCATCGAAAAAATAACAAGTGGCGATAATGGTTTGAGCAGTCAATCGTTAAAAGATCAGTTATTGGGCGAAGCGTATTTTTTAAGGGCTTACTACTATCAGCAGTTATTGCGTTTCTATGGCGCTGTACCACTTATCACAAAAATTTATGTGTTAGATGATAACTATAACGTAAAAAGAAATACGTATGAAGAATGTGTAAATTTTATTGTTAAAGATTGCGATGAAGCCAGCAGGTTGTTAACAGGTAAAACGTTAGATAAAGGGCGTACTACTGTAACTGCTGCATTGGCCTTAAAATCAAGGGTATTAATTTATGCTGCAAGCGACCTGCATGACAGGGCAAAACTTACTTCGAAAATTACAGGTATTGCTGCCCAAAAATTAGATTTTTTAAGTTATGCCAGTGGCAGCCAGGCCGATCGTTACCGTTTGGCACAAACAGCTGCGAAAGCCGTGATGGATCTGGGTACAGGTTATAAATTAAATCTTTCTGTGCCCGCTACGGTAACAGATGGCCAGTTAAATTATAAAAGTATTGCCATGGGCGGAGCTAGTAAAGCACCGGGTATAGATGCTACTGCGTCATCAGAACTTATTTTTGCCCGTTATTTTATCATCCAGAACAATATTAAACATGCACAGCAGAATGGTCCGAATGGTTACCATAATTGGGCGGGAAATACACCTATTGGTTTGTTGGTTGATGATTATGAGATGCAAGATGGTAGCAAATTTAGCTGGACAAATACCACACAAAAAGCTAATCCTTATCAGGATAGAGACCCTCGTTTTTATGCAACCATTTTATATGATGGTGCAGGTTGGAAACCGCGTGATAAAGCTTCGGGTGATGTTGATCCGGCTAGCCAAATCCAGACCGGTATTTATGATTTAATGGATAACTCTGGCAGAATTGACTTTAAAGGTTTAGATACACGTGCGAGTGCTATCGAAAACTGGAATGGTAGCTGGACAGGATATTATTATCATAAATTTATCGATCCGGATCCAGCTATTGTTGATGCTTCGATGTCGCAGAATGTACCGTGGCCGTTCTTTAGGTATACTGAAGCGGTTTTTAATTATATCGAAGCGAGCATTGAGCTTGGTGAATTAAATAATGCTACAACTTGGTTAAACAAAATCCGTTTCAGAGCAGGTATGCCAGCTGTAACCGCTACAGATCAGGATGGACTTAGAGAAGCTTACCGTCACGAACGCCGTATTGAAATGGCTTACGAAGAACAACGTTATCATGATACCCGCAGGTGGTTAATTGCAGGTGAAACATTGGGCAGAAAAACCACTTATATTAAGGTTACTGGTAAATTTAAACCTGGCAAAACTATGTCGGCCCCTTACCATTACGATAATACCATTTACGATTATACCTACACCCCAGTTGTAGAAAATGCACAGGAAAATAGGAGTTGGAACGATAAACTTTATTTCAGGCCATTTAGCCGCGATGAAGTAAACAAAAATAACGCACTCGAACAAAACCCGGGATACTAAACGTATCATTTAAAATTTAACCCGATGGATAGCCTTACGCTATCCATCGGGTTTTTTGTTTCAGTAAGATGCTGAGATGAAGATTTGGTAAGAGGAAAAGGATAGAAGTTTATTTTATATATGCTCATCATCAATTAAGTTAGATTACCGAATAGCCATTTATCAGCTATCTACAGAAATAATCCATGTTAAGCATTTATCTATTGTTATTTATTCATTTTCAAAGCTTAATTTTGCAGATAAACTCTTTTCAGTGTCAAATTCCAACCCCATAATCGTTAAACAAGATCCATTCGCTGCCTTGCGGTATAAAGAATTTCGTTCTTACATCGGGCTGAGATTCTTTTTTACTTTTGCTTATCAAATGCAAGCTATTGTACTCGGCATCTACATTTATCATTTAACTAAGGATCCTCTTGCATTAGGATTAATTGGACTTTGCGAAGCCATTCCAGCGATAGCAATTGCACTCTATGGTGGATATATTGCAGATAAAAGTGAAAAAAGAGCACTATTGCTTAAAATATTCTCGACTGTATTTTTATGCTCTGTAACTATGCTGATCGTAACGAGCATTTACATGAAGCCTTATCTATCTAACGATTGGATTGTAAAAATTCTATATGGTATGGTTTTTTGTATTGGTCTTGCAAGAGGTTTTTTCGGCCCTGCAAACTTCTCTTTGCAGGCTTCTATTGTTCCCAAAGAGATATATCCAAATGCAAGTACCTGGAGTAGCTCCAGCTGGCAATTGGCATCAATATTAGGTCCTGCAGCAGGAGGTTTAATCTATGGTTTTTTGGGGATTACCGTAACCTATGTTGTGATTATTTCATTTATATTCATTTCATTAATATGTATCTTTTTTCTAAAAGTGCATCCGCCTAAATTTCTTCCTAAAATGAGTATTGGGCAAAGCTTAACAGAAGGGATACAATTTGTGTTTAAAACCAAGATGATGGTTTGGGCGATGAGCCTGGATCTGTTTTCTGTGTTTTTCGGGGGTGCTGTAGCTCTCCTGCCTGTTTTCGCTAATGATATTTTAAAAGTGGGCCCCGAGGGATTAGGCTTTATGCGTGCTGCGGCCTCAACAGGCTCTGTGATTACCATGTTAGCAATGACCCGTTTTTCGCCGATGGGAAAGCCCTGGAGAAACCTGCTTATTGCTGTTACCGGATTTGGTTTAAGTATTATTTGCTACGGGCTATCTAAGAGTTTCTATTTAACGCTGTTTTTCTTATTTCTGGAAGGATCGTTCGACAGTGTGAGTGTGATCATCCGCCAAACCATCATGCAATTGCTTACGCCTGATGAGATGCGAGGAAGAGTATCAGCTGTAAATAGCATGTTTATAGGTTCGTCAAATGAAATTGGCGCCTTTGAATCTGGTCTGACCGCTAAATTAATGCGAACTGTTCCAGCAGTTGTTTTTGGTGGAAGTATGACCATAGGGATCGCATTTATTACCTGGTTAAAAACGAAGTCGTTAATCAGGCTAAGTTTGCAGGATATTAATGAGCAAACCACCAAGGCTGTTTAGTTACTAAAAGAGTTGTCAACTTTAATAGCCTTTTGCTAGAAAGTTGACAACTCTGAAATTCATCTTTAATTACTGATAAACACGTTATTGCAAATAATTTGGGCATGCCTCAAGCTGCGCAAGGGTCGGGCTATTCGTTGCAATCTTTTTTGAAGAAAAATCAAAAAAGGATTTCCACTTCTATCCCTCATGCAAAACCCGCAGCAGTTAAAAAAACGTCAGTTATACATTTGCCTAAAAGAGTTGTCAACTTTAATAGCCAGTTTGCTAGGAAGTTGACAACTCTAGAATTCAATAATAAATTAACTATTTATTGTGTCTTTGTTTCTTGGTGGTGAAAAACAAAAATGGTTCGTGATGACAGGAACAATGGCGATAAGAGTTGTCAACTTTAATAGCCTTTTGTTAGAAAGTTGACAACTCTGGAATCAATAATAAATTAACTATTTATTGTGTCTTTGTTTCTTGGTGGTGAAAAACAAAAATGATTCGTGATGACAGGAACAATGGCGATAAGAGTTGTCAACTTTAATAGCCTTTTGTTAGAAAGTTGACAACTCTGGAATCAATAATAAATTAACTATTTATTGTGTCTTTATGGTGAAAAGCAAAAATGGCCCGTGAAGGCACGGACCATGGTGAAAATTAAAACTTCTTATTCTTGCCCCACATGAGGTAAATAATCGAGCCTAGAAATGGGGCGAAAAGGATAATGATAAACCAGAGTACTTTTACCGTAAAACCCATGCTGCTGTTTCTTGATATATGGTACAATGCGGTTAATATTAAAGCGAGCCATAATATAGCTGCTATAACAATGATAATTGCGATGTGATTGCTCTCTACTTGTGCCAGTAACATGATTAAAAATATTGTTCCTTAAGCTTCAACAATCCTTTCGCCAATTTGTTGGCGCCACATGGCCTGATATAAACCATTTTGTGCAATTAGTTCTTCATGTTTGCCCTGCTCAATAATATGGCCTTTCTCTAATACATAAATTTTATCGGCATGTTTTATCGTTGATAAACGGTGCGCAATCAAAATGGTAATGTGATCGGTTAAATTTGAAACCGAACGAATGGTTTTGGTGATCTCCTCTTCTGTAATTGAATCAAGCGAAGATGTTGCTTCATCAAAAACCAGAATATCTGGCTGACGGAGCAGTGCTCTGGCGATTGATAAACGTTGCTTTTCTCCTCCCGAAACCTTCACGCCACCTTCACCAATCAGCGAATCCAGACCTTTATCAGCCCTTGCCAATAAAGTTTGACATGCAGCCTGGTTTAATACTTTATAACATTCCTCATCTGTAGCTTTAGGGTTTACAAATAACAGGTTTTCTCTTATCGTTCCCGAAAACAGCTGTGTATCTTGTGTAACAAAACCAATTTTTTCGCGCAGGGCATCTAAATCAATTGCGCTGCTGGAAATGCCATTGTATAAAATCTCACCCTCTTTTGCCGGATACAAGCCAACTAATAGTTTTACTAAAGTTGTTTTTCCGGAACCTGAAGGACCAACAAAGGCAATGGTTTGACCGTTATGGGTTTTGAAAGAAATGTTTTCCAGGGCATTACGGTTGGCAGTTTGATGTTTAAAGCCAACTTCGTTAAAGGTTAAATCTTTAATTTTTTGAATGGAAATAGGGTTTTCAGGTTTCTTATCAATTGGTGTGCTCAGTATCTTTTTAAAGTTCCCTAAAGAAACTTCCGCTTCACGCCAGGCTAAAATTACATTTCCGAGTTCCTGCAATGGTCCGAAAAGGAAAAAGGAATAAAAAAGGAAAGTTAAATACTGCCCCGCTGTAATGGAATTATCAAAAATAAGCAATAGCAAAACCAAAATCATGGTACTCCGGACCAGGTTGACCGTGGTACCCTGAACGAAACTCATACTCCGAACGTACTTTACTTTTTTAAGTTCGAGGCCCAAAATTTTATAAGTGGTTTTGTTTAATCTTTCAATTTCCTGGTTGGCTAGCCCAAGACTTTTTACCAGTTCAATGTTTCTTAATGATTCTGTGGTAGAGCCAGCCAAAGCGGTTGTTTCACCAACAATAGAACGTTGAATGGTTTTAATTTTCCGACTCAAAAACCAGCTGACAAAGCTGATGATTGGAATGGCTGTAAAATAAACCAGAGTAACCTTATAACTTATAGAAACAGAATAAACGATTACGAAGATCATCCCGATTAAGCTTACAAATAAGATGCTGATAAATGCGGTGATGAATTTTTCTGAGTCTAAGCGTACCTTTTGTAAAATACCCAAAGTTTCACCACTTCGCTGATCTTCAAATACCTGGTAGGGTAATTTTAGCGAATGCTGTAAGCCATCGGCATACATTTTGGCGCCAACTTTTTGTACAATCACGCTTGTAAAGTAATCCTGAAAATTCTTGGCTATTCGTGAAACCATGGCTGCACCAATGGCCAAACCAATTAAACCCAATGAGCCCCAAAGATATTGGGCATAGGTTAATTTGTCTTTTTGATTGATGAAACGGTCTAAAATTCTTCCGGTAATATATGGATCTAAAAGTGAAAAGCCAATATTGAAACCTGCAAGCAATAACGCCAGAACCACAATCCACTTGTGATTTTTCAGGTAGTCTAATAATAATCCCATTAAAGTTTTGTTGTTTTAAATACAAACATAAAAAAAGGGAACGGATAAAAATCCATTCCCTTTTTTTATGACTTTAAGCTAAGATACTTAGCTAACATTTGTTTAAAATCCGTAACGTAAACCGATTTGTGCCTGCCAAGGATTACCCGATGGCGTTACTAAACCGCTATTATTGATCCGGTAATTGAACTGACGCTTAGTCGTATCGTAATTGGCTACTGCCGGAGTTATTTCTTTGCCTGCAGCGTCTTTTACTGCAGGAATTCCTAAACCGTAAATAGCCTGTGTAGCTAAGGTTTCTGAAGTACCCCAGGTTTTCTTAAATAAGTTGGCCACGTTAAACAAGTCGCCAGAAATTTCGACACTTTGTTTTTTACCTGGTCCGAATTTAATCACGTAAGCCAATCTTAAATCAATCGTACCGTAAAAACCGTTAATACCACCATTACGTTCTGCAAATGTACCTTCGTATTTTAGGATATAATCTTTTAAACTTTTGCTTGCAAGTGGATTATCCAATAATGCCTGTAAGCCATTGCGAACATTTGCAGGTGTACTTGGGTTATTTCTGTCGAAAATGAAAGCCAGATCGTTTGTAGATACGAAATCGCCGTTGGTATTACTTCCCGAAAGTAAGCTATATCTTGTACCGCCAATAGCCGAATAACGCACACCCGCTTTAATGCCATGGAATGATGGTAATGTACCATAAATAATTACCTTATTACGGAACTGACCATTAGAATAAGTCATTTTGCTTAAATTCCTTGGATCATCAACTACTGGCAAAGATAAAGTTGCAGAATTGGCTACGTTACCATTGTAAGAAGTATTGTCCTTTGCATCATTCCAGGTATAACTTGCAGTAATTTCTCCATCTTTAAAGTATTTCCAGGTACCATCAACAACAATGGCAAACTGGTTTACTTTACCTTTACTGTTTAATTCTAGCACTCTACCAAAGGTGTTAGTTGTTAAACGGCCTGCTTTCCAATCTGCTACTCCGTTTGATGGAATTGAAGGCACAAATACCCCTCTATTTCCTTCGTTTGCTAAAGTAAAGTATGGATTGGCCGCCATGTTTCTGTCTACATACATGTAGTTATTGCGGGCTAATGTTGCGTAACCGGTAATGCCGATACGTATTTTATCGTTGATTAATTTGTTGTACGATAAGTTGGCTTTATAAACCACTGGTAATTTTGCATCATCAGCATAAGTGTTTATGGTTGCCACTTGTGCGCCCGGTAATGCAGGTGCGGTAGCAGTACCGTTTCTATAGCTGGCAAAATCTGGTGTTGGGATACCAGTAGTTATATCAACCGTTCCAAAATGTTTTCCATCAAAAGTAAGGTTGTTAATGGTTACGTAGTTGTTCACATCTGATCCGAAAATACCTGCTCCTAAACGAACGTAATCGGTATGTTTTTCGTTAATATCCCAGTCTAACTGGATACGTGGCTGAATTAAAAACTGTTTTAATTCATTATCAGTTCTTACACCAATCGCATCATATAACTGTTGGTTAAGTGGCGATGTTGGGTATTTGCTATAATCTAAACGCAAACCTCCCGTAAAATCTAAACCTTTACCCAATTTGGTTTGCATCTGGCCATAAATGGCTGAGTTTAATAAGTTACCGGTTACAGTGGGGTCAGCTACCAATGGCACTTCCCTGTAGTAACGGTTAGGTATTAAATTATTAAAATTTTGTACTGAAGTTTGTACGTTTCCAGCTTCTTTTGTACCAGAGTTAGTAAATTCAAACCTTCCGTTTACTTCACTGCCATACAATGATTTTGCATGGGTGTACATAATATCTATACCAAAGGTGTATTTAATTTTATCAGTATTATAATAAATATTATCAACCAACTGAAAAACGTTATTGGTAAAACCTTCTTGTCCGAAACGGTGACCACCGATCTGGATAGCGGTAGTTACATTAGTACCGTTTGATAAAGTAGAAGGAACATTATTTACAACAGCTCTTGGTATGGCGTAAGACAACTCATCGTTTTGTGTACTGGCCTGGAAAGTATATAAATGCTGTACTTTTAACTCGTTGGTAACCTTGCTGCTCACTGTAGAACGAAGTGTTGCTAACAAACTGTTGTCAACATTTTTATCGTTCCCGTAACTTTCGTAAAAGTTGATTGCAGTATTATCTGCAAGTCCAAGTGGGTTTCTATCATTGGTATAATTATCCCGAACAGTTAATAAGTTCTTGTCATCAATTTGCCAGTCTAAACGCAAGAAACCAGCATCGGTTCCTCTTTTCTTATCGAATGAACCATATTGAGGTGTATTGGCCACGCCATATTTATTTCTGGCAACAGTTAAAAAGTCTTTTAATGTTGTATTAGTAACGTTGAAACGGGCCTCATCTGCTGATGAATTGATATCGGCAATAACTAAAGGACGAGAATCTCTTTGATGATCCCAAACGGCAAAGTAATGTAATTTATCTTTTATGATTGGTCCGCCTAAGCTAAATCCATACTGGTATGTAGAGAAATCGTTCACTCTTTTGTTCCCCCTGATGTCGTATTGGCTCGCTAAAAAATCAGCTCTGTTATAAGCGAATGCACTACCTGTAACCTGGTTCGTGCCTGATTTGGTTACAGCGCTAATTGTACCGCCACCGGCACGGCCTAAACTTACATCATATTGGTTGGTAACTACTTTAAACTCCCGAACACTTTCGATAGAGATGGAATATGGCGCACCGCTACGGCTTGTCGTACTTCCTGCTGAAGTAGGGTTTTTTGCCGTCATACCATCAATAGTAAAGTTGGTAGAAGAGCCCAGCTGGCCCGCAATACCACTTGCTCCCGATAGTGGAGATAAATCTGTTAAGCTCGAGAAATTACGGCCGTTTACTGGTAATAAGTTCATCGTTTTAGATGAAATCTCGGTAGATGCACCAAATTGTTGCACTTTATTTCTTAACGAAGATCCGTTAATCTCTACACCACCGAGGTTTTGAGCAGTTTCCTGCATATTAATGGCAACCTTTACTGCATCACCCTGGTTTAACATGTAGCCTATTCTGTTTTGTTCGGCGTAACCGATGTAGATGGCTTTAACCGTATAAGGTCCACCCAAAGGAAGTTCTTTAAAAGTGTACTCACCTTGTGCATTAGTAGAAGTTTTAGTGGTAAAACCTGTTGAGTTGTTCCGGATCTGGATGGAAACGCCTGGAATGGGTTTCTTTTGTTCATCTGTTACAATGCCCGAGATTGATGCTTGTGTGGTTTGTGCCATAGCCGAATTAGTGGAATAGCATAAAAACAGCATCACTGCAATTAGTAAATTTTTAATCATGATCAGTTTTTTGATTTGTTATCTGACCGCAAAGGTGTTATTGTAGTGTTAAGCTGATGGTGATTTTATATTATGAAATGGTTTGCAAATTGTTCGATTTTCTGGCTGATGTTAAATTAAAAATTCCTGATTTATTATATTTAAGGTGATGTCTTACGAACATGTAGGTGGATATTTCGGCTGGTGTCTCACATATTTGTTGTTGGATATTTCGGTTGGTGAGACACTAACTAAAAACAAACGGCCAATAAATTAATATTGACCGTTTCTGTTAAACTATTTTAGCTACTTCTTTTCAGCGATATATTTATCACTAAACTTTTTATCCAATTGTTTGTGCAGGTTATCAAGATTGATATCCCTGCCCTGAATAAAAGCCTGTTCTACTCTATTGGTTCGCATATCTAAAGCATCACCGGCTGAGATAAAGAAAGTAGCGTCCTTACCTGTTTCAATACTTCCGGTGGTTTTATCAACACCCATCGCTTTTGCTGCATTTAAGGTAATGGTAGATAGCGCTTTTTCTTTATCCAATCCCCATGCCGTAACCGTACCCGCCATAAAAGGCAAATTGCGTTGTTGCCAATAACCATCAATACTCAATACTACGTTTAAATCTGCATTAGCCAATACGGCAGCATTTTTATAAGGCATGTTTACATCATCATCATTGTTATTGGGTAAGGCATGAGGTTGTTTCACTACCAGGGTAATGTTATTGTCTTTCAGGAAATCGATGATCAGATACGCTTCATCTGCTCCGGTGATTACGGGAGTGATGCCGAATTTCTTAGCGAAATTAACTGCTGCAACAATGTCCTTCTGACTATCTGCCGCAATAAATAATTTCTCATTACCAGCAAATACTTTCTTCATCGCTTCGAAACGGGTATTGATTACTTCGGGTTTACCCATTTCGGAATAGGCTTTCGCTTCAGCAAAAAACGACGTTAACTGCGCAATTGCAGCCTGCGTTTTTTCTGCTAACACTTCCGGCGATTGTTGTGGTCTGCCGAAGCCACCAAAGCCACCTCTAAAACGAGGTATAACCGGCCAGGTCATATGCATGGCATCGTCGGTTTTAATTGCCGCATCTTCCCAGTTCCAGGCATCAAGCTGAACCACTGATGAACTGCCTGAAACGGTACCACCCTGTGGCGTTGGCTGTGCCATTAACACACCATTACTGCGCAAGGTGGCCGGAACTTTCGAATCTGTATTGTAAGCCACGATAGAACGGATGTGCGAATTAAAATCACCTATTTCCTGGAAATCCAGGGTTGCTTTTACCGCTTCAATTTCTGTTAAACCTAAATTGGTGGTGGCTGCAATAAAACCCGGGTAAATATGTTTACCTGTAGCTGCAATGCGCATTACATCGTCCTGTGGTACTTGTCCGTTAGCCGTAACCGAAATAATTTTTCCGTTCCCAAAAAGGATGGTTCCGTTTTCAATCACCGTTCCATTGCCCACATGTACGGTTGCACCTGTTATGGCAATGGTTTTGCTTTGTTTTTTAGCTGGCGAAATGTTTGCCTGTGCAAAACACATCAGGCTTGTTGCCGATAAAGCCAGGCTGAATAAATATGTTTTAGTGTGCATGTTCTTTCTCGGTTAATTCTGCTGAATAGTTTTCTAAAGTTTCGCAATTGTACAGGCGTGGTGCTTCACCCATTGGACGTTGGGTACGGCCACCTTTACTTTTGCTCTCTAACATCTTTTGGATCAGACGTGCTTTTTCTGCCTGTTGTGTTTTAATTACCTGCATGTCTTTATCAAGATCCCAGTAGGCAATACCGTCTACAAAAGTTTTTTCCGCCCTTGCATAAATAGACAATGGGTTGGCTGTCCAGATCACCACATCGGCATCTTTACCTGCTTTTAAACTACCCACTTTATCGTCAATATGCAGCATCCTTGCCGGATTAAGCGTTACGAATTTCAGGGCATCTTCTTCAGGAACATTACCATATAAAACTGATTTGCCCGCTTCCTGGTTTAAGTGACGGGCCATTTCTGCATCATCAGAATTGAAAGCAGTGGTTACACCAACATTATGCATAATTTTTCCGTTGTAAGGAATAGCCTCAGCTACTTCGTTTTTATAAGCCCACCAATCAGAAAAGGTCGAGCCTGCAATGCCATGCGCTTTCATTTTATCGGCCACTTTATAACCTTCTAAAATGTGCGTAAAGGTGTTGATCTTGAAACCCAAACTATCAGCTACATGAATTAACATGTTAATTTCGCTTTGTACATAAGAGTGGCAGGTAATGAAACGTTTGTTATTCAAAATTTCTACAATGGCATCAAGTTCAAGGTCTTTACGTACGCTGTTTCCTTTTACCGAAAGCGCTTTGGCATATTCTTTTGCCCGGGTAAATTCATCCACAAAAGTTTGCTCAACACCCATACGCGTAACCGGGAAACGGGCGCCGGTACCAAAATTACTCTGTTTAACATTTTCGCCAAGCGCAAATTTGATAAAACCATCGGCACCTGCAAATTTCAGTTCCTCTGGCGATTTTCCCCAACGTAATTTAATCAATTGTGATTGGCCACCAATCGGGTTTGCTGAACCGTGTAAAATATGAGAAGTGGTTACCCCGCCAGCCAGTTGACGGTAAATATTCACATCTTCTGAATTGATGATGTCGGCCACGCGTACTTCAGCAGAAACCGATTGTGCACCTTCATTGATTCCTCCGGATCCGGCAATGTGCGAGTGCTCATCGATAATGCCCGCAGTAACATGTTTCCCTGTAGCATCGATTACTTTTGCGCCCCTAGCCGAAAGGTTTTTACCAACCGCTTTAATCTTTCCGTTTTCTAAAAGTACATCCGTATTTTGAAGGATACCGTCTTTTTCGTTCGTCCAAACTGTACCATTTTTAATCAGCACAGTCTCCTGTTTAGGCAATTCAGTATTTCCAAAAGCAGAGAAAGGATAAATTACAGGTCCCATGGCCAAAGTAGCTTTAGGCTCCTCTTTTTTAGGCGTTTCTTTAACCGCTTCTTTATAAGTTGCGGTAAATTTACCTGTAGCACCATCAGCCAATGCTGATTCGCCTTTTAAGGTAATTGGATTTGCCGAAGTGATGTAACCGCTTAAACGGATATCACCTATTGGATTTTTCTTTAAGTTGAAATTGATGCTGATCCAATCGCCATTTCTGGTAAAGGTGGCCGTAGTTTTTACGCTATCTGCACCAACTCTTTCGATTACTGCGGTAGATCCGCCACCAGTGCCGGTAATTTTTAACGTTAAAGCGCCAACGCCATCAATATTTAAATTGTAAGTGCCGCGTACATCGCTTACATCCATTTTGTTTACCACAAAACGCTTGCCCTGTACCCAGTTTTCGAAGATAATGTTTCCGTTTTTGAACAGATTATCAGATGATATCAAAAAGTTAGCAACTTTTCCTTTTTCCAGGGAACCAACTTTATCGCTGATGCCCAAAAGTGAAGCAGGGATTTCGGTAACCGATTGCAAGGCTTGTTTTTCAGTTAAGCCATTTTCTATCGCTGTGCGGATGTTCGCCCAAAAATCGCGGCTGTTTTCTAAGCCAAATGCTGTTAAGGCAAATTTAATTCCCGCTTTTTCCAATGCTGCAGGATTGGTTGGCGCTAGTTCCCAGCCTTTCATTTGTGATAAGGTTATATTTCTGGCTTCTGCCGGATCTTCCACATCATAAGCTTTAGGGAAAGTTAGCGGAATGATCAAACTTGCTCCGGTAGCTTTAACTTCATTAATGCGCTGGTATTCATCGCCGGTGGATTTAATAATATATTTCTTGCCAAATTCTTTCCCGATTTTATCGGCACGCAGGATGTTCTGCCAGCCATCCACTTCAAAAATCTGTGGCATGGCTTGTTGTTTGGCAAATTCATCCAGCGAGATATTATATTCATCTTTTTGTTTGCCATACCATTGTGCATCGTAGTAGGTTTGGCGTAATAAGGCAATAGAACCCATTAACGAAGTCGGGTAATCGTTTGATGAACTTCCTTTGTTAAATGAATAGTTTGCTGCGGTCTGGTCCTTTAAAAAGACACTGTTATCGGCACCTTCATTTAAGGTTACTACAGCAGAAACTCCACGAGCAATACCGTCGCGGTTAATCACATTTACACTTCCGAAACCAACTTTGCGTAATTCATCCGCTTTTTTGCTGTCGGTAGAAAAGATGCTTTTTACATAAGTTTCTGGTCTGATGGATTCATTCCAGCCGTAGGCACCTTTTTTGGTGGATACAAAAATAGACTGACGCTGACCGCCGAAACTGCGTTGCTGTGCAGGTGCCTCGGCCAGACCATAGCTCGTAAAAGCATCAATCAGCGATGGATAAATGAATTTTCCTTTTAAATCGATCACTACATAGCCTTTGGGCACGGCTAAGCCAGCTCCAATAGCCTGAATGGTTTGTCCTTTAATTAAAAGGGTAGCAGTTGTTAAGGTTTGGTTGGCATTTACCACTATCGTTGCATTGGTGAAGGCAAACATTCCAGGCCTGGTATCAAAAGAGCCGTTAACAGGAAAGGAGGTTTGCTGTGCAAACAGAAATGTAGCAGAAAATACCAGCCAAATGACAGGTAAAATTTTCTTCATAATAAGTTTAGGTTTTAATTTGTTTAAAACTAATATAAATAAGCGTTCAATCTGTTGAATATCCTATTTTTTACAATTAATGTCTATTTTTGAATCATAGAAATTTATTAATATGAACGATATTTTAAAAAGTGCCCACTCCGGATGGCGCTATGTGGTTTTTCTTTTATTGATTATAGCTGTTGCTAAGGCTTTAGCTGGCTGGTTCGGGAATAAAACCTATACGGAAGGCGATAGAAAGCTAAATGTTTTCGCTTTAATCAGTGCACACATTCAATTGTTAATTGGTTTGGTGCTTTATTTTAGCGAAGGATGGTATAAGTTGAGTAGTGCGGGTGCACCAGCGGTGCGTTATTTTAAAATGGAGCACATCACGATGATGGTAGTTGCAATTATTTTAATCACGGTAGGTAATGCAAAGTCGAAAAAGTTAACTGAAGCTGTTGCCAAGCACCGTGCCATCGCTATTTTCTTCGGATCAGCGCTAATTTTAATTATTATAGCTATTCTATTAATGGTTAAGGCCGTTCCCGGAAGATCGTTTTTTGGAGTTTCTTAAGCGGATAATCTATTTAAATAATATAAATCCTGCTTTAAAAGAGCGGGATTTTTAGTTTACTCAGTTTTTACGGAAAAGCACACAAATGAAGGCATGGAGGTCGCTGAGTCGTCATTGGTAGTGAAGCTCCCCCGAACAGTCATTTCGAGCGAAGTGCAACGCAGCCGAGAAATCTGTCTCGAGATAGATCTCTCAATGCTATTAAGTTAAGCTATTTATATGCCTGGTG
>NZ_JADCNK010000012.1:0-164290 GCF_014947265.1 Pedobacter sp. MR2016-19
AGCAATGAGTGAGGACTTGGAGGAATAGCAGGACTAAGTGACCAACAATGAACAGGACTGTTTGTTTTCTAAAAACATTGACCACCCAAGTCACCTGAGTGCATCTAAGTAAGACGGTTAATTTAATATTGTAGATTTAAACCTTGCAGGTTTGTGAAACCTGCAAGGTTTAATGTATTAATCTTTGGTCATTTCACCCCGCAACGATTCATCCATCAATTTACGGCTTTCTTCAAAAGATAGCCCCAAGCCCATTACAAACATCAGTTTGGTTACCGTAGCTTCGAAAGTTAAATCGTAGCCGCTTACAATGCCCATTTTTAACAATTCCCTACTGGTTTCATAGCGACCAAGTTGTACCGATCCTTTTTTACATTGAGAGATATCAATAATGATTTTTCCATTTAAAATGGCCTGGCGCAAACTATCTAAAAACCATTGTGCGGTGGAGGTATTACCAGAGCCAAAAGTTTCTAAAATGATGGCATCTACTTTAGAATCGGTGATGGCCTGAACGGCTTGTGGCGTAATTCCCGGGTATAATTTAAGCACACCAATATTCGAATTAAAATTGGTATGCAATTTTAATTCACCACCGGTAGCCTTTAAAATATAATTTCTGTGAAACTGTAAATGTACTCCAGCCTCTGCAAGTACCGGGTAATTTGGCGAACGGAAAGCTTCAAACTTCTCGCTATTGTATTTAATAGAACGGTTGCCCCTAAATAATTGTGCATCAAAATAAATGCAAACCTCAGGAAATAATGCTTTACCATCTTCTTTAGTTGCAGCAATTTCTAACGCAGTAATTAAATTTTCTTTAGCATCTGTCCTGATTTCTCCGATAGGCAACTGCGATCCGGTTAAAACAACAGGTTTATCGAGGTTTTCGAGCATAAAACTCAGTGCAGAAGCGGTGAAAGCCATGGTATCCGATCCGTGCAGGATCACAAAGCCATCGTATTGATCGTATTTATTGTAAACGAGTTCGGCCAATGTTTTCCATATTTCAGGATCCATGTTTGATGAATCCAGAACCGGATTGAAAGAGTGTACATCTAACTGGTAATCTAAACGGCCCAGTTCCGGAACATTTTCTTTTATCTGCTGAAAATCAAACGGAATCAACATCCCGTTTGTAGGATCGTTAATCATACCGATGGTGCCGCCGGTATAAATTATAAGTATTTTGGTCATTTGGTTTAGTGAAGGTTGCTCAGCGCAAAGAAACTAAAAATTTACAAATGATCAGGTGATATTTTTAAATTAGCAACAAAAAGACTGATTAGTTCATAAAAATTAACATTTTAGTATTTTAAACAGAAAATACATATCAAATTGATAATTTAGCCACGCGGCGTATTCTCAAAAATCAATTACTGAATCCTGTGAAACAGATTTCTCCATTACGCTACGCTCCGCAATCATTCAAAAATTCCAAAGATGGGGCGTCATCTCGACTGATGCGCAGCGAACGGAGAGATCTACCTCGATAGATTTAGCTTCGCTGAGCCTGTGGGTTCTCGACTGTGTTGCACTCCACTAATAATGATGCTAAGGTCCCACTGAATAGATTACTTCGTCGGCTGAAAAAGCCTTCTCGCAATGACGCGACTTTAAACCCCAAAAATTTTCTTCGAATTCTCCGTAGTCACATCCGCTATTTCTTCAATAGAAACGCCATAAATATCAGCCAGTTTTTGTGCGATATAAACAAGGTAACTGCTCTCATTGGGTTTACCACGGAAAGGAACCGGTGCCAGGTAAGGAGAATCGGTTTCTAAAACCAGATCAGTTAAAGGAATATCTGCCAATACCAGATCCAGACCCGCTTTTTTATACGTGACCACGCCACCAATACCTAAATAGAAATTGAGATCAATAGCCTGTTTTGCCTGAGCCAAATTTCCGGTGAAACAATGGAATATACCACGCAATTTTTCATCTCTTTCACTTTCCAATATCTCAAAAACTTCGTCAAAAGCCTCTCTGCAATGGATTACAATCGGCAACCCTAACTCTTTTGCCCAGCCAATCTGTTTGCGAAAAGCATCTTGCTGGATAGCTAAAGTGGTTTTATCCCAATATAAATCGATCCCGATTTCGCCAATGGCATAAATTTTCCGCCCGGCAATGCTTTTATAGATTTCATCCAACAGCGCCAGGTAATCTTCTTTTACATCACAGGGATGGAGACCGGCCATTGCAAAACAGTTTTCAGGATATTTCGCCACCAGGTCATCAATCATCGCGATCGATTTCACATCAACATTGGGCAAGAACAAACGGTTCACATCGCTTTCAAAACAACGCTCCATTAACTGGGCCTTTTTCTCGGCATCCTGCTCGTAATATAAATGGGTATGGGTATCGGTGAAGATCATGTTTTGTTATAGTATCAAGTAATAAGTATCAGGTATCAAGATGGATTTGCTGATTCTTGATACCTGTACAAGGAATTCTATTTCTTTTCAGCTTTGCTTTTTTTCGGTGCTTTGACTTTGGACTCCTGACTTCCGACTTCAGACTTTCCGTTCTGAGGATTCCATTCCATTTCCTTTTTCAAAAATTTCCCGGTTAAACTGATCGGGTTCTGGATCAAACCTTCCGGTGTACCTTCGAATAAAATCCTCCCGCCGCCAGCACCACCTTCTTCTCCTAAATCAATCACCCAATCGGCAACTTTAACCACGTCTAAATTATGTTCGATCACCAAAATGGTATTTCCTTTATCAACCAGCTCCTGTAATACACCTAAAAGCACATTAATATCTTCGAAATGAAGTCCCGTTGTAGGCTCGTCTAAAATATAGAAGGTTTTTCCAGTATCTTTTTTAGAAAGCTCGGTCGCCAGTTTTACACGTTGTGCCTCCCCTCCTGATAAAGTAACCGACGATTGGCCCAAAGTAATATAACCTAAACCAACATCTTTTAAGGTTTTGATCTTTCTGTAGATGATCGGAATATTTTCGAAGAAAGTACAGGCATCTTCAATACTCATATCCAACACATCACTGATCGATTTTCCACGGAAACGAACTTCTAAAGTCTCCCTGTTATACCTTCTTCCGCCGCACTCTTCACAAGGTACCTGTACATCGGGCAAAAAGTTCATTTCAATCACCTTTAAACCAGCACCCTGACAGGTTTCGCAACGCCCACCTTTTACGTTGAAAGAAAAACGGCCTGGTTTATACCCACGGATTTTTGCTTCAGGCAACTGAACGAACAAATTTCTGATATCGGAGAAAACGCCGGTATAAGTTGAAGGATTTGAACGTGGCGTTCTGCCAATCGGTGCCTGATCAATCTCGATTACCTTATCAATTTCTTTTAAACCATTAATTTTTTCGTAAGGCAAAGGAGTTTTTTTAGCCCTGAAGAAATGGTGATTTAAAATCGGGTATAAAGTTTCGGTAATTAAACTCGATTTACCGCTGCCCGAGACTCCGGTTACTGCAATAAATTTACCCAAAGGAAAATCTACTGAAACCTCTTTTAAGTTGTGTCCGGTGGCTTTAACAATCGACAATTTATGCCCGTTACCTTTCCTGCGGACTTTTGGTGTTTCAATCTGCCTTTTGCCATTCAAATAGTCAGCAGTTAAGGTATTCGATTTCAGGATCTGTGCGGCTGTTCCTTCGGCTACAACGGTACCTCCATGGATACCGGCACCTGGCCCCACATCAATTACCCAATCGGCCTCCAAAATCATATCCTTATCATGTTCTACCACCAAAACGGTGTTTCCAAGATCGCGGAGATTTTTAAGTGCATTGATCAGCCGTTCGTTATCACGTTGGTGCAAACCAATACTTGGCTCATCCAGGATGTACATCACATTCATCAGTTGCGAACCGATCTGTGTAGCCAAACGAATACGTTGCGCCTCGCCACCGGAAAGTGTACGTGCAGTTCTATCTAAAGTTAAATAAGTTAAACCCACATCGGTCAAAAAGCCAATTCTCGCTTTAATCTCTTTTAAAATTTCTTTGGCAATAATATTCTGACGGTCTGATAAACGTTCATCAACTTTTTCGAACCATTGATGAAGGTTGTTGATATCCATTGATGACAGTTCAAAAATGTTCTTGCCATCTACCTTAAAATGCAGACTTTCTTTCTTCAAACGTGCACCATGACATTCCGGACAGGTTTTTAGTTTCCTGAACTCGTCCATATCGTCAGATGCTGATTCGCTTCTTTTTTCGTTCTGCTCTTCGAGCATTTTAATTATCCCGTCAAAAGTGATGTTATAATTCTGAACGTTCCATTTATTGTATTCTACCTCAACCTTGATCAGGTCAGGAGAACCATTTAAAATGATATTGATCACTTCGTCGCTTAATTTTTCGATCGGTGTAGAAAGCGAGAAACTGTATTTTTTGGCCAAAGCTTTTAATACCTGGAACATCCAGATGTCGCGATATTCGCCCAAAGGAGCCAAGCCACCATTTAAAATACTCAGTTTTGGATTTGGGATAACCGAATCTTTATCGACTACAAAAATATAACCCAAGCCATCGCAACGTTCGCAGGCGCCATAAGGCGAATTGAACGAAAAACTATTGGGTTGTGGTTCGTCATAAGAAATACCCGTTGTTGGGCACATCAAAAACTTACTAAAATGTGCTACATTATTATCTTTATCGCTGATTTTGATTACCCCTTTACCCATTTTCATTGCAATCTGCAGTGAATCGAGCAGGCGTTTTTTATCTTTCACGTCAATAATAAGGCGGTCGATCACCACTTCAATATCATGGATTTTATAACGATCTACCTGCATTTTAGCAGCAATATCCTTAATTTCCCCATCTACACGCACTTTCACATAACCCTGTTTACGGATCTGTTCGAAAAGTTCGCGGTAATGCCCCTTTCTGCCTTTAACTACCGGGGCAAGGATATTTACAGCCATACCATCAAATTTATTGAAGATGTTCTGCAGAATCTGGTCTTCGCTCATGCGCTCCATTTTCTCACCGGTATTATACGAATAGGCATCGGCAACACGTGCATAAAGCAAACGCATAAAATCGTAAATTTCGGTAATGGTACCCACGGTTGAGCGTGGATTTTTACTGGTGGTTTTTTGCTCAATTGCAATAACCGGACTTAGTCCCGAAACTTTATCCACATCCGGGCGCTCCATACCGCCCATAAACTGGCGGCTATAGGCACTGAATGTTTCCATATAACGGCGCTGTCCTTCCGCATAAATGGTATCAAAAGCCAATGAAGATTTACCGCTGCCACTTAAACCAGTGATTACAACCAGTTGATTACGCGGAAAACTAACGTCTATATTCTTTAAATTATGTACCCTCGCACCATATACTTCTACATCTTTTTGCTCGCCGAGGTCGATAGATTTATTGCTCATATTTTATTTAAAGTTGGGGCCGAAACCGGGTCTTAAAAAAGACCAGATTTCAATCCGCAAAAATGCTAAAAATTTTATCAAAATGAAAGTCAAAACCAATCTGTATTACCTATTAATTGTCATAATGTCGGCTTCTATTTCTAAGGAAACCAGATGATAAGCCAAAGCGCACATAACCATAATGATCTTGAAAATAGATATTGTAATTATCTTCGCCATAATAACCAACCGCAGCCATCAAAAACACATTATTCATAAAAGGAAAACTGTAATTGAAGTTGATTTCGGCATTTAACCGCTTCTGGATATTGGCAAAATTTTTGGATGGAATTTTATTTACGGCATAAGATAACTCAGTGTTTAAACGCCAGGTTTCTTTTTCGGTTTTAACTTTCTGCTTATTCCTTGCGTTTTTTTCGATTTCATCATACCTGCGCCAGGAGAAACCATACAACACTCTTGTAAATCCAAAACCTTCATTAAGCGCAGACTCATACCTGAAAAATTTATACCACTGCAAACCAAGCCGATGATTGAATGAATAATAACTTCCATCTGGATTAACTGGTGTTAAATCTCCAAAACGATAAGAAAGCGTTAAATAATTCGCATTAAAATTTCCTGTATGGGTATTAATTGTACCGTCAGGATTAAATGCGCTCTGGTCCTGACCATTTGAATGGTGTGTAAAAGCAAGTTCGGCATATTTATAATGTTCAGGATCGGGATTTAGCCTCGCGTAAAGCGCTCCGCCTAAACGGTAACTCGGTGTTCGTACTGCAGCAGAAAATTCAGTCCGCACACGGACCGTAAAATCAGGAATAATCGCAAAGGCAATTGGCGATTTATAACTACCCAAAAGCATATAAGTGGTAGTAAGCCTACCGTTGATTACATATTTTGAAGGTGCACCCAATTCTCCTCCCGGTGCCGTATAAGCTAAATCAGCATTTTCTTTGTACAGATGGATATATTCTTTATTCGCAAACTCTCTTTTTACCACTATTGAATCCTGAGCAAAGGATTGTAAACAGATGAGGCAGATGATAAGCGTAAAAAAAGTTTTTATCATACCAGATAAACATTGCGCAATGCGCGATGGTTTTTTGTTTATTAATCAACTTAATAAAAACTAAAGACTAAATTCGCTTTGCAATGCTTTTGAAAGATAGTTAGACTTTCAAAAAGCATATTCATATGAGCACCGAAAAATAAACAAGAATAATAATATAAAGTATATTATGTTACCACAGATAAATAACTTCATTGATCTATTCAAAAAACTAGATTATGACATGAAACGGTATAAGCAAAACAATCACATTTATGAATTAATAGATTGTTTTATGACGATTAACGCACTGCCTGAATGGATCATAAAGAGCTCTGAAGCAAGCGATAACCTTAAAAAGGCCGCAAAAGAAAAGATTAAAATTATGAAAGGCGAAAATAATTTTGTGTTCGATGAAACTAAACTGGAAGATATTAATCACAAATTAATACTTGTGAGATTACTCTGTAATCATTCAAAACACAAAACTAATTCTACCCAAATCCCAACTATTAAAAGCCAAATGGGGACAACTTTACCATTTACCTTTCCTGGAAAATTTGATTATATCATCGCAATTGGAAAAGTAAATATTGATGCAGAATACATATTAAATGACCTTAAAAATTTTTGGGAGTCTGAATTAGAAAAATAGTGAATTGACACTTTTATCATCACGTATCTAGAAAATTAGAGGAAGAGAATCCTCTATAATCTTTACCACTCTATCGTTGTTCCATTCTCTGTGGGGTGACCTGTACAGACAAGCACTCTACCCCTTTCCAATTCATCATCGGTAAGTACTTCATTATAATCCATTCTTACATTTCCTTTGATACAATTGGCAACACAAGTGCTACATACGCCGCCACGGCAACTATAAGGAAGTTTAATTTTATTTTCAAGTGCAACATCTAAAATCCGCTTTGGCCAAGGCACTACGAGATTATATGATTCCCCTTTAAAATTTAAAACAACCGAATACGTATTTTTATCGACTACTTTTTCAGAACTATCATCTTCATCTATCTCATCTTCTGGCAGCACAAAAGTCTCTCTTTTAATCTGTGTGATATCGAAACCCATGCCCAATAAGGTAATGCGGCATAGATCCATGTAGATAACCGGTCCACAACTGTAAAAAAGTGCTTTATCCCGTTCAAAATGCAGATGTTCTTTAATTAAATTCTCGATATAGAATTTATTCAGCCTGGCCGTCATTAAGTTTTTGCTGTTGCTAAAAATCCAGACAATTTTTAACCTATCAGGATATTGCTGTTGCCATTCGGTCAGTTCATCATAAAACAAAGTTTCCTCTTTTGATCTGTTACTATATATTAATGTCACCAACGATTTTTTCTCCCGCACCAATGCCGTTTTCATAATCGAAAACAATGGCGTAATGCCAACTCCTGCAGCAAAAAGAAAAAGATCGCGTTCTAAATTTTCTTCAGGTAAATAACTGAAAAGCCCCTGCGGCTCCTGAGCCAAAAGAATATCATTTACCGAAGTTTTATGGTGCAAAAACCTCGATATTTCTCCGTTCTCTACCCGTTTTACCGTAATAGCCAAAGGTTCATTTACATCTGGCGAACTGTTAAAAGAATAAGACCTTCTCACTTCTTTATGTCTTCCTTGAAAAACCAATGATAAAAACTGCCCCGCTAAATACGTAGGGTACTGATCCAAATCTTCAAATTGAAAAGTAATATTATCGCCGGGCTGATTGATGATTTTATTAATGCGCAGTTTGAACATAGTGCAAAGAAAAGAAATTGGTTTATTAGTTCAATAGTTCATTGGTCATTTGTTAACTGCAAAATATTTACTGGTTCATTGGTTAATTTGTTAGCATAATGCATAAAAATAACTTTGCGCCTTCGTGACTTTGTGGCAAGCAAAACATTAATCAGCAAAACAAATCGGCGTAATCCAATAATCTGTGAAATCATTTTCCAAAAAAAAGCGTCCCGATTAAAAACCGGGACGCCTTACCAAATGCTTGTCTTTATCTTAATTATATTATTCGGCGTTGTAGGCCAATAATACGCGCGGTTTTGCGTAACCGTAACGTTTCGGATGTTCCATAATCTGTTTCATAGAAATCACCTTATAAACATAGCCACCAGTTTCGCGGTTAAGCCTCATTTTGTAGTAATTATCCTGATTTTGATTATTGATCTGCTTGCGTAAGCGTCCGTCGCCAACATTGTAAGCAGCAGCTACCAATGTCCAGCTTTCTAAACCTTTATACATTTCTTTAATGTATTTGCAGGCTGCAATGGTCGATTTGCGCAAATTATAGCGTTCATCAACATTCCCATTTACTCTTAATCCATAGGTACGGGCTGTGCCGGGCATAAACTGCCAGATTCCGGCTGCACCTTTTGGAGAAACCCCTTCCGCCATTCCAGATTCGACCAAAGCCAAATACTTAAAATCGTTCGGGATTCCGTAAGCAGCGAGAATGGGTTCAATTACAGGAAACCATTTTGCTGCTTTTGTATGCAGGCGGTTGGTTTGGGTATTTCCGTAAGTGTGTGCTGCAAGAATTTTTTTCATTTTGCGTTCTACCTTTTTATCGCCTAATGGCAGGGTTTCTTCCGCGAAATTCAACTGTGCCATCAAAGATTGAGGAGCTTCCTCTTTTTCTACTTTTAGGCTATCAGATTTGGGTATTGTAGTGTTTAATTTTTCTTCTTTTAAAAGACTTTTTTGTGCTAAGGGCATTTGGTAAGCGAACACTTTTGCCAAGATAAATAGTGTTGCCACTACTGCAAATGGTACGATGTGTTTCTTTAACATTTTCCTCCTTTTTTTGGTGAACTTATATAAAAACGCTGGCAAAGGTAAAAAATAATAAGCACATTATCAAACAGTTACACAAATAAACCCAAAAAACGGCTTTTAAAGTGCTTTAAACGTGGATTTTAATTTTTGATTTTCAGACAAATTTCCCTATATTAGAGGCTATTTTTTTATCTAATTTTTCAGCTCCCAGAATTGTTATGTTCATCATTTTTTCATAAATTTGCAGCCCGCATTTTTAATGCGGTTAAAAGCGTATCATGATAAATAAAAACAACAGGAACAGTCGGGATGACAAGTCCAAATCAGACAGTCGGAGAACAGAAGGCAGAAGTAGTTCGGCCGGGTCTGACAGAAAAAGATCAGACAACAAAGACAGCAAATTCAAAAAATCATCCGATTCAAAAGAAGGCTTCAGACCTAGAAGCGCAGACAGTAAAGATTTCAAATCAAAATCTTTCGGAGACAAAAAAGATTTCAAACCAAGATCAGGCGGACGTGATTTCAAATCGAAAGATTCGGAACCACAGAGTTTCAAATTCGGCGATCGTGAATTTAAATCCAAAGATTCAGGAGCAGAAGACCGTGGTTTTAAACCAAGAGAAGGTAAATCAAGAGATTACAAACCAAGAACCGGCGACCGTGATTTCAAACCGAGAGAAGGCGGATCAAGAGACTACAAACCAAGAACAGGAGACAGGGATTTTAAACCAAGAGAAGGTGGTGCAAGAGATTATAAGCCAAGAACAGGAGAGCGTGATTTCAAATCTAAGGATGGAGATTCGAGAGATTTTAAACCGAGAACTGGCGACCGCGACTTTAAACCAAGAGAAGGTGGGTCGAGAGATTACAAACCAAGAGAGGGCGACCGTGATTTCAAATCGAAAGATGGCGGATCGAGAGATTTCAAACCTAGAGAAGGTGGCTATAAAGATTACAAGTCAAGAGGTAAATCAGACGATTTCAAGCCAAGTGCTGGAAGTTCAAGAGATGTAAAACCTAGAGAGCCAAGGGAAGGCGACACCCGTCCTTTTAGAAAACGCGAGGATGCACAGCCAAGAGATACAGAATTTAACCGCCCGGAGCGCACTGTAATTACCCAAGGCCGTAAAACAAACGAAGATAAAGGCCTAATCCGTCTAAACAGATATATTTCAAATGCAGGCATCTGCTCTCGTCGTAAAGCCGACGAATTGATTATTGCAGGCATTATTACCGTAAACGGCGAAGCTGTTACCGAGCTTGGGCATAAAGTTGACCCGGCAAAGGATTTGGTTCGTTACAACGGCGAATTATTAAAACGCGAGAAAAAAGTTTACGTTTTATTGAACAAACCAAAAGATTACATCACCACGACCGACGATCCACAGGAACGCCGTACGGTAATGCAGTTGGTTGATAAAGCCAGCCGCGAGCGTATTTACCCGGTTGGACGTTTAGACCGCAATACCACAGGTTTGTTGTTAATGACAAACGATGGTGATTTAGCTGATAAATTATCACATCCTAAAAACGGTATCACTAAAATTTACAACGTTGAACTGGATAAATCTTTATCACAAGGCGATTTGAACAAAATTGCTTTTGGTTTAGAGCTGGAAGATGGTCTGATTAAACCTGATAACATTTCTTACGTTGCAGGTGGAACCAAAAAAGAAATCGGTATCCAGATCCACAGTGGCAAAAACAGGATTGTTCGCCGTATTTTTGAACACTTAGGTTATAATGTAGAAAAATTAGACCGCGTTGTTTATGGCAATTTAACCAAGAAAGACCTACCACGTGGTAGATGGCGCTATCTTGAAGAACATGAATTGATCCAGATTAAACATTTAATAAAATAAGATATAAGAGGCAGCCGATTGGCTGCCTCTTTTGGTATTGCTATTTTTTACCACAAAGTGCACAGAGAAAGCACAGCGTTCACAGAGCCTCAATCGCCCTCGTTTTTAACGAGGATGCAGGAGAAAGACGATTGTATCGTCCAGCAATGAACATGCATTAAAAATGCATCTCTCACTCATCCTCGTTACAAACGAGGACGATAATGAAGAAACATCTTCCGTGTTTTCTATGCCTCAGTGGCCAACTTTATTTATATTTGTTAAAATCAACATCATCGTTTCATGAAAAAACTCAGTTCATTGCTTATCCTTTCTATGCTATCGACCCTTAGTTTCGCTCAAAAAATCAACTATAATCTCATTGTCGGCACCTATACTGCACCAGGAAAAAGTGAAGGAATTTATACTTACGATTTTAATACTTTAACAGCGGCTACAACCGTAAAAAGCATTGCAAAAAACACCGCTAATCCAAGTTACGTAGCCGTTTCACCTGATAACAAATTTATTTATGCCGTTAACGAAACCGGTGCAACAAGTACGGTAAGCGCATTTAAATATGATGCCAAAACAGGCGATTTAACTTTTTTAAACAAAGTTGACAGTCATGGTGCCGACCCTTGTTTCATTACCGTTGATACCAAAAATGTAATTGTAGCCAATTATAGTGGTGGTAGCTTAGCGGTATTTTCACGAAAAGCTGACGGGTCTATAACAGAAGCCTTGCAGATCATCAAACATACCGGAAAAAGCATCGATCCGAAAGGCAGACAAGAAAGCGCTCATGTACACATGACAAAATTTACACCAGATCATAAATACTTAATTGTTAACGATCTGGGCGAGGATCAAACTTATATTTACAATTATAATCCAACCGCGAAAGAAAAAATATTAACGGTAAAGTCGGTTATAAAAACCAATGCAGGTACTGGCCCGAGGCATATTACTTTTAGTCCGAATGGAAAATTTGCCTATTTAGCGCACGAATTTAACGGTACTATAACTGTTTTTGCTTACGCAGATGGAAGTTTGACCAAAATCCAGGAGATCGGCACCACGCCGAAAGATTTTACAGGAAAAATTGATGGCGCAGATATCCATGTTTCGGCTGATGGAAAATTCTTATACGAAACTAACCGTGGCGATGCCAATAGCATTTCTGCATTCTCTATTTTACCTACCGGAAAATTGAAATTTATTGAAACGGTAAGTACCCTGGGCAAAGGGCCAAGAAACTTTACGATTGATCCGACCGGAAAATTCTTATTGATCGGACATCAGTATACCAACAACATTGTTATTTTTAACCGCAACAAAACAACGGGTAAATTAACCGATAGCGGCAAAAGGATCGATGTTGGTGCTCCGGTTTGTTTAGTATTTAATTAATCATACAAAATTTAGCCAATGGAAAACTTCGATTGGACCAAATTCACCATCAGGATTGCCGTTAAAGCAAAACTTGAGGACATCTACAACGCCTGGACAAAAGCCAGCGAAATTGAAAAATGGTTTTTAAGCGATGCGTCCTTTACTGACGAGAATAAAGTACTGCTCAGTAAAACGCAGAACGCACTTAAAGGCGATCGGTATAAATGGATCTGGTACCTGTATGATGATATCGAAAATGGAACCGTAACCGAAGCAAACAGCACAGATTATTTTCAGTTTACTTTTGCCGGAGCTTGTTTGGTTGAGATCAAGCTGCATGAAGAATTTGAATATACCGTTGTAGAATTGACCCAAAAGAATATCCCTGAAGATGATCATTCTAAGCGGAACATCCGCCTGGGTTGTCATAGTGGTTGGAGTTTTTACCTGGTTAATTTAAAATCCGTTTATGAAGGCGGTTTGGATTTGAGAAATAAAGATAACCGCTTTAAGCCAATGTTGAATAATTGAGGTGATGTATTTAACAGTTAAGGAAAAAGAAATTAAGGAATCAGGATTTTCCGTGATTGATAATGTATTTACAGATCAGGAAATTGAAGATATCCAGGCAGCAATTAACGGAGCAGATACGACAAAAGAAACCTTTAGGAAATCAGACGATCTTTTTGCAATACGCCAGTTTTTAAAAGAAGTTCCAGGAACTATTGAGCTAATTTTCAATAAAAAACTAAAAGCCATCATACGAGAGATTTTTGGCAAAGATTATTTTCTTGTTAAATCAATCTACTTCGACAAACCCGAAACTTCGAATTGGTTTGTTTCTTATCATCAGGATTTGACTATTTCTGTTAACCAAAAAGTAAAAATTCCGGGATTTGGCCCTTACACCAAGAAACATAATCAGTTCGCTGTACAGCCACCGTTAAATACCCTTGAAAGTAATTTTACCATCCGCATTCACCTTGATGATACCAATGAAGAGAATGGTGCGCTAAAAGTAATTCCGAATTCGCACAGCAAAGGCATTTACCGGCCCGAAACGATCGACTGGAATATCGAAAAAGAAGTTAGCTGCAATGTAGCGCGGGGTGGACTTATGGTTATGAAACCGTTGCTCCTGCATAGCTCGAGCAGAACAACAAACAATCAAAAAAGAAGGGTAATTCATCTTGAATTTAGCAATCAGACACTGCCCAAAGAATTACAGTGGTCGGAATATCTTAATTTTGATCGCACGTCATCATGAGAATTCAGTTTTAGAAAAAACAAGGGGCTTGCGGGGTGACAGGTTAAGATAAATCGTCATTTCGACCGCAGTGGAGAAATCTTTTAAATTAACTGGCTTCAAAGATCTCTCCATTCCGTTACACTCCAGTCGAGATGACGACCGTTCTATCGAAACCTTTCAATGGTAGTTTAGCTCAGTATCTTTATAGCACCAAACGATATAGAAAACTAATATTATCGGCTATTAAGGAATAAAAAAAAGCTCCAATTGTCATTGGAGCCATTTAAATATTATAAATATCGCTTATTATGCCGGTTCTGCAACTCTGGCTACATTGCGGTATGGGAATTCATTAAAGATATGTCTGCGGGCGAAACGACCTGGCGAATCGGCGTTAACCAATTTCACATAGATTGCTTTTGGAACATCGAAATATTCATAAGCACTTCCATCAAAAAACTGGATATTTAAAACCTGTTGTTTGTATTCAAAATCCTGAATATTCGACAAGGTAGTCGTTTGTGTGTACGTTTCAATATTCTGTTCGCGTGTTTCTGGCGCAATACTTACCAGGAAATGGTAAGCTTCGATAATTTCTTTACTTCTGGCTTCTGCATCTAATTTCTCTTCTTCCTGCTGAAATTTATCAGGGTGACAATCTTTCATCAATGTACGGTACACAGATTTAAGCTCTTTTAATTCAGCATTTTTATCTACACTCAAAAGCTTTCTGTAATCAACTATTTTCTTCATTTGGGATAACCTATTTTTATTTTTTGTCGAAATGATTTAGGAATATTTATCCTCCAAACCGTTTCAGGCTGCAAAGATACGATTTATAATCATTTGATTTAGAGAAAGTTTACTTTTCTTAAATATTACTCATATGGATCATCAGCCAGGGAATTCCCAATACCATACTTAAGTTTTTTAACCACAGATAAACACGGATTTATCATCTGTAAACATCCTTTTTATCTGTGGTTAAATATAAAGTGAGCCTTATTGTTAATATTTAGCTTGCAAAGAGTTTTCGATTACTTCCTTATAATAGCTAACATAAATCGGCAGGATCTTTTTCAGATCAAAATCCTGTGCCCTTTTAAACGCATTTTCTTTAAAACGGTTAAGCGTTTCATCATCTTTTAAAATTTCAATGGTATGGGCCGCCATCGATTCTACATCACCAACATTACTCATGTAACCACAAAAGCCATCAATATTAAGTTCAGGTAAACCGCCGGCATTGGTGGTAATTGCGGGTACTTTACAAGCCATGGCCTCTAATGCTGCCAAACCAAAACTTTCAGATTCTGATGGCATTAAGAAAAGATCTGAAACCGACAGGATTTCTTCTACGGCATCTTGCTTACCTAAAAACCTAACATTTTCACAAATATTCAACGATCTGCAAAGCTGCTCATTGTAGGCGCGTTCTGGCCCATCCCCTACCATTAATAGTTTTGATGGAATAACTGCTTGTACTTTTTCGAAAATCCTGATCACATCAGCAGTACGTTTCACTTTTCTGAAATTACTGGTATGGATTAAAATGCGTTCATCATTTGGTGCAATCGCTTTTTTAAAGTGTCCTTTTGCCTGTAAACTGAATCGCGAAAAATCTATAAAATTTGGAATTACCTTAATTTCTTTAGTAATCTCAAAATGATTATAGGTATCTTCTTTCAAATCTTCGGACACTGTAGTTACCCCATCGCTTTGATTAATAGAAAAAGTAACCACAGGTTTGTAGGTTGGATCTTTACCCACTAAAGTAATATCTGTACCATGCAAAGTGGTTACTACCGGAATATGAAGGCCATAACTCGCCAAAATCTGCTTCGCCATAAAAGCTGCAGATGCATGCGGAATGGCATAATGAACGTGTAACACATCCAATTGTTCAAACCGAACAACATCTACCAATTTGCTGGCCAGCGCCGATTCGTATGGGGCGTAATCGAAAAGTGGATAATCTCTTACTGATACCTCGTGATAAAACAGATTGGAAGAAAAGAAATCGAGCCTTGCGGGCTGACTATAAGTAATAAAGTGAACCTGGTGTCCCTCGTTAGCAAGTGCCTTACCAAGTTCTGTTGCAACTACTCCACTACCGCCAAAAGTGGGGTAGCAAACAATTCCTATCTTCATCGTAAATGTATTGTTGTTACCGCAAATGTAGCCGATTTTAATCTATAATGCGTGTCGGTTTATTGCAATAATGTAATAAGATGCGATTATTAATTTTCCTTCCCAATGCGACACATCAGATAGCTATCCCATCAGGGCTAAAACCAGAAACAATTATATAAAAATGAGTAGATGGGAAATGAAATAAAGTTATTTAAGGTTGCGCATTTCTTCTTTTATAACAAGGAAGAGTTCATTTGGCCTTTGGGTACCAATAAAATATTCCAAGCCATCCCTATCGGTTAAAACCACTGCATCCTTACCCGATGAATAAAAGCGGATTGTACCTTTTGTGTGCAGGTTGTAAACAGGATTGTTGAAAAAATAACGACTATAAGTTGCCTTACGCACATCAACAATGCTATTTAGATCAATCTTAACACGCTTGGTTGTCCAAAGGCCATCCAGGATCATGCTACCATTATCCACCACAATTTTGTATTGAATAAGGAAAAGCAAAAGCATAGAAACACCAATGATCCCGAAGCCTACTACGAGGAACAAATCTTGCGTATTGTCACGATCGCGCTCGTAAACATAAGCGGCAAAACAGAAAGCAGCCATAATTAGCCTGATGAAAATGCGCACATAATCACGGCCGATGTATTGTTTTTCGATATAGGCGTATTTGCTTTCCACTTATTTAATTTTGAGTTCGAATATAGCAACTTTTTTTGTTGCTGTAGTTAATTTATATCGGTTGTCCTGCCGCATACCTGCAATCCAAACAATTTCACCGTTCCCGTTAACCAGAATTGGGGTGACGCTTTTCAGATGTAGGGGAACTTTTTCGTCGATAAAATAATCACTTATCTTTTTAAGATTACGCATGCCCAGTGGAATAAATTTATCTCCATTTTGCCAATTTCTTAATACTAAAGGAAAAATTAATTTATCGGCATTAACAAATGCCTTATTCGAATTAATTTCGAATTCCACCTCATCGGTAAACGTTAACGAAATTTCATCATTGGCAAAAGCAATGTTTTCTGTTGTTGGATGGATAAATTGATTAGCAGTGACCGATATGTTTTTTTCAACAATAACCAAATCATTTCTATTAATAATAGCCTGATGGGTAGCGCTAAAAAAATGTGTACCACTTAATGCCTTTAAACTATCTAAAATTTCCTGCACTACATTTTCGCCGAAATTAAAAGGCTTAAGTAACTCGTAAAGCAGTAACTTTTGCGGGTTTAATTTATAAATCTCATCCAAAGGGATATAAATGCCATCATTCCTTTTATTTAGAATTTTGTTTGCAAGTTTCTGAACCTGGATATTTAAAAAAGTCTCCAGTTCAGCAAAGCGTGCAATATTTTCAGCAAATGTTTTTTCGAGATTTGGGTTGATTTCCTGCAAATGCGGTACTACCTGTAGTCTGATTTTATTCCTGGTGTATTTTATACTTGCGTTCGAGCTATCTTCTACAAAATCTAAATTATTAACCTTTACCAACTCATCAATCTGCTGCCGGCTTAAAAAGAGCAAGGGTCTGATCAGTAAATCCCGTTTAGGTAAAATACCGTGCAATCCGCTTATGCCTGTGCCACGGGTAAGATTAATGAGTACCGTTTCGACCGCATCGTTTTGGTGTTGTGCCAGGGCAATGTAATCGTAGCCTTTTTTACTTCTAATTTCTTCAAACCAGTTATAACGGAGATCGCGTGCGGCCATTTGGGTAGAAATTTTATTTTCGGCCGCATATTTTTTGGTATCAAAATGCGTTACATAAAAAGGTAACTCCAAATTTTTGGCCAATAGTGCAACAAAACTTTCGTCGCGTTGTGCTTCATCAGCCCGTAAATTGAAATTACAATGTGCCACACCAACATCAATGCCTATTGCTTTAAACAAATGCAACATTAATACTGAGTCTTTTCCTCCGCTTACGGCCAAAAGAATCTTGTTAGCCCGAACAAACAGCTGTTGCTGTTCAATAAAATCCTGAAATTGTTTTACGGGTAACATCCACCAAAAATATTTAATTTTAACTGGTATTCCGAACGTTCGGAACAAAAAACTAACTTTGTAGTGTGCAAAAACTATTTGTCTTTTTACTCTTTCTAATCAGTCCAGTATTTTTATTCGGCCAGCAACCTGCTTCGAAGATTAAAATCGTTTCGTTTTCCAAGATAACTGGTGATACCAAAAAAAAAATCAGTTACCTGCGAAACCCTGTTTTCCAACAAGATAATGCAACTTTGACCTGCGATAGCGCTGTATTTTATAGCGAGCGGAACTATTTCGAAGCTTTTAAAAATGTACATATCAACCAGCTTACCACCGATATTTATTCAGATCAATTGGAGTATGACGGAAATAAAAAACAGGCGCATTTAACCGGAAATGTGGTGATGAAAGACCCAACATCCACCTTAACCACCAATATCTTGGATTACAATACCTTCAGCAAAATAGGCACTTATACTAGTGGAGGTAAGATTGTAAATAAGGAAGTAACAGTAACCAGTAAAAATGGCTATTACTTTAGTCAGGGTTATAGCCGCGAAGGCAGTGATGCGTATTTCAGATATAATGTAGTCGTGCTTACACCACAAGCCACCATCAAATCGGATACGATGAGCTACAACACTAAAAATAAATGGACTTACTTTTACGGTCCAACTAATATCAAAGGAAAAGATGATAATCTGTATACAGAGAATGGCCAATACAATACCATGACCGAGGATGCTTTTTTCGGAAAGAAAAACCTATATACACAGGGTACGCGTTCTTTAAAAGGTGATAGTTTGTATTATTTCGGAAAAAAAGGGGTTGGTAAAGCAGTTAAAAACATTGTTTTTTCTGATACAAAAGATAAGATGAAGATGTTCGGCGATTTGGGCTATTATTACAAACTGGATCAGCGGACATTGGTTACCCGGAATGCCTACCTGGGAATTGGCACCGAAGATTCGGTCATGGTAAAGAATAAAAAAAGACCAGACAGTTTATGGATGGGCGCCGATACCTTAGAAACACAGATGGTGCTGCAAAAAACCTTGAAGCTAGTTCCTAAAATTTCGATTAAAGCCGACAATCAGGTTGGCGAGGATGATGAAGATACCGGAGAAAAGAAAGGAAAAGGGGAGCCAAAATATAAACCTGAAGCTAAATCTATCCAAAAAGAAGACAGAAATAAGCGTAAAAATAGCAGGGCTGATAAAAAGAAAAAGAACAAAGGCGATGCTGAAGCCGAAGATCTGCTTAACCTGAAGGATAAAAGCGTTGACAGTTTAAAATCAAAAGTAGACTCACTTAGCAAAGGACTGCCCAAGCTTAATCCCGATAGTTTGCACAAAAACAACCTTTTAAAGAACAAGGCCGATTCTATAATCAAAAACCTGCCTAAACTTAAAACTGATAGTCTGAAAAAGCTATCTGATAAAGCCAATGCGATTACAAAGAATGTATCGAAAAGCACAATCGATAGTTTGCAAAAAAAGATTATCAATGGGGCTTCACCAATTGTAAATGATGTTTCAAAAACGAAAATCGATAGTTTGCAAAATAAGATAATAAAATCTGGCGACAAAAATAGCTTAACAAAAGTTCTGGGGAATTTAAAAGCCGGCGCTTTAAAAACTGATACGACAAAATTTAACCCAGCCGACACTGTTCAAACGCGTATTATTAAGGCTTACCATGGCGTTAAAATTTTCAAAACAAATATACAAGCCAAAACAGATAGTCTGTTTTACACCAGTGCCGATTCTACTTTACGTTGCTATAGCAACCCTATCCTCTGGTCGGAAGGCTCTCAGCAGGTTGGCGACACGATATTTGTACAGTTCAAGAATAAAAAACTGAATAACTTACAGGCATTTAGGAACGCATTTTTAGTAAATACACCAAAAGATTCGTTAAGGTTTAATCAAATAAAAGGAAGGTTAATGACGGGTTTCTTTACGAATGGAAAATTTAAGATCCTTTATGTAGATGGTAATGCCGAAAGTATTTATTATACCCAGGATGACAGCACCAAGGTGTATAAAGAAATGAACCAAACCCTAAGCAGTAGGATAAAGTTCATTTTTAAGGATAATGAAAATGCCATTGAAGAAATTGTTTATATCAAGGGGATAGAAGGGGCGCTGAATCCCGAAAATACGATTGCAAAAGATCATGTTTTAAAAGGATTTTCATGGAAACCGACTGAACGTCCGAAATCAAAAAAAGATGCCATAGGCTCTTCGGGTAAAACTAAGCCTAAAGCAAAGGCAAAAGCAATTGCAGGTAAAACTGTGGCTGGCTCTAAAACCACAAACACAGCAAATAAATCAGCAGCATCAGCGGTTAAACCGAAAATCACATTGGGAAAAGACAGCTTAAATGTAGATAAGAAATTACCTCAAGCTAAACCAGCAGACATGACCAACTTTAGCATTAAACCCATCCTACCGAAAAAGGACTCAGTTCAGGTGAAAAAAGATTCTGCTCAAGTGAAAAAGGTAGTCAGTAAAATGTAGTAAGTTTGATCGTCATTTCGACTGGAGCGTAGCGGAATGGAGAAATCTTTTGATGAAAAGTTCAAAGATTTCTCCACTACGGTCGAAATGACGATCCACCCATTCAAAATTTAATATCTGGTAAAGCCCATACCCTATCCCCTCAAAAAATTCAACATCTTTTTTAGTGCAATAGCCCTATGACTGATTTTATTCTTTTCTGCCATATCCATTTCAGCAAAAGTAATATCGTAACCATCCGGCTGAAAAATGGGATCATAACCAAAACCCTTCGAACCTGATAATGCTGTTCTGATTGTACCTTCTATTGTACCTTCAAAAATATGATTTTTACCACCCTGCATTAAGGAGATCACAGTTTTAAACCTTGCTTTTCTATTGGGATTCCCCTCAAGCTTGGCCAAAACCATTTGAATATTTTCTAAGCTATCGCGGCTGCCAGAATATCTGGCAGAGTAAACACCAGGTTCGTTATTTAAAGCTTCAACCTCCAAACCGCTATCATCGGCGAAACAATCCAAATTAAAATGTTCAACCACATAGCTACTTTTTAAAGTTGCATTGCCTTCAAAAGTATCAGCAGTTTCAGGAATATCAACCAAACAACCAATATCTTCCAAATTTAGCACTTCATATTTATCTTCAAGTGCAGCGCGTATTTCTTCAGTTTTATGTTGGTTATTGGTAGCAAATACAAGTTTTTTCATTTTAGGAAAGTAAAAGGTTAAGGTATAGGGTTTAAGATTTTTCGAGCTGAATTAAAATGCCATATCCCGGCACTTAATACTTGATACGCTTGCGAAATCGCTATTTAATTTTCTGCAGATGCCCCCAAAGTGTTTTTTTTGCGGTTAAATCACTATCTAGATGATGGAGATTTGGAGCAAAGATAATTCTGGTGGTTTCGTGAACGATAATTTCATTCTGCCAGGTAAGGTTCAGTCGCAAGTCGGCAAACGCTACTCCGAAAGACAACATAATGGCAGGTTTAAAAAACCGGTTTAATTCTACGAAATCGGTTCCTTTATAATTCGAATAATTTAGGATGGCAAAATCGGGGGTACCTAAATCTACAGCTTTAACAATTTTCCGCAACAGCTCTCTGCCTTGCTCCGTACTTACATCATGCTCACTATCATTAACTAAAATGAGTACTGATTTTTTATTTCCACCCAAAAATTTAAACGTTTTTTCAGGCGCTGGTTCGGCCACAATATGCGGAATTTCAGGGGCTTGTGGATAAACTTTAGGAGAATTTGTAGGATTAATCCCAGGAATTTGCGTTATTTCTGGTTTTAAAACAGGTTCTTTTACTTCATTAACGGAAACTTTTTCGACAACTGAAACTGCCTCTGGATTACGCAAAGGCAGAATTTCTACGCTTTCATCCTTTACCAAAAAAACCTCTTCGGTAAAAAATAAACGTAAAGCATTCGCATTGTTGGTAACCTGGTTTTCCATTCGTATTTTTGTTGGATAATAATTTCTGTTAAAATTAGTTAAATATCTTATAATAGCGTCGCTAATTGTTACTTTTATCCCTTAAAATTTATAGAGTGCTCTGCGTGAAGAAAGCTTACTGCCTATTTGTTTTTAGCTTTATTTATAGCATTTCGTTTGCACAAAACGTGGCTGTTATAAACGGTAAATCAATAAGTGCTAAAGAATTTATGTGGGCATACAAAAAAAGCCATAATGGAAACGTTAGTGCTGCGTACGACACTTTACAAGCCTATTTAAACTTGTATATAAATTTTAAGCTTAAGGTCTTAGATGCCCGGGAAATGGGACTGGACAAAAACGCACGTTACCAGGAAGAAATTAAAACTTATGAGGATGCATTGACCACACATAAAAAAGCTGGGGTGAGTAGCAAAGATCATGATTTCCTGTTGAACGAATACCGCGAAGGTGTTTTAATGTTCAATATTTCTGAACAAAAAATATGGAATAAGGCGCAGGAAGATGAACAGGCGATAAATGAATTTTACACGAAAAACCAACAAAATTACAATAAACCTTTAAGCGAAGTTAGAGGAGAGGTAATTGCCGATTACCAACTAAGTTTAGAAGAAAAATGGCTTAAAGTCCTAAAACAAAAATATCAGATCAAAATTAACGAAAACGAGTTGAAGAAGCTTGCCAAGTTATAGCCAACCTGATTTTTTTGACCATAAATATTAAATTTGCAAAATATAACAAATAGAATGAAGAAAGTTTTTTTAGTAGCAACCGCTTTAATTTGCCTGTTTTTAAACAGTTTCGCTCAAAAGCATACTGTAGATAAAGTTGCTGCTGTTGTAGGAAATAATATTATCCTGCTATCAGATTTAAACCAACAATACACACAATATCTTTATCAGGGCAACCAGCCTAACAGTGAGATTAAATGTAAAATTTTACAACAAACCTTAACTCAAAAGCTGCTTAAACAACAGGCTGAAATCGATTCAGTAATGGTTGAGGACGGTGCCGTTGATGATGAGGTTAACAAGCGCATGCGTTACAGTATGCAGCGTGCAGGTGGCCAGGAGCGTTTAGAGCAATTCTTAAATAAATCTGTGTTGCAGTACAAAGATGAAATCAGACCATCAGTAAAAGATGAATTGATTGCACAGAAAATGCAGCAAAAAATCACCGAAAATATTAATGTTACGCCAATGGAGGTTGAAAAGTATTTCAAATCTTTGGGTGATAGCGTTCCGGAATTTAATACCGAGGTTGAAGTTGGTGAAGTGATTTTAAATCCACAGTTAACCAGAGCAGAAAAACAGAAATTCCGCGATAAAATTGAAGCCCTTCGTTTAAGGGTTAAAAGTGGCGAGGATATGGGTGTCTTAGCAAAAACTTATTCTGAAGATCCAGGTTCTGCTGCCGATGGTGGTGATTACGGTTTTATCGACAGAAACACCATGGTTAAAGAATTTACTGCCTGGGCATTTAAATTAAAAGCCGGAGAAATTTCGCCAGTATTCGAAACAGATTATGGTTTTCACTTTTTACAGGTTTTAGAGCGCAGAGGTGAGCAGGTACATGTTAGACATATTTTAATTACACCTAAAACTACACCAGAAAGTTTAACTCGTTTAAAATTACATGCAGATAGCATTTACAATAACATTATTGGTAAAAAAATAAGTTTCGCTGCTGCGGCAAACCTTTATTCAGACAATAAAGAGAGCAAATACAATGGTGGTATGATGCTCAATGCAGAAAATGTTCAGGCAAGAAGTACTTTTATTCCTATTGATAAATTAGATCCTTCTGTGTTTCTGGTAATCGATAGCATGAAAATCGGTGGTATTTCTAAACCAGATTTATTTACTTCAGCTGATGGAAAACAAGGATATCGCATTTTATATTTAAAATCTAAAATTCCACCGCACAAAGCAAACTTAGCTCAAGATTTTCCAAAAATCAGAGATGCTGCACAGAGTGATAAAATTAATCGTACTTTAAGTGAATGGTTTGAAAAACGTCGCGAAAATACTTACATTAAAATCGACGATGAATTTAATACCTGTGATGAATTAAAAATCTGGACTAAAACCACAGCAGCAAAATAACACCAATGCAGTATAAGAACGAAGTAGAAGCTGTTGATGCACTTCATCAATCTTTCAACAACATCAAAGCCGAAATAAGCAAAGTAGTAGTTGGACAAGATGACATCATAAAATCTGTTTTAATCGCCATTTTTAGCAACGGACACTGTTTGTTGGTTGGCGTACCAGGATTGGCTAAAACTTTACTTGTACAAACAGTTGCATCTGTTTTGGACCTCGATTTTAACCGGATCCAGTTTACACCCGATTTAATGCCAAGTGATATTATTGGTGCAGAGATTTTAGGAGAAGACAGGCACTTTAAATTTATAAAAGGGCCTGTTTTTTCTAATATTATCCTCGCTGATGAGATTAACCGTACACCGCCAAAAACCCAGGCGGCTTTGTTGGAAGCCATGCAGGAGAAATCGGTTACCGCAGCTGGACAAACCCATATTCTACCAAAACCATTTTTCGTTTTGGCCACACAAAACCCTATTGAACAGGAAGGAACTTATCCCCTACCCGAAGCTCAATTAGATCGTTTCATGTTCAATATTCAGTTAAACTATCCTGCCTTTGCAGATGAATTGAACATCGTAAAAAACACCACCAGTAATAAAACCACCCAACTGCAGAAAATTATCCATGCAGATGATATCCAATATTTTCAGAAACTGATCCGCGATATTCCTATAACCGATAACGTATTGGAATATGCAGTTAAACTGGCTGCTAAAACCCGCCCAAACAGTGAGTTTGCTACCGATGCCGTTAATAAATACATTAGCTGGGGTGCAGGCCCGCGTGCTTCGCAATTTTTAGTGCTGGGTGCAAAATGCCATGCCGCTGTAACCGGAAAATATTCACCAGACATTGAAGATGTTAAAGCTGTAGCCGAGCCTATTTTACGTCACCGCATTGTGCGTAACTACCGTGCAGAAGCTGAAGGCTTATCAATCGAGAAAATCATTAAAGATTTATTGTAGTAGCATTAAGCTAGTCGGGATTTGCAGTCCCATCTGATGAGCCAGAATTTTTAACTTCTATTAGTGGATTACAAATCCACAATACAACGGAATCCATAACAAAGTCGAGATTACAAATTCCAACCAACAGGAAAAGTCAACTCCAATTTGTATCTTGTGTATCGATACTATTCGCAAAACCTCGTGCTAAAAGATACATTCATTAATCTCTTAATAAATTATACAGATAGTGACCGTATAATAGCCGAATTTTGGGCTGAAATTGAGGAAAACTACACTCATAAAAAAAGACATTATCATACACTTTCACATCTTGAAAACTTGTTGACACAACTTACTGAAGTAAAAGTTAGCATTGAAAGTTGGGAAAGTATTCTATTTACTATGTTCTATCATGACATTATTTATAATGCATTAAAATCGGATAATGAAGAGAAAAGTGCTGAACTTGCCCAGAAGAGAATGACGCAGATTTCAGTTCCCAATCACATTATTGATAACTGCAAAACTCAAATAATAGCCACTAAAAAACATCTTGCTTATCCTGAATCTGATACAAATTATTTTACTGATGCAGATCTTTCGATATTAGGCCAGAGCTTAGAAAACTATACTACTTATTCGCAAAACGTAAGAAAAGAATATTCAGTTTATCCAGATCTCATTTATATTCCAGGACGAAAAAAGGTTCTGGAACATTTCATAAAAATGGACCGGATTTTTAAAACAGATTATTTTTATCACAAATTTGAAAGCCAGGCAAAATCAAATTTACAGTTCGAGTTAGAACAACTTGGTTAGTCGGGATTTGTAATCCTTATATTGTAAATCCAGATTAACAAAAAATATTATTATTTTAAACTTAATATTCTACAATAAATTATCGCACTCAAAATGGAAGAAAAATACCCAAGTCTAGTAGAAAGATTACAATCTACATTTATCGACACCATAATTATCATCATTCTTATGGTGTGTTTTTCAAATGTATTAGACAGCTTTAACAATGTACCAGAATGGGTACGGATCTTATTATTTGCATTTTTATTTGTGATTTATGAACCACTTTTCATGACATTCGGCTGCACCATCGGTAATTACATTAAAGGAATCAGGGTAAGGAAAAATGAGGATATTAGCCAGAAAATCAATATTGGACAAGCTATTCTCCGGTACCCAATAAAACTTGCTTTAGGCTGGATTTCGTTTCTAACCATCAATTCAAATCTACAAAGAAGGGCCATCCACGATCTGGCCTCGGGTAGTGTGATGATAAAGCTTTAACTTTAGTTGAATTAACTTGAAGAATTGAGGACTTTCCTATTGTTAACCGGGATTTACAAATACAGACTAACAAATACCTTCCAAACAATTATATTTGTTTTATGATGGGTGCCAATAAACTTACCGGTGCTATAGCCGCACTAATTGATGAATATAAAAAGGCGGTTGATGAGTTGATCGAAGTAATTGAACCAATCACCCAACAGCAACTACTGAAAACCATCGAGCCAGAAAGCTCAAATACAGATTGTATTTCCATCCAAACTATTTTGACACATGTAACCGCATCGATGTTCAGTTATGCCGTTTATATCGAAAACTCCATCGGATTAGAAACTATCAGGCCGGAACGATTGCAATTTGATCAGGTGGCACCCTATATTTCAAGGCTCCGGGAAGCGCTTAAATATAATGAGGACTTTTTCAATAGAAATCCCGAAATCATCATGGAAGAGTTCGATCAATCAAAAAAGATCAACACGAGGTGGGGGCAACAATACGATGTAGAACAGATGCTAGAACATGCCATTGTTCATATTTTAAGGCATAGGAGGCAGATTAAAAATGCACTTATCAGGATGAAGAGCTGATTAATCGAAAAAAAACAATTTGCAATTCACTGAAAATAAATATCTTTGCGTCAAATTTACAGAAATGCTACGTCAACTACATATCCAAAAAATGCACTTTAGCCCGTCTTGTGGCATAAAGGGTTTGGGTATGGACTTAAATTTCCTTCCCAACCCTTAACGCGGTTTTAAGTTTTAACAAACAAAACCCAAATTTAAAAATCAATTTATTACGTATTTGCTAAGCATTTAACTGCTTATCAAAATTAATTATATCCGTTATGGACATTTATACCACTGTAGAAGAAAAATATCTACAGGCCATTGAAGAACTGCACTGGGGCGAATTACCCAAGGCACTTCAGTATTTTAACGAAATTATTGTTTTCGATCCTGATTATGCAAGAGCATATTTTCAATTGGGAGATATTTATCAAAACCACTTTAAAGATTACAAAACCGCAGGTTATTATTACAAACGCTGCATTGAGCTAGATTCTGATTTTCCAGAAGTATATAAGCCCTATCTGGAACTTGTTATTACGCTTAAAATGCACAAATTGGTGAAACAGGTTGCAGAGAAGGCTTTACTTGTTCCTGGTGTGTGCGAAGCACATATATACGAATGTTTGGGCCTACATGCTGAGCAACAGCAAAATTTTGCAGAGGCGGCAAACCATTTCAAAAAAGCCGAACTGTTTAATGCCGTTCAGGATGAACAAAGCACTTTACAGGAGCATCAAAACCGTATTAAAAGCAAAATGAATAGCACAAAAGCAATGATTTATGATTTACAGGGATAAAAGGCGCTGCCTTTTATCCCTTTCTAATACGCTGGATGACCTTAAAATACTATTCGCCAAATTGCTCTTATTATTTTAATTTTGTTACTATCTTTACCACACAATTACAAAGCATAAATTTTTAAATCAAAAATATTCGATATGTCAGCTCACGATTCACACGCACCGGCTCAGCAAACAAAAGGCATTTGGGCTTTACCATTGGCTGCATGGATTCTGGTTTTATTACTGTGTGTCTATTTCACCAGACCAATCTTTAACCACGAAGAAGCATCTGCTCATCATGAAAAAACTGAAGCAGCGCACGAAAAACCAGAGGCACACCATTAGGGTTTTCTTTTCAGAAAGCATAAAAAAAGCGTTCCGGTTTAAAATCTGAACGCTTTTTTTATGCTTCTTTATTTTTTGATTTGCCCCATGATGTTTGGGAAATCGGTAATGATGCCATCTACCCCCAAACTCATAAAATAATTCACTTCTTTCACCGTATTAACTGTCCAGGGAATAATTTTAATACCCATTTCATGGCAACGGTCTACCAGGCCTTTACCAACCAAAACGGAATAGGGACTATAAATAGTAGGTTTAAAACCTAATTTCTCAATATAATCTTCAAAAGGTTCTTTTTCATCAATCAATAATGAAGTTTGTATTTTAGGGTATTTCTCATGCAGGTACTGCAGCGTACGCATATCAAACGATTCAATAATAACTCTTTTAGCAATTTTTTTCGAATTAACGACATCCATAATCAACTCCACAAATTCTGCAGGCTCAGGATGAAATTCATTGTCGCCGTTTTTAATCGTTTTTGTTTCGATACTATAAACCGGTTTGGCTAGTTTGTGTTCCTTAACGTAAGCCTCAACTGCATCTATGGTTTCAGAGAGTAGCGGTTTGTAAGCTTTAAACTTCATTTGTCCGGGAAAGCGGCTATGGACTTTACTCCCTACATCAAACTTTTTAACCTCCTCATAATCCATTTTATAGATGTTATAATTCTTCTGATCTTTTAAAGTAATCGATTTACCGTTAGGCTGCAAAGAAATCTCGTTATTGAAATAAGGCTCTTGTGAAAGCACGACCTGTTTATCTTTTGAGATTACTGCATCCATCTCTAAGGTGTTAACACCTAAATCGATAGCTTTTAACATTCCCTCAATGGTATTTTCGGGCATAATACCGCGTGCACCAGCTTTACCCTGTACATCAAATTTTTTCTTTTGAGCAGAAACGTTTAAGAAAAGTAAAGTAAGCGTGGAGAGTAGAAGTAACTTTTTGTGCATGAATTCTAAACGTAAAAAAGGTTGTTTTATTTGTAATTATCCTTGTTTTGAAGCGCAAAAACTGTGCTATTTTTAATGTTTGTTCCCGCTTTTCGCTATATCTTTCCGCTATGCTCCAAGGATGCCGCTTCAATCGGGGCTAAACCGACCTTGAGTGCGGAAAAAAGATAAATCTCTGAAATAAAAAAAGGGCTTCTTTTTATGGAGAGCCCTCTTTAATTCACATTTGTTTTTTATCTTTCTGCAGGTACAAAAGCCTGTACAATTAAGTTCCAGCTTGCATCTGCTGCTTTTTCATAAACGAAAACATAGTTAAAACTTTCACGTAAATCGGCTTTGTAATCGATAGTAGCCACACCATAGGTATAAGCCAAATCACTACCGATTGCCTTATCTACCCCTGTTGTTTTCAAGTTAATTTTGCTGATCATTCCGTTATAAAAAGCAATAATTTTCCCTTTTCCATCAATGGCTTCGTTACCCGGGAAAAGTAAACGTGCATCGTTGGTTAAAAACCCTCCAAATGCTGCAATTCCATGTGTTTTTAACAAAGTATTTAATGTTTTTTCGGTAGTTAAGATAATATCCTTCCCAGCCTTAATCTCTCTTTCATTTAAGAACTTTGGAGCAACATGATCTTTAGGTTCAGTAAACTGTGGGCTAGATTTAGCTAAAGGTTTATTGCTTTCCGTTCCTAAATCAATAGCTAGTTTCCACCTGCCGTTTTCCGGTTTCCAGATCGATAGATATTGACCGTATTTTTTCTCAGAAGTTCCAACTTCATATGGCCCTGTAGTAAAACCTAAATCGCCACTGCGTGATACCTTTGCAAGGTTTGGGGTCCATGTTACATCCTTTTCAGTATCTGCTTTGCCAGCATAAAAAGTTTTAGCATTAACTGGGTTTGGCCTAAACACTAAAGTGCTTGTTGTCGAATAGTCTGTAAAAGCTTCTTTATCTCCATTTTTGGCAATTGACTTAGCAAAATCCTTTTCAGCATTTACTAAAGATTTGGTTGTTCCGTCGCTTTTTTGGGCAAAAGCACCCAGGGCGAAAAGCGAAGCTATTGCAGTTGAAAATAATTGTTTCATTATTAATTAAGATAATATTGTTTGGCGAATATAGAATTTTCTTTAATGTATGGACTTAAAAGTAATTAACAATTACACATTAAGACCAGTTATTTTTCTCTATAAATGACTTCTAAAACCGTTTGCCCGGTGGCCTTCAACGTATTTTTATCAATATTGGCTAAGTTATCCAATTGCGTGTGCCAATTGATATAAAAACCACTGTTGTCATTGTAATGGATAATATCGATAGATGGAATGCCTGCTTTGTTCATCCAAAGATGATCATCAACTAATTTCCCACTCGGAATTTTCGTAAAGTAAGAGGCATAGCCAATTTCATTACCAATGTCCCAAACCTTATTCACTACATTTGGAGCAGCCTGACGGGAGATTTCATCCTGCGTAAACTGTGCGTTACCGCCACCAACCATATCGAGATTAATGCCGTACAAAGCTTTATATCCTGCCTTAATTGCTTTTTTAGTCCAGTACTGAGAGCCTAAACACCATGTAGTTTCATCTGGTGTCTCATCATTGGCCTTGCCATAGTCTTCTAAATCCCACAATATAAAATCAACTCCAACATCTGGCTGTTTCTGTTGGATCTGACGTGCCATTTCCAAAATCACCGCCACCCCGCTTGCACCATCATTTGCCGCATCAAAAGGTTTTGCATGATTTGCAGGATCGGTATCCTGATCAGAAAATGGACGGGCATCCCAGTGTGCCGTAATTAAAACCCTCTTTTTTTGACCTGGATTAAAAACGGCGACAATATTTTTCAGTTGAAAGCTTTTCCCATCATAAGTTTGCGTTTGCTCACCCTGGATACTTACTTCTGCACCGAACGTCCTTAATTTTGCCACCAAATAATCTGCGCATTTTTGATGAGCCGTGGTACCCGGAATCCTTGGACCAAAGTCAACCTGAACTTTGGTATAAGCATAAGCACTATCGGCATTAAAATCAGGAGAAACTAAACCTGTTGCCTTTTCTACATTTTCATCAGCATTTCGGTTTGTTTTATTTTGGCAGGCCTGAAATCCGATTAACGCCAATAAAGGCAGTATTAAAAGTTTTTTATTCATTGTTTAATCTAACGGAAAATTGTTTGAAGTAGTGTAATTATCTCTCATCCCCCTGCCCCTTCAAAGGGGGACAAATTCTTGCTGAGCCTGAAAACTTATGAGATTTGTTTTCAGCCCTTAACTTCTTCCCATTAAAAAGGAGGACGGATTCCTTGATGAACTTAAAATTTTCAAGGTTGTTCCCGCGCTTAATTATTCCCCCATTGAAGCAACAGGAAATAGCATAATAAAGTGTGGTCTAAGAAAGCATGTAATCCACAATCGCCTCGCAATGGATTTTGGTAGTATCAAATACCGGAATCTCAAAGTCATCCTGACTGATCAGCATAGGGATTTCGGTACACCCCAGAATTATCCCCTCCGCTCCTCCCTTGATCAGATCATTAATTATCTGGATATATTGTGTCTTGGTCTCTTCCAATATTACACCTCTACCTAATTCTTCTTTAAGGGTAAACTGTATATAATCGCGGGTTTCTTTCTTAGAAGGCACCAAAACATTTAACCCATGGTCTTCGAGCTTTTTAATATAAAAGTCCTTTTCCATAGTAAATACGGTACCTAAGAGTCCTATATTTTTAATTCCAGTAGCATTTATGGCTTTAGCGGTTTCGGTACCGATATGGATAATAGGCAGAGCTATTTTTTCTTGTAACTGATCGGCAAAAAGATGTGCCGTATTGGCGCAGAGTACAATTGCTTCTGCCCCACTCTGTTTTAAACTTTCGCAGGCATTGTGCAAAAGATCAAACGATCCTTCCCAGGTTTTATCCTGAACATCGCCAAAATTAAGGGAGTAAATTAAACATTCAGCGAAATTTACCCCACCCAAACGCTCATTTACCCCCTCATTTATAAAACGATAATAATCTATAGTAGATACCCAACTGATACCACCTACTAAACCAATTTTTCTCATTGCTAAAATCGAATTTGGACTGTAGACTTAGTACCAACTAAGCCTTACTCCAGGTGGTTCCTTCTTTGCCGTCTTTAAGCTGAATTCCCAACTCTTGTAAGCCAATACGGATACGGTCAGAAGTGGCGTAATCTTTATTCGCTTTTGCTTCCGTTCTTAAGTTAATCACCATGTCTAAAACGCCGTTTAAGTCGTTACCCCCGGCGTCCTCATCTTTCAGTCCTAATAGATCGAAAACGAAATCGTTAATCAGTTGCTTTAACTTTTCTAGTGCTTCTCCAGAGATTTTCCCTTTACCATCATACACGGTATTGATAATCCGAACTGCTTCAAATAACTCTGCAACCAAAATCGGACTGTTAAAGTCATCATTCATCGCAGTAATACATTTTTCTTTCAATGCATCAATATCGAAATCGTTCTGTTCAGAAACTGTTAACTTATCTAACAAGCCAATTGCAGCCATTAAGCGGCGAAAACCTTTCTCCGAGGCGTCTAAAGCTTCATTAGAAAAATCTAATGTACTCCGGTAGTGCGCCTGTAACATAAAAAACTTCACCGTCATCGGGCTAAAGCCCTTTTTCAATAAAGGATGGTCACCAGTAAATAATTCTAAAGGAAGGAAACCATTTCCGGCAGATTTAGACATGCGCGTACCGTTTACGGTAAGCATATTGGTGTGCATCCAATAGCGGGCAGGTTGTTTATGGCTGCAAGCTTCAGATTGTGCAATTTCATTGGTGTGGTGCGTTGCTGCTAAATCCATTCCACCACCATGAATATCAAATTCAGCGCCTAAATATTTGGCGCTCATGGCCGAACACTCGATATGCCAGCCCGGAAAGCCCATGCCCCATGGCGATTGCCATTGCATTAAGGTTTCTGGCTTTGCTTTTATCCATAAGGCAAAGTCTAACCTTCCGCGTTTCTCATCCTGGCCGCCCAATTCCCGGGTATTGTTCAGCATATCTTCGAGATTGCGGTTGGTTAAAATGGTATAATTGTACTCCTTACTGTATTTTTCTACATCAAAATATACATTGCCGTCAACTTCGTAACCATAACCTTTGGCTATAATTACCTTAATCATTTCGATCTGCTCAATAATATGTCCGGTAGCGGTAGGCTCGATACTTGGCGGCTGCGTGTTGAACATGCGCATTACATCATGGAAACCCAAAGTATATTTCTGTACAATTTCCATTGGCTCAAGCTGCTCCAGTTTCGCACGTTTTGCAAATTTATCATCGCCCTCGTCCCTATCGCCTTCTAAGTGACCTGCATCGGTAATATTACGTACATAACGTACTTTATAACCAGCATATTTAAGGTACCTAAAAATTAAATCGAAAGAAATAAACGTGCGGCAATTACCCAGGTGCACATCACTATAAACAGTAGGACCGCAAACATACATCCCAACATTGGGTGCATTTAAGGGTTGAAAAAGTTCTTTTTTGCGCGAAAGCGTATTATAAAGCTGTAAGCCAGTATTCATATTGCAAATGTAAGATTTAGTTAGAAAGTTAAAACGTTAAAAGTTGCAATGTTAAGGTTATGATTTTTAAGTAACATATATAAATCGTATCCGTGCAGTCAGATGTTACCATCTGACTGTAAACAAAATTTTAATTATTAAGATTGTAATATCGATTTTTCCCAAATATTAGAAAAGGTGTATTACTGCTCATCGGCAACAGCAGCCCCCTCTTTCCGCTGTAGCTTCGCCGAAGAGGCTCAGGCTGCCGCTGCAATAGGGTTTAATTTGGTTATTCCGGTGCTTTTAGCTAAAAATCCGCTGCTAAACTTACGAAGTCTGCCGGTCCTCTGGCCTTGTGAGACTTCGTAAGTTGGCCAGCGCCGGGCATGCATTCCGTCAAATGATACCATCTGATGGGAGAATAATTTTTTAATCTTAATTTAGTTCAACATAATACCTTATTAACGATGGTAGAAATCAGAGTAATAACCAAAGAAGATGCAGAAAGTGTGGCCTGGCTGTCCACACAATTGGGTTACGAGAGTGACATTGAGCAAACATCAGCCAGAATTAAACACATTAATAACAGTAACGACAACTGTGCATTTGTTGCTTTAGTTGACGACAAAGTAGTAGGCTGGATCCATGGTTTTTATACCTTAAGAATAGAATCTGATCCATTTGTCGAAATTGGAGGCTTGATAGTGGATGAAACTTACCGCAATTTAAAAATTGGAAAACAGTTAATTGAAAGCGTAAAGCTTTGGGCAGAACAGCATCAGGTGAAAAAACTTAAGGTAAGGTGCAACACCAAACGAACGGAAAGTCATCGGTTTTACGAGCAGATTGGCTTTAAGGAAAATAAACAACAAATCGCGTTCGAAATGAATGTGGTTTAATTTTTTCAATAGTTTCAGACAGGAATATCCGACACCACAGGCAGGCACTTGCTAAACTTGCGAAGTTTAACTCCGCCTCTTCCCAGCCAGACTTCGCAAGTTGGCCCAACTTTATTACAACCTTCAAACATTTCTACGTTGTAACATTTCAATCCTATTCGTTAACTTTGTAGCATGATTGATTTACCGGTAGTACCTGCTGTGACTGAAGTTAAACGTAAACCAGATTGGTTACGTGTAAAATTACCCGTTGGTAAAGAATACGCACAAGTTCGCAGTTTAGTAGACACACACAAGCTCCATACCATCTGCGAAAGCGGCAACTGCCCTAATATGGGCGAATGTTGGGGCGCAGGTACGGCAACATTCATGATTTTGGGTAACATCTGCACCCGAAGCTGCTCTTTCTGTGCAGTTGCTACAGGCAGGCCATTGGCTGTTGATGTTGACGAGCCTAACCGTATTGCAGATTCAGTGAGATTAATGGGGGTTAAACATTGCGTAATTACCTCGGTAGATCGTGATGATTTAAAAGATGGTGGTTCAATTATCTGGGCAGAAACCTTACAGGCTATCCGCAGAGAAAGTCCAATTACTACTTTAGAAACTTTGATCCCTGACTTTAAAGGCCAGTGGGATAATTTATACCGCGTTTTAGAAGAACGTCCGGAAGTGGTTTCGCACAATATGGAAACCGTTAAGCGTTTAACCAGACAGGTACGCATCCAGGCGAAGTACGACAGAAGCCTGGAAGCTTTAAAAAGAATTTCGGAATTTGGTTTAAGAACAAAAACAGGCATTATGCTTGGACTTGGCGAAACTGAAGAAGATATTTTCGAAGCTATGGACGATTTAGTGGCCAATGGCGTTCACATCCTAACTTTAGGACAATATTTACAACCAACCCGTAATCACCATCCTGTGGTTGATTGGATCCATCCTGATACTTTTGCGATGTACAAAGAAGCCGGCTTGGCAAAAGGCTTAAAATATGTAGAAAGCGGCCCGCTGGTACGTTCATCTTACCATGCTGAAAAACACCTTTTCCCTATTGAAGGAATAGCATAATTATATTTTAAGAAATAGATTAGTAATGTTTTAAAAATCGCACTCCTAAGCGGAATGCATTTTTAAAACATTTTTTTGCTTTTAGTGTTCTGTATTGTATCTTAGTGATCAATAGTGACTGCATTAAAAAAATTAACCCTAACCGAACCTGAACTCGTTCAAGCACTGCAATCGAAAGATCAAGCGGTACTAAAAACGCTGTACAGCATGTATTCTTCGGCGCTTTACGGCGTTATTTCACGCATTATTACCCATACAGAGCTTGCAGAAGATGTTTTACAGGAAACTTTCGTAAAAATCTGGCAGTCTGCAGCACACTATGATCATACAAAAGGACGTTTGTTTACTTGGATGATGAATATTGCCCGCAATTTATCCATCGATAAACTCCGTTCTAAAGACTTTAAGAATTCACTCAAAAACCAAGATATAGAAAATAACGTAAGTTTCGTTGATGAACAAAACAAGGTTACGTTTAACCCCGATGTTCTTGGTGTTAAGCAACTTGTAGATAACCTTAAACCGGATTTACAAGCAGTTCTTGATTTAGTTTATTACAAGGGCTTCACACATGTGGAGGCCGCAGAAAAGTTAGATCTGCCATTAGGTACGGTGAAAACCCGGATCCGGTTGGCTATTATTGAATTGAGAAGGAATTTTAATTGAGCGTGGAAAATTTAAAAGCATATATCGAATCTGGAGTACTTGAGCTGTACGTTTTAGGTGATTTATCACCAGAAGAAACGTTGCAGGTTGAGGAAATAGCATCTCAAAACCCTGAGGTAAGAGATGAAATAGCGGCCATTGAGCAAGCTATGGAGCAATATGCTATGCAAAATGCTGTAGAACCATCTGCAGATGTAGAAACAAGATTATTCGAAAAGTTGGGATTAAGTGAAGTTGAAGAGAATGTGAATGTTCAACCTGAACCAATTTATACAGAAGAACCAAGAATTATACGTTTGGATGGAAGTGATGCCAAAGTGAGAACTTTACGGTACGCCTTAGTTGCCTGTATAGCTTTATTGGTAGTAAGTACCGCGGCATTGTTTATAACTTATAACAAACTGAACGCTGCGCATGACCAGATTGCAAGTTTAAACCTGGATAAACAAAAGTTTGCCGGGGTTGTAAGCAAACTGGAGTTTGAGAACCAGGGTTTGGATAATATGGCAGCCATGGCTGATAGCAAAGAATGGGCAACCATCCGTATGGCAGGGCAGGCATTTAGTCCAGCATCTAAAATGAAGGTTTACTGGAATAAAAAAGATAAAAGCGTACTGATTAACTATGTGGCAATGGATTTACCAAAAACGGATGCCGAACATCAGTATCAGTTGTGGGCCTTGGTAAATGGTAAGCCGGTAAGTTTAGGCGTATTTGGAAAAACCGATTCGACTAATAATGACGCACTGGTAAAAATGCAAACCATACAGGAAGCACAGGCATTTGCCGTAACTTTAGAGCCTATGGGCGGAAGCGTTAACCCTACAATGGATAAGCTAACCGTAATGGGTGGTGTGTAGATAGAAATTATTTAATCAACATATAAAATCCCGACATTGATGAAATGCCGGGATTTTCTGTTTTTTAACTAAAGAATCGTCATTTCGAGCGAAGTGAAACGAAGTCGAGAACCCGAAGGCTCTGCGAAGCAAAATCTGTCTAGATAGATCTCTCCATTCCGCTGCGCTTCAGTCGAGATGACGATTAAAATATAATATTCCTTGGCTTGTGTATCCACGAACCAAGGAATATTATATTTTAAGATTTAGTTGCATATTTCACTTCTTCACAAGGCTGCATCAACTCCCATTATGCCTGTTAAATTAGGAGGAAAACCGTTTAAGCTAAAGGTTTTTTGCTCCTTGCAACCTTAAATAGGATGAATGGCTGTGCCACCTAAACCTGAAAGGAGCGGGCATCCCGATTTTTCATCGGGATAAAGCAGATGGCAGGACTGTCTAAACACAAATGCTTTTGCAAACTGCTTTCCAAAAAAACGCCTATATATTTAACGCATAAATCTTGTTGCCCCGAGTGAACGAAATGGAGAAACCTTATCGATTAAGATCTCTCCACTGCGATCGAAATGACGATTCTACTATTTTAAGACTTCGCTGCGTACTTCACTTCTTCGTAAGGCTGTACCAACACCCATCCCTCGCCAAAAAACTCTAATTGGAAAGATTCGCCACTTCCTCTTCCAATGAAGGAACCGAAAGTTAAATTGGTTTTAATGTTAGGCGTTAAATTCTCAGACCAGGCTACTGTAGCATTCGGATCAGTATATACAGGCTGATTGGCAGTAACCCTTAATAAAATTGGTTCGCCATGTGTGGTTATGGCAATATAACCGCTGCCCGAAAGTTTAACCTGAAATAAACCACCACTCATCATACCTGCAATGCTTTTTAGCATTTTTATTTCATTTTTAATACTCTCTTCCAGAGCCAATACATCATTACCATTTACAAAAACGGCTTCGTTTTGAAGTTTGATGATCTTTACTTTCTTCCCTTCATCGGCCAGATATAATTTGCCCGTTCCTGTTGCGTGCATCAGCGAGGTACCTTCACCAGATATGGCTTTTTTTAACAAACCGCCCAAACCTTTACTCAATAGGCCTTCTCTTTTAAAATCAATATTTCCGATGTAAGCAACCATCGAACCTGCTTTTGCCAGAATTTTTTGATTTTTTAAGTTTACCTCCAACATGGCCGGTTTTTCCAGTTCAAAAAAATCGTTTTCTGCCGGGTTTTCTGCTGATTCCTTAATAAGTTCGTTCAGCGTGTACTCTTTTTGTGCCATAATAATTTGTTTTCCGTTTAAGATATCTGTTATTTAAATATTGTGTAAACTATCAATTATAAACTAAAAAAATAGTAGTTTAGTAAAGGTTTTTTTTCCACAATTGTGGCTAAGCACATCACAAACTAGGTTGAGATGAGTGCTTTAATTTCTTTTGATATCCTGGCGGTAAGATGCGATGCGGTAACGACAAATTGTTCCTGTGCTAAATGATCGCCTGCCTTTCCATGAATGTAGCAGGCCAGAAGAGCGGCATCTGTTGCCGAATATTTCTGCGCTACAAAACCTGCAATAATGCCTGTAAGAATATCGCCCATTCCGCCTTGCGCCATCGCCGGATTTCCTGTAGGATTGATGAGTACCTTGCCTGTTGGCAGGCAAATAAAAGTATACTGGTTTTTAAGAACGATAACAATCTTTTGTTTTATGGCCTGTTCTTTAGCTGTTTGCACCCTATCCCACCAATTATCATGTTCACCAAATAAGCGATCGAACTCTTTCATGTGCGGGGTGATAATGGTATTTGCGGCGAGTTTATCGATCAGATCGGGCCTTTCACCTAAAATATTTAAAGCGTCTGCATCAATGATCAACATCTGGTTAGCCAAAATCAGGCTTTCGAGCAGCCTTTCATTTTCGGCTTCAGTACCTAAACCTGGGCCAATAGCAATGGCCTGATATTTCTTTGGGTTCTCTATTCTTGTGTATTCATCTCTTGGCAGGGCCATTACTTCTGGTAAGGTGGTATTTAAGGCTGTTAACCCGCTATGCGGAATAGAAGCCGTGGTTAATCCCGCACCTGTGTGTAAACAAGCCATAGAAGAAAGCAAAGCCGCACCCATGGTATTGGTATTTCCCGCAATAACCAGTGCATGACCATAAGTACCTTTATGGGTGAATAATTTTCGGGGCTGCAGGATCTTCTCTATGTCACTTTCTTCCACTAAGTAGAAATCAGCAGCTTGTTTCTGGATAAAATCCTCATCCAGATCAATATCAACCACTTCATATTTTTCAGTCGCCAAGGCCGACTCAGGGAAAAAAAAATTAATCTTCGGCCTTTGGAAACAAATTGTTTTGTAGGCTTTTATCCCATAATAATCTTTCGGGAGTTTACCTTCAGCAAAAAAACCTGTTGGTACATCAACCGCATATACTTTTTTATTCAACTTGTTTATGGCCTGCACAAGCGCTTCAAATTCTCCGCTCAAAGGCTTATTTAAGCCCGAGCCTAGGATGGCATCAATAATTAAGTCGGCTTTCAAATGCTTTAGATCAGAAGCCTGATTAATGATCGTTTTTTTACAGCGTGTTTCCTCAATTCGTTGCAGGTTGATTGCAAAATCTTCAGTCTGCTTTTCATTGAAGTTAATGATGTAGACTTTTAAATTCTCATATCCATTAGCGATAAGTAAATGCGCAATAGCCAGTCCGTCTCCCCCATTATTTCCCTTACCACACATTATAGCCAAGCTTTTATTGGTATCGAACTCGTCTCTTAAAAAAGCTTGAACAAAAGCCCTCGCCGCTTTTTCCATCAGATCAATTGAAGCAATGGGTTTATTGGCAATCGTAAACTGATCAGCACTACGCATTTGGGCAGAAGTAAGCAATGTTCGCATATAACTAAGGTAAGATTATACAGCTATAATGCAAAAGATAGGATTTTGTTTGATTTCTTTCCATAATGCTGTGTAATTAAGCCTATCAGGAATTTTCAACCACAGATGCACACAGATTTTTTATTCACCTGTACATCCCATATATCTTTACCCAGATTATTTTATTGATTTCAGATAGCACAATCCCATAATAATTATCTCCCAGGCTCAGCATTCAAAAAAATAATTTGAAATACTCTCTTTTAATTTTTATACCTTTTGCCAATCTTTAGCGTTGACTATTGAATTAAATTAAATCTCAAAACAATGAATCAAAAACCATCAAATGCATTTGTGGCAGCTGCCTGGATGGCATTAGGTATCGGAATGATAGGCTTTATTGTAGGTCTGTGGCGTTCTGATATGCTTCTCAATGAAAAAGGATATTATTTCACCGTATTAATGTTTGGCCTTTTCGCCGTAATCTCTTTACAAAAAGCTGTTCGCGATAAACTGGAAGGTATTCCCGTTACAGAAATTTATTATGGCATCAGTTGGTTCTCTACGCTATTAACCGTCACTTTATTGGTAATTGGTTTGTGGAATGCAACTTTGCTACCCAGCGAGAAAGGATTTTATGCCTTTGCCTTTTTACTCTCCTTATTTGGCGCTATTACCGTTCAGAAAAATACGAGAGACAGCCAGATTGTGAATAAAAACCGCGATTCGGAGTAAGATTTAAGCCAGTGGTATTAACTACTGGCTTTTTTATTCAGCTAAACACCGGATTTGCCAATTTTGCGCTAAACGCCAGAAGTTCTTTTTTGGTGAGAAAATGCCTTTCGGATATAACTCCTCCAAAAAAATTCATGGTAAAAAATAAGTCCTTAAGCTCTTCATCAAAATAAAGATCTGCTCCAAAATACTTGTAATTGTGTTTTAAGTACTCAGTGAGGGCTGTTTTTGCCTCTTCTGTTATTAAACTGGCATACGCATCATCATTAACGATTGCAATCAAACAATCCTTAAATTTTTTCTCTTCTTTTTTAACCACCACCATCTTTCTTTTGATCATTTCCTTGGATGCTGATGTATGCATAAATCTTGTTGCATTGGCCAGATCTAAATAAGCATTCTCTTGAACCGTAAATTCTTCGGCTACCTGCTTATATTTGATCGAAAGCGATTTAAATGTTGCTTCAATTTGATTTTCTTTTGCCAAAAACCTGAAATATTCAAAAACCTTTACATCGAGCAGAGCCAATTGCCCATTTTTCTTACTTATTTCACCCTTCAAATAATCAATCATTGCCCTACAATCAGCCAGCGAATACTTTTTGCCATCGTAATTAAATGTTTTAACATTGATCACCTGTGAATCTATATTATCTATTGTAGCCAGGTCTGATTCCAATGCTTTCAACTCATACATTACGCTTAAGTTGGTATCATCAAAAAACTCTTCAACGCTCAATTCAGATGGAATTGTTGGCAGATCAAATGAATCTATATTAAACTGATGATAGGGATTTCTATAATCGAAATAACCATTAAAAATATCTGGATAAGAATTTTGATCATTTTCTTTCAAAAAATCTACTTCAAAGTCACTTAAGTGCTGTACCGATGGTTGCTCTCGGTAAACTGCACGCTGGAATATCTGTGCTGTAAATTTTTCAGCTATTCTTTCCTGATCTACAAGTAGTGTGTTCGCCATCTCATTGTATGGTTTTCCAACAGGAATTCTGAGGTCATTTAATCTTTTAATACGCTCATCGGTTTCTGGATGTGAACTATATTGATTGGAAAAGGATATTTTTGATTTGTTAAAGCGGTTATAATAACCAATGCTCACCTGCGGGAATCCATTTTCGAAAGGCAGTTTATTCCGTTGAGCCAAAAAATTCATTACCAAAATCTGTTGTGGAAAAATATTTGCCGAAATAACACAATCATCAATTTTTCTTTCGTAATAGTTATAGAGAATATCTACAGAACGGCTTGCGAGCTGCATGCGCAATAACGAATCAACAAGGGGTTTAGAACCTACGGTAACTGCAGCAACTGCATCGGCATGAAATTCCATTTCGTGCGAAAGTTTGCTATAACTCTCACTTAAAACCTGATAAACACGCACTAGAATCTGTTGCATTAAACCGATTATCTTATCAGAAATCAGCACAAAAATACCAATATAAGAACTTGCGTTCGCTATGCCACGCGTTACTTTATCATAACTTTCATTTTCATAAAGCATATCGTAAATAATCTTGTTAAACTGGTATACATAAATACCAACCTTCATGCTCTTTTGCGAAAAGTGGCCAAACTCATGGGCTAATATTGCACGCAGTTCATCAGCAGTGGTGGTATTAATCAGACCAAATCCGATCATCAGGTTTTTACGCACCGGGAAAAACATGCTCCAAAAGTTCGAATCGTAAAAAACTGCAGCATTAACCTCATTAGATAGGTATACTTTTTTCGGAAAATCTGTTTGTACACTTAAAACAATTTCATCAATCATTTTAAAGATTTCAGGCTGATCGGCCCTGGTAATTTCCAATAAATGAGACCTGTCCAGCTTATTGCTCTTAAACATAAACTTGACCAGAAAAAACAGGATCATAAAACCAAAACCTATCAAACCAATGCCCAAAATAAAAGTAACGGAAGAGCTGATGTATTCCATGAGCTTTATCCCCAAATAACAGGAAACTGCGGTTAGCGCCAATGTAAATATTATTAATACTATATAGGTGGCAACAAATAAGGTAATAGCCTGTACAGACTTGGCTGCCATCTTCTTAAAATTTTCAGAAGGCCGAAGAGCGTTTTCATACATAAAGATATTGTTTGGTTATGCAAGATAACAAAACGGATAAATGCTCAAAATCGCTTTAAAAAAATTAACAATAAATTATTGCAGCAATTACGAGTGATAGTGAAATGATTCGAAAATAATTACTACTTTAAACATCAGATACCGAGGCTAATAGTTTATCATTTTCGAGCATATTTTATAAACCTATTTAAATCTTGTAAATCCTACCCATGGAACAAAAAGATGGCTTAAAGAAAACGCTTACCCCCTTTATGCTCTGGGGGCTTGGCGTGGGTTATGTAATTTCGGGAATGTATTTCGGCTGGAATTTAGGCCTCGAAAAGGGTGGCACCCTGGGTATGGCCATTGCTACGGTTGCCATCATGGTGATGTATATTACCTTTAGTTTCAGCTATGCCGAACTGGCCTGCGCCATACCAAAAGCTGGAGGTGTTTTCGATTATGCCAATACAGCGTTGGGCAAAAACATTGGTTTTATTGCGGGTATTGCCCAAATAGTCGAATTTATATTTGCGCCGCCTGCCATTGCCTTCGCCATAGGCGCTTATTTTAATGCATTTTTCCCGCAGGTACCCATTCTTACCAGTGCAATTGCGGTGTATTTCATTTTTACGGCTTTAAATGTTTATGGTATAAAGGCTGCTGCTTCGTTCGAAGTCATTATCACCATTTTGGCTGTTGGCGAGCTGTTGCTGTTTTCAGGCATTACCTTACCCAAGTTTCATGCTGAAAATCTGGTGCATAACAACTTTCCAAATGGCTGGAGTGGTGTTTTCGCAGCTATCCCTTTTGCCATCTGGTTTTTCCTGGGCATTGAGGGGGTTGCCAATGTAGCCGAGGAAACCAAGAACCCACAGCGCGATATCAGCAAAGGTTTTGGCTGGGGTATATTTACTTTGGTTGTATTATGCGTAGTGGTTTTTATCTCCACCATTGGAATCGGTGGTTGGGAAGCTATTGTATATAAAAACGGGAAATCGGGCGAGACTTCCGATTCACCTCTACCTTTAGCCCTTTCGATGATTACGGGCGATAATCATTTAATGTACCACTTACTCATTACGGTTGGCCTATTTGGCTTGGTCGCCTCCTTCCATGGATTGGTTTTAGCAGCTGGAAGGTCTACCTACGAAATGGGAAGAGTGAAAAGCATCCCCGCAATATTGGGAAAAATCTCACCAAAATTTCAAACACCGGCAAATGCTCTGATCGGTAATATGGTCATTGGCATCATCGCACTTTTATCTGGCAAAACCGCCGAAATTATCATTATTTCTGTATTTGGTGCCTTAACTTTATATATCATATCGATGGTTTCAGTAATGGTACTCCGAAAAAACAGTCCTGAAATGGCAAGACCTTTTAAAACGCCTGTTTACCCGCTATTTCCCATAGTCGCATTAATTATTTCCTGTGTTTCTTTCATCGCAATGCTGATTTATAATCTTAAATTAGGTTTAATTTACTCAAGCATTATTTTAGGCATATTTCTTCTATATAAAATCTTTAAAAAGGCAGATTAATGAGTACGAGCAAAGAAATCCTTGATTATGTAAAACATCATCCATCAGGAAAAGTTAAATTGGCTGTTGCTGATATCGACGGCATTTTAAGAGGGAAATATGTCGCTGCCGAAAAGTTTGCTTCACTGGTTGAAGGTCGCCTGGGTTTCTGTGATGTTACTTTTGGCTGGGATGCTGGTGATGTAGCTTACGAAAATGGAAAATACACGGGTTGGCATACAGGTTATCCGGATGCCCAGGTGAAAATCGACCTAAAAACCTTTCGAAAAATCCCTTGGGAAAATGAGGTGCCATTCTTTTTGGGCGATTTTATTGATGACCAGGATCAACCAAATTTTGTTTGCCCAAGACAGCTGCTAAAAAAACTAATCACAGAATGTGAAAATGAAGGCTTCTCACCACTTTTTGCACAGGAATTTGAATGGTTTAATTTTTCGGAAACACCAGAAACCATATATGAGAAAGGTTTTGCCAATTTAAAACCTTTAAGTCCGGGCATGTTTGGCTATTCTATTTTAAGAAGCACTTACCAGAATGAATTTATGGGCGACCTGTTCGAACTGCTGAATAAATTCGACATCCCGATTGAAGGCTTACATACCGAAACCGGACCAGGAGTTTACGAAGCTGCCATCAAGTATGCCCCGGCTTTACAAGCTGCCGATCAAGCGATTTTATTTAAAACAGCTGTAAAGGAAATTGCCTACAAACATGGTATCCTGGCCACTTTTATGGCTAAAATAAGCGAAAACTTACCTGGTTGTAGCGGACATGTGCATCAAAGCTTATGGGACAGTAAAAACAAAACCAACCTATTTTATGAGGAAAAGGATCCGGATAAAATGAGCGAAATGATGAAAAGTTATATCGCTGGTCAGCTGCATTGCCTGCCACACCTATTACCGATGATTGCCCCTACCATAAACAGTTATAAACGTTTGGTTGAGGGAGCATGGGCACCGACCACCGTAACCTGGGGAATCGACAACCGCACTACGGCATTGCGCGCATTGCCGGGAAGTAAAAAAGCTTCACGTTTAGAAACACGAATAGTAGGATCTGATACCAATCCATATTTGGCACTTTCTGCTTGTTTAGCCGCCGGAATGTACGGTATTAAAAACAAACTTAAATTGGAACAACCTGCTACCAAGGGAAACGGATATGCCGATTTATCAAACGGTGTATTATCCAGTAATTTATTCGAGGCCACACAAAAGATGAAAAATTCTGATCTGGCCAAAACATTATTGGGCGAAAATTTCGTTGATCATTTTACGATGACACGGGAATGGGAATGTAAACAATATGCCAAAGTAGTAACCGATTGGGAGTTGAAAAGGTATTTAGAAATTATTTAGTAGAGTCGTCATTCCCAACTTGATTGGGAATACTAATGCCTTAGGGGAATATTTTAACATCTAACCTTAGGTGGGCTCAGGTGACTAAGGTGGTAAAAATAAAACAAGCTAAAATGTTAACCACCTAAGTCACCTTAAAACACCGTAGTTAATCGCTGACTGTTAGGTTTAAATAACATAGCCTCAGATGGTAAAATAAATTAAAAAGAACAGGTCTTAAATACCTAAAATAAGAATATCATGATATTTGATAAAATCCATCAGTTTAATTTCCCCACAACCATCCGTTTTGGTGCAGGTGCCGTAAAAGAATTACCGGCTTATTTAAGCAAAAACCAATTAAAAGCGCCATTGATTGTTACTGATTCTACCATTGCCCAGCTTCCGTTTTTTAAAAGCATTGTAAAAGATTTAAAGTCAAAAGGCATTTCTGTCGAGGTTTTTAGCGACATACACAAAAACCCGATAAAAAGCGATGTTTACAAAGGCACCGATGCCTGGGATGCTACCCATCGCGATAGCATTATTGGTATTGGAGGAGGTGCAGCTTTGGATGTTGCTCGTGCCATTGTCCTGCGTGTTAACCATCGCGAAGATTTATTTAAATATGATGATTTAATCGGTGGTGATATTTACGTAACCAACGATGTTCCCCATTTTATTACCATCCCAACCACATCAGGTACGGGAAGTGAGGTGGGCCGCAGTGCCATAATCGCCGATGATGAAACCCATCAGAAAAAAATCTTGTTCTCGCCAAAATTAATGGCGCAGATCGTTTTCGCAGATCCGGAGTTAACCATGGATTTACCATCTTTCATAACGGCAGCAACAGGTATGGATGCCCTAACACACAATATGGAAGCTTATCTGGCCAAAAATTTCCACCCGATGTGCGATGGAATTGCCTTAGAAGGTATTTCGTTTATCAAAGATTCGTTGGAACGCGCCACCAATAAGCCCGATTTAGAAAGCAGGAGCAAAATGTTAATGGCCTCGATGATGGGCGCCATTGCCTTTCAAAAAGGTTTAGGCGTAGTCCACTCGTTGGCGCATCCGCTTTCTTCCCTTTTAGATACCCACCACGGCCTCGCAAATGCAGTGAATATTCCTTATGGTATGCAATTCAACATTGCGGGTTTTGAAGACCGGTTTAAAAAAATTGCCCGAACACTCGAGCTTAAAGAGGAAAATGGCGAAGCCGTTGTAAAATATCTGTTCGATTTGAACACGAAAGTCAATATTCCGCATAAATTGAGTGATATTGGCGTTAAAAATGAACACATAGAAACACTTGCCGATTTAGCATTTGCAGATTTCGCACATCCAAACAATCCTAAACCAGTAAGCAGAGAAGATTTTAAACAATTGTACTTAAGTGCTCTTTAAAGTAATCATTAAACACAGATAAAGAGAATGAGCACAGATAAAGGTGGTATTACTTAAATAAAAGATCACAATCCAAATCTGTGTTCATCTGTGAAAATCTGTGGCAAAACATAATGGACTATGTCTGATAAAATAATTATTGGCGTTACCGATTGCAGTAAATACGCCATTTACCGGGATTGGGTCTTATCCTACAACCAAAATGTAGAGGTAATCCAGCTCGGATACAAGCTTAACAATTTCGACGAGATCAAAAAATGCGATGGTATTGTTTTAACCGGTGGTGAAGACGTGCATCCGAGATTTTATAACCAGCCCGAATATTATTCTTATTGCTATGAGGATGATATCGATGAAAAACGAGATGAGTTTGAATTTAAAGTTTTAACCTATACCGAAGCTCATTCAATCCCGGTTTTAGGTATATGCCGCGGCATGCAGGTAGGAAATGTATTTTTTGGTGGCACTTTAATCCCCGATATCGCAACCTGGGGAAAATTCGATCATTCTAAAATGCACGATAAATCAGACCGCTACCATGAAATTTTGGTGAATTCATCCTCATGGCTCAACCAGATTGTAAATACGGATAAAGGATTGGTAAACAGCAACCATCATCAAAGTACCGATAAAACCGGAAAAGGATTGGTGGTGAGCGCAATTTCTCCTGATGGGGTTACCGAAGCCATGGAACGATTGGAACCGGAAGGAAAATCATTTTTGTTATTTGTGCAATGGCATCCCGAGCGTTTGAAAGATCAGCACAGTCCATTTAGCAAAAATATACACGAGGCATTTATTCATGCAGTCAATTCACAAATAAAACATCAATCTGTGTAATCGCTTTAATCTACAAATCATTTTAAAATGCAGATCATCAACCCCGCAACAGAAGAAATCATTATCAGTTTGGAGGAGGATAATTCATCTACACTTCAGCTAAAATTTGATGCTTTAAAAGAAGCGCAGCCGCTATGGGCAAATAAAACCCTTCAGGAAAGAATTTTAGTGATCGCTAAGTTCAGTGATTTACTGGAAGCTGAAATAGAAAGACTGGCGGCGGTATTAACCAGCGAAGTAGGCAAACCTTTACAACAATCGCGTAATGAAATTAACGGCGCAAGGGCACGCATTAAATGGATGCTGGCTAATGCCGAAAAATATCTGGCTGATGAGGTGATGGTTGAGGAACCGGGTTTGAAAGAGGTTATTAAATATGAACCTTTAGGTGTGGTCTGCAACATTTCGGCATGGAATTATCCTTACCTGGTTGGTGTAAATGTTTTTATTCCGGCACTTTTAAGTGGTAATACAGTGATGTACAAACCATCAGAATATGCTACTTTAACCGGACTAAAGATCGAAAAACTGTTAAAAAAAGCAGGTGTACCTGATGATGTTTTCCAAATCGCCATTGGTGCTAAAGAAACAGGCGCAGCTCTATTAGAAATGAATTTCGATGGTTATTTTTTTACAGGATCCTATAAAACAGGAAAATTCATCTACGAAAAAGCAGCTTCAAAAATGGTTCCCTGTCAGTTGGAGTTAGGTGGAAAAGATCCTTTATATATTGCTGATGACGTGGCTGATGTAGTCGCTGCAGCGGTTGGTACAGCTGATGGCGCTTTTTACAATAATGGCCAAAGTTGTTGTTCCGTTGAGCGCATTTATGTCCATGAGAAAAATTACGACGATTATTTAAATGCCTTTGTTACCGAAGTTAAAAGCTGGAAAAGTGGTTCACCCACAGCCGACGGCACTTATATTGGACCTTTAACGAGGAAAGAACAAATAGCGGTCTTGAAAAAACAGGTGGAAGATGCTTTAAATAAAGGTGCTAAATTGTTAACCGGAGGCAAAGTGCTTGTAGGAAAAGGTTATTATTTTAAGCCAACAGTTTTAACGGACGTTACCAATGATATGCTGGTGATGCAGGAAGAAAGTTTCGGCCCGATTATCGGCATTATGAAGGTAAAAGACGATATTGAAGCCGTTAAAATGATGAAAGATACCGATTATGGCTTAACGGCATCGGTTTATACAGCCAATCAGGAAAGGGCTGAAAAAATACTGTCTCAGATTGATGCAGGTTCGGGTTATTGGAATTGCTGCGATCGGGTGAGTGCAGCCTTGCCCTGGAGCGGAAGAAAGTATTCAGGTATCGGTGCTACTTTATCCCACCAGGGATTAAGGGCTTTTACCAAACCAAAAGGTTATCATTTAAGGGGATAAAATATGGGTAATGATAGAGATAACAACCTTATCGAAGGCGAAATTGCCGATTATTTATTAACAGATGATGGAATCCTTATTTCTTATAGTAAAAACATTTTACGTACAATAGAAAATATTTCGGCCAACGTAGCGCTGGTGAAGAAAATCACCAATAACAAGAAGGTTCCACTGTTAATTTACTTAAAAAATTCTCCTGTTCCGGACAAAGAAACACGAAAATTTTCAACAGAGCAGTTGCCTCAAATTTATACAGCTATGGCACTGGTTTCGAAACCTGGTTTATCACAATTGATTATGAAGATCATGTTTAAGTTTCAAAACCCGCCTATCCCAATAAAATCATTTACGGATGATCAGAAAGCCAGGGCATGGTTAACGCAGTTTTTGTAGTTTAAATCAAAAAGATATCATCGTGAGAGTTAAACTTATTGCGTAAACCGATATAAATGATAGTTTTTTACCAATCTTGGGCTGCGAGGAATCGTAATGCAGGCACTTTAAGATTCCGGCCTGCACCTATCGTGTGAACATATCTCTGTTAATTTACATTTGTTTTTAGCGTGGTTACCTAGGTCGATCGTCATGCTGAATTTATTTCAGCATCTTTCCTGCTAATGGCAAGCTTTGATATCTTAAAACTATACTTTAGAGATAAATGTTTTTTTACGCTCTATGCCGCGGGGCATGGTACTTTGGAGCGCCAAAGTACCCAAAGCGCTTTGCCAATCCAGCAATGAGCCTTTGCACAATCTCACACGCATCAAAAAAACAGCGACACTTCGTTTTGTGTTCAATATTTTTTAAAATAAAATCATCGGTTATGAACACAAAACCACTGCGTTTCAGGTTTGTTACTGCCATTTTTACTTTCGTGCACCTGTTTTTTTGATTTCTCCGGCTCTTGGAATTGACAGCGTCCTTGGTTAAAATCCGTGCTGTATTAAAGTTGGTTAGCAAAACGCCTAAACTAAATTTAAAAAAGATGTGTCCACACGATAGCTCCTGCGCAGGAATGATGGACGTACTATAGGATTCTGTCTTTGATAGGTATAATTTATTGCGTAAAAAATAATGAATGACTGCAATTAATCTATAGCTAAAAATCTTCGAGTTACCGTCATTTCGAGCGCAGTGCAACGCAGTCGAGAACCCGAAGGCTCTGCGAAGCAAAATCTGCCTAGATAGATTTCTCCATTTCGCTGCGCTTCAGTCGAAATGACGAGCGATTTTATCCAACGCCAACTGCCATACGCTCCGCGCTTTACTTCTTGTACATTTCCTTTCGCACAAATACCTTTGATTAAAATCTTTTTTAATAAATTGCAGATTATACTTATCCGGTTAAACCGTTTTAATTATTTTAATGAAAAAATTAGTCCTGATCATCTCCTGCTGTTTTTTTGCAGCCAATACTTTCGCCCAATCTATCGTTACAGAAACTGAAATCGGTGAGGCCGAAAGTGCAGTTGCACAAACACCGATTGCCATTATACCTGAGCCTGTTTCATTGGTGAAAAAGGCAGGTACCTTTACTTTGCCTGAAAATGTAATTATACAAGCGGTTAAAAGCGCAGAGTTAAAGCAACCTATTACTTATCTGTCTGACCGGATAACCACAGCTACAGGGAAATTTGTAAGCACCGTAAGCAATTCGACCCATCCTACGATCAAACTGATTTTAAATACGCAAGAGGATGCTCAACTCGGTAAAGAAGGTTATAAACTAAATGTTAACCCTACCCAGGTTGTCATCACCGCAAACCAGCCAGCTGGGATTTTTTATGGCGTTCAATCCTTGCTTCAGCTTTTCCCTGCCGAAATAGAAAGCAAAGAACTGGTGAAAGATGTGAAATGGAAGGCACCTTGTGTTGATGTGGTAGATTATCCAAAATTGGGCTGGAGAGGTTTAATGTTCGATGTGGCCCGTCACTTTTTCACTAAACAGGAAGTAAAGCAGTTTATAGACGACATGGTTCGCTATAAATTTAACTTACTGCATTTGCATTTAGCGGACGATGAAGGCTGGAGAATCGAAATTAAAGGTTTGCCCAAATTAACTGAAGTTGGTGCCTGGAGTGTTAAAAAAACCGGTACTTTTGGCGATTTCACTCCACCAACCCCAGATGAACCTCGTACTTATGGTGGCTTTTACACACAGGAAGACATTAAAGAACTTGTTCAGTATGCACAAGAACGCTTTGTAAATATATTACCCGAAATTGATGTTCCGGGGCACAGTTTAGCCATTATCGCCTCTTATCCAGAATTATCGTGCACACCAGAGGCCGTTAATTATAAAGTTCGCTCTGGCGAAAAAATTATGGATTGGAGCCGTGGCGCGCCACCAACAGCTTTGGTTGATAATACACTTTGCCCGGCAAACGAAAAAGTTTATGTCTTTTTAGACTCAGTACTTACACAGGTAGCTAAACTTTTCCCTTTCGATTACATTCACATGGGTGGCGATGAAGCCCCTCATAATTTTTGGGAAAAGAACGATCAGGTTAAAGCTTTAATGCTTCGCGAAGGCTTAAAAACCATTCCGCAAGTTCAGGCCTATTTTGAAAAACGTGTAGAACAGATCGTGATTTCGAAAGGTAAAAAATTTATGGGCTGGGATGAAATTCTTGAAGGAGGCGTATCGCCAACAGCGGCAGTGATGAGCTGGAGGGGAATGAAATATGGCATCCAGGCCGCTAACGAAAAACACAATGTAGTGATGAGCCCGACTGATTTCGCTTATTTAGATTATATGCAGGCTGATGCTATTACTGAGCCAAAAGTGTATGCTTCGTTAAGATTAAACAAAGCTTATCAGTTTAACCCTGTTCCGGCAGGCGTAAATGCACAGTATGTGATTGGCGCACAAGCCAACCTGTGGACTGAACAGATTTTCACCTTCCGACAGGTAGAATACATGGTTTATCCCCGTGCTTTTGCCATTGCCGAATCAATATGGAGCCCAATTGAGAAGAAAAACTGGACAAATTTTGTTGATCGTACACAACAGCATTTCAAAAGATTAGATTTTGCTGAGATTAAATACTCCCCTGCAATTTACGATCCGATTTTTACGGTAAAACGTAGCGCAGATAAACAGTTAATGATCGAATTAACTCCAGAAATAGATGGTTTGGATATCTACTATAGCTTTGACAACTCTACTCCCGACCGTTTTTATCCCAAATATACAGCAGCATTACAGGTACCAAAAGATGCCAGTATGTTACGTGTAATTACCTACCGGGGCAAACAACCGATTGGAAGATTGATTAGTATGCCAGTAGCAGATTTACAGAAAAGAGCACGTTAACAATAAGCATTAAGATTCCCGTTTTCGCGGGAAAGACGAAATCTACAATGGGCAAAGAAATAGAGCGCAAATTTTTAATTGATCAGCAAAAGTGGGATAACCTGAATAAACCGGAAGGAAAACTTTTTAGACAAGGTTATTTACTCACTTATAAAGATAAAACTATACGCGTAAGGGCAACCGAAACCAAAGGATTTTTAACCATAAAAGGCCAAACCATTGGTGCCACAAGGATGGAGTATGAATATGAGATCCCAGTTGATGAAGCCACAGAATTACTAAATAATTTCTCGCAATCAGAACTTTCTAAAACACGCTATGAAATTACATTTAACGGCAAGCTTTGGGAAGTGGATGTATTTTCTGGTGACAATGAAGGCCTTATTGTTGCCGAAATTGAACTGGAAAGCGAAGAAGAAACTTTCGATCTACCGGATTGGGTAAGCACTGAAGTTACCGAAGAGGCAAAATATTACAATTCTAACCTCACGGTTAAACCTTTTAAAGATTGGGTTTAAGTTTTCGAACTCAGTTTTATAAAAGTTAGGTTTGCGTTAGGGATTGTAAGGGTTCAGTACCAATCCTTCATTGGTACCGGAGCGAAGCGTAGCCCTGAAAAGCCCGCCCCTTGCGCAGCTTGGGTAACGCCCAAATCAGTTATCAGTTTACAATTTTCAGTAATCAGTTCTTTTGCAAACCTCGCAGGTTTAGCTTGTAGTTTATATTATTTTTTAGCGGCCTTATTGAGGGCGATGCCGTTTAAAAACCTGCGAGGTCTAATGATTTCGAAAACCTATAAGATATGATCAACTTTATTTAGCCAATGGCAAACTTGCACCTGGTTTAATAATACCTTTCAGCTCTACATCAAAAACCAATGGCGTAAACGGATTAATTGGTCCACCTCCGTTCTCCCCGAAACCCAATTTTGATGGCAAAATCATTTTAATCTTACCGCCAACCCCGATCAGCTGAATGCCTTGGATAACGCCTTGCGGTAATTGCCCTAAAGGTAAGCTGCGAGGTACATATTGTACACTTTCAGAAAAAATCCCAGCCTCTTTAGCAATTTTAGCATCAGAAGTATCAAAAACATTTAATTTTCCGTTCGATTTTTTATTGGTAAACTGGCCTGTATAGTCCATTAATACCGTATCCGTTAAAGTTGCTCTTTCTGAATTACCCGGTGCAAAAATTACATATTGTAGTCCGGATGGCGCAGTAGTTACTTTCAGATTATTCTCTTCAACGTATTTAGCTATTTTAGCAGGTTCTACTGTTTTGTTTTTCTCGTTTAGCGCTTTGTATTCAGCCTCAAAAAAAAGTCTTTTCTTTGCCTCAAAAACAGAATCAGCATCTTTTCCTTTGTGTAAAACCTTCTCAATTTTAATGGTAAATGACGCAATATTCGATTTTAGTCCTTTTGGTTTTGGCTGACCTGAATATTTCTCCATTGAATCGAGGTTCAATTTAAAAACGGCGCTATCTCCTTCACCAAGTAATTTCAATCCAGAGGCTAAATCGCCTTTGAACATCGATTTGCTAATGGCAAAGAAAGCAGGACGTTCATTGTCGTAGGTATTTACCATTACAGAATCGGGATTGGTATTGGTTTCTACCGTTTGAACTCCGTTTAATTTTACATAATCGCCATCCTGAATTTTTGGCTTACCTTCACTTTTATAGATCTTGTAAGTCATATCTCCTTCACCCTTTTCGAATTTGTTACAGGCACCTAGTCCTAATGCTGCTGCCAAGAGAATAATTATTCCTTTTTTCATTTAGTTATTTATTAAAAAACAGTCTGCAGATCCTATTTCAAAATGTATACTGTGTTTTATTAGAACACTACAAAGATAGGTTATAATAAGTTTTTATAAATCTTTGGAATGTTTTATTTCTTGATGAGTTAATAAAAAGCTGAGCAAAAAAAATCCTGCTTAAATGAATAAGCAGGATCTCAAAATATCTTAAAAGAATTATTTTTTAACTACCGGAGCAGGCATTTGCATTGGAGCTGCTGCACCTGGTTTTCCTTTGATAATATCTTTAATTTCTAAATCGAAAGCAATTGGGCTGAAAGGCATAATACCAACTTGTGGTGCACCTTGCTCACCATAACCTAAGTTAGAAGGAATAATTACTTTAATTTTACCACCTTTACCAATTAACTGTAAAGCTTCAGTAAATCCTGGGATTGTTCCGCCAACAGGCATTTTCTGAGGACCGTAAGGTTTACCTGCCTTAAATTCGTTTTCTGCTTTAGCTAGTTTCTCATCACTTGTATCGAAGATTTTGTATTTACCATCTTTACCTTTTTTAGTTACTCTACCAGTATACTCGATTAGTACGGTATCGCCTAAAGCTGGTTTTTCTGCACTTCCTGCGTTTTCGATAATGTAGTGTAAACCACTTGCAGTAGTTTTAGTTGCCAGTTTAGTATCATCTAAATAAGCTTTTAACTTAGCAGGTTCAGCAGCTTTCTTTTTTTCTGAAGCAGCTTTATAATCAGCCTGGAAAAACTCCTGAGCTCTTTTGTTAAAAGTAGAGTCAGCTTCGCCAGCTTTTTTCTTGAATACTTTCTCGATTTTCACCGTGAAAGTGATGTATTTATCATTTTTGAACTGCTCTGGTTTAGGTTGTTTACTATGAAATGCCATAGTATCTAAATTTACTTTAAAAGTAGCGCTATCGCCTTCTCCAAACAATGTTAAAACATCGTTCATATCACCAGCATACATTTTTTTCTGAGCAGGAAATACTGCAGGCGTTTCGCTGTCGAAAGTGCTTGATAAAACTGAATCTTTATCGTTTTTCTGAATAAAATTCATTTTAACGATATCGCCTTCTTTGATTTTCTCGTTACCTGCCGAGTGGTGAATGGTATATAGTAAGCCACCAGCTCCCTTTTTCTCTTGTTTACATGCTGCTAAACCTAAAGTGGCTGCTGCTAGAATAATAATTCCCTTTTTCATTTATTAATTTGACTTTTTTAAATTTTTATTGTTTTATTTCTTTTTCCTAAGCTATCAATTGTTCTTTATATTCTGCTAATATCGATTTAAATTCGTTTACTACATCAGCTAAAGATTTTTCTGATGCGCCGCCAGCCGCATTTCTGTGGCCACCACCATTGAAATATTTCTTACAGATTTCGTTAGCCGGAAAATCGCCTGTAGACCTGACAGATAATTTAACTTTATCGGTACGTTCTATAATTAACGCGGCCAAACGGATACCATTGATGGAAAGGGCATAATTTACCACTCCTTCTGTGTCGCCGGTAATACTGTTGTACTGCGCCAATTCTTCCTTGGTAACCGAAATGATGGCTGTATTATAATCTCTTAAAACTTCTAGTTTATTAGATAGGCAGTAGCCTAAAAAGCGTAGTCGGTTTTCGCTCGAGTTATCGTATACCAATTCGTGGATTTTCGATTGGTCGGCCCCTAAATCGATCAGATTTGCGGCAATACGGTATACTTCCGAAGTTGCTGATGAGAAACGGAAAGATCCAGAATCAGTCATTATACCTGTGTAAAGGCAAGAAGCTACATCTTTATTGATCGACTCGCCATCCTGTAACTGATTTGCAATAAAATCGTAAACTAATTGTGCAGCAGCACATGCATTGATATCCCAATGGCGGTAATCGTCGAAATCTTCTGGCTCCAGGTGATGATCAATCATGATCTTTTTAGCCCCTGCAGCCCTAACCAGTTCGCCTAATTCATTAATGCGGCTCAGGGTATTAAAATCAAGGCAGAATATGAGTGAGGCTTCATCAACCAATTGTGCCGCCTTTTCCTGCGCTTCTGTAAAAATAATTACGTCGCTATTGTTCGGCATCCAATGCAAAAAAGTAGGGTAATCGGTTGGGGTGATTACCTTAACATGGTGGCCTTTTTGAATTAAATATCCATATAAACCCAGAGATGATCCCATTGCATCGCCATCGGGTTTGTGATGCGTAGTGATCACAATTCGTTGTGGCGTAGCCAATAATGTTTTTAATTCAGTTAATGTAAGCATATATTTTTTGCGCTGCAAAGCTAAGTAAATTTAGATTAGGATTGATTAGGATTTAAAGATTTTAGAATGAGCAGGATGATAGTTTAAAAGATATTGATATATAGCTGGTAAGATTAGTGATCAAAACAAGGTTAATTGGCTATTTTGATCCTTATCATCATCCATTCTCGACTGAAAAACAAGTTGTATTGATTATTCATCAATTAAAACGTATTTTTGCAAAAAAATTGATATCAAAAGCACAATGAGCACTAACAGAACTTTTACCATGATCAAGCCTGATGCAGTAGCAAACGGTCATATCGGATCAATCATTAACGACATTACTAATGCTGGTTTCAAAATCATTGCATTAAAATATACTAAACTTACAGATGAAACTGCTGGTCAGTTCTATGCTGTTCATGCTGAGCGTCCTTTTTACAAAGATTTAGTAAGCTTTATGTCTTCAGGACCTATTGTTGCTGCTATTTTAGAAAAAGACAATGCGATTGAAGATTTTAGAAAATTGATCGGCGCTACTAACCCGGCTGAAGCTGCAGAAGGGACAATCCGCCAGAAATACGCAAAATCAATCGATGCGAATGCAGTTCACGGTTCAGATTCTGATGAAAATGCAGAAATTGAAGGTAACTTCTTCTTCAAAGCAGACGAACGTTTCTAGTTTCCAACACAAAAAAATTACAATAAAACCCCGAATATTCGGGGTTTTATTGTTTTATCTATTTTGTATCTTTCGGCCTTAAATATAATCCACCATTTAAACCTGTTGGAATTAATTACTCCATAACATAAATAATGAAACGAATTTTCTTAGCGGTATGCTTGTCTGGTATCGCTGTTGCATCTTATGCACAAACCAAAACAGCAGCAAAAAAAACAGTTGCAAAAAAACCGACTACAACCAGTAAAAAGTCAGTTCCTACCATCGGTTTAAAATCTACTTTAGACTCTACCAGTTATGCTTTTGGCACTTCAATTGGTTCCAGTTTAAAAACAACCGGCCTTTCTACCTTAAATTACGAAGTATTGTTAAAAGGACTGAAAGATGCATTTACTGGCGGCAAAGTTGTATTAACCCAGCAGCAGGCTCAACACTGTATAAATGAAGCATTAGCAAAGGTATCATCAGTAAAAAACAAAGCTGAAGAAGCAGCAAATAAAATTAAATACGCACCCATTATGAAAGAAGGACAAGATTTCTTAGAACAGAACAAAAAACGCGCAGGTGTTCAAACAACTGCAAGTGGCCTACAATACGAAGTTTTAACGGCAGGTACCGGCGTTAAACCACTGGCAACAGACTCGGTACTGGTACACTACAAAGGAACATTATTAAATGGAAAGCAATTTGACAGCTCTTACGATAGAGGTGAGCCGATTTCTTTTCCACTAAATCGTGTAATTCCAGGCTGGACAGAAGGGGTACAATTAATGCCAGCAGGTTCAAAATATAAATTCTTTATCCCTTACAACCTGGCTTATGGTGAACGCGGTGCAGGAGCAGACATTCCTCCTTACAGCACTTTGATTTTCGAAGTTGAGCTGTTGAAGGTTAACGGAAAATAAAAATGCTATTCGTCATTTTGAGTGATTGCAACGAAGTCGGGAAATCTATCTAAGCAGATCTCTCCATTTCACTGCGTTCCAGTCGAGATGACGATTTTTTTTTAGAATCTTAATGCAATAAGATTTTAATGTGCAGTCAGATGTTACCATCTGACTGTTTTTTTATTGAATAATCCTATCAAAAAAGTGATCGATACTGTGTCAGATGGTAAAACATCTGACACCACTAAACAGGAATTTCTTTAGAATCGAGCTAAATAAACCCATAATTAAAACTTTCTTGAATATTCGATGTTAGCTATTACAAATTAACATAAATATGAAAAAAGCATTCCCTTTAGCACTGATCGCATTTTTATGCACCACCTTAAGTAGTTGTGAACTGGTAGAAGGTATATTTAAAGCCGGCGTTTGGGTAGGCGTAATCGTAGTTGTAGTTGTGGTTGCGCTGGTGATCTGGATTTTGGCAAAGATATTTGGCGGAGGAAGAAGTTAGTTTAATCTTGAGTCCGAAGTCAACAGTCTTTAGTCGGCATTTAATCTTTGGTAAAATATAAAGAGCATGAGTTTTAACTTTTGCTCTTTTATTACGCCTTACAAAAACACCATTTCGGTAATGACCTCGCTGCCGGCATGCTCATTTAATTTCTGGATTATTCCTTGTCTCACCATAACCAATTCATTTTTGATCACAGAAGATTCTATCCTCAGAAATAATTTTTTATCGTGAATATAAATCTGTTTGGTACGGTTGGCAATTGCAGTACCCATAATCTCTGGCCAGATAGACAAGACTGAAGTTTCATCAAACTTACGGCGCAAACGATACACATCCAGCATTTTGCTGATGGCATCTTTTACGGTAACATCATTGGGTTTACGCATTTTGTATCGTTCCGTTATCTACTTCGAACAAAGTTACATCAACTTCTATTTTTTCAAAAATTGATTTTACTCTTTCTCTTCCTGTATCTGTAATAAATATCTGCCCAAAATCGTGGTGAGAAACCATTTGCATTAGTTTTTGAACACGGTTATCATCTAACTTATCAAAAATATCATCCAACAAAAGCAACGGCTTAAATCCTTTGTTTTTAGCGAGATAAGCGTATTGTGCAAGTTTTAAGGCAATTAAAAAAGACTTCTGTTGTCCTTGCGAGCCAAACTTTTTTAAAGGCATTCCGCTGATGATAAAAGCCAGTTCATCTTTATGAATACCAGTTGTGGTCCGCTCGAGCACACGGTCTTTTTCTACTGATTTTTTCAATAGTTCCTCAAAAGCCGCATCATTCAATTGCGATTGATAATTTAACTCAACGATTTCCTTATTTTCGGTAAGGTAGGTATAATATTGATTAAACAATGGAATAAACTCATCCATAAAAGCTTTTCGGATGGCGAATATCTTGTTGCCGGCTATAACCAATTGTTCGTCCAAAATTTCGAGCAGCGTAGGATCATACTTTCTGGTAATGGCGATCTGCTTTAGCAAAGCATTCCGGTTTAACAAAATACGGTTATAGGTAATCAACTGATCCAGGTAATGTGCATCGGTCTGCGAAATCACATTATCGATAAACTTTCTCCGCTCTTCGCTACCTTCCATAATCAGGTTCACATCATAGGGAGAAACCATTACAACCGGAAAAAGGCCTATATGATCGGCCAATTTCTCGTATTCTTTTTTGTTGCGCTTGAATTGCTTTTTCTGATTGCGTTTTACACCGCAGGAGATTTTTTCGTTTTTTTCGTTGCGGTCAAAATCGCCCTGGATCATAAAAACCTCTTCATTGGTTTTGATCTGCTGGCTATCGATGGGATTAAAGTAACTTTTACATAGGCAGAGGTAGTGAATCGCATCGAGCATATTCGTCTTTCCAGAGCCATTATTACCCGTAAAAACGTTCACAGTTTCCGAGAAACGGAGATCTGCATCGGTATAGTTCTTAAAATTTAGAAGGGTAATATTTTTTAACCACATAAATATGTCACAAATTTACCCTTTTTTAGCCTCTTAACATCCATTGTTTAAAATAAACGTTAATAACATTTAAAAAAATTGTACTTTCATCGCAAGGAAAAATAAATGGTTGCACAAAAAATGTTAGAAGGGAATGTTCTATGGTCTTATGATCATGAACTGACCAATGATAAAAATTCGAACTGGATTAAAAAAATCGCAGGTCTATTTTCGTTTTTAAAGCCAATTCACAATCACGAAGGCGATATTTTGTTGGCCTCCAATGGCCTTTTTATTACCGGAGATGAACAATTGGAACTCCCATTATCAAATATAGAAGAGGTCTATATGGGTTTCGACGATTTATTCCCAGCTTCATCTGCAAAAAATTTCGGTGCATTCTGGCAACCCATTAGAATTAGATCGACTGTGAGCCGCTCGGAAAGTCAAACCGTATACCTGGTGATTAACCACACCGGTATTTTTAGCGATAACCAAACCTGGTTTAATACACTAATTAGCTTGTTGCGCTAATGATCGTAATCATTTTACGATCTGCAGGCCTAAATAACTAATGTTTAATCAAATACTTCAAAATAAAGGTTGATACTTTGATTGAAAAATGTATTTTTGCAATCTTAAATTTTTTAAACAAACATGTCTACAACAGATAACCAGACAATTCAACCAACTAAAAAAGGTTCATTTTTACAAGAGAATAATAAAAGCTTACTGTTTATTGCAGGCGCTGTAGTTTTATTAGTTTTAATATATCTTTGGTATCAAGGCGTGTATTTAAAAGGTCGTGCTGAAGAAGCCGCTAGCAAAATGTACAAAGCAGAGCAATCTGTTGGAGTAGATTCGCTATCGAACAGAGCTGTTAAAGGCGAAGGTGGTTACCCAGGCTTAGAACAGATTGCTAAAGAGTACGATAATACTAAATCGGCAAACTTAGCTAATCTTTATTTGGGTGGTATTTACTTACGTAAGGGCGAATATAAGCAAGCTATAGAATCATTAAACAAATATAGTGCTACTGGTAGCCCAGTTGCGGACCCATTGGCTTTAGGTTTATTAGGTGATGCCTATAGCGAGTTGAAAGACTACAAACAAGCTTCTACGTATTATAAAAAAGCAGCTGATAAAGCGAGTAAATTTACTTCACCAATGTTTTTAAAGAAATTAGGTTTGGTGAATGAAAACCTGAAAGATTTTAAAGGTGCAGTTGATGCTTATACTAAAGTTAAAACTCAATATCCTGAGAGCGCAGAAGCGCAGTTAATTGATGCTTACATTGCAAGGGCTCAAGAACAAGTTAAATAAACACTAACTAAAACATATTTACAGGAAAGATCATCGAAAGGTGGTCTTTTTTTGTTTAAAGCTTTTCGTAATTGCAATTATTGATCTTTCGACTAAGTTATCAATGACAGATTCTTATAGAAAGATCGTCATCTCGACTGGAGCATCGCGGAATGGAGAGATCTATGAGCCAGATTAAATTGGAAAATAGATTTCTCGACTGCGTTGCACTCCGCTCGAAATGACGACACTCCAAGACTATTCATTCTATATCGTACTTTGTAGCTCACCAAAACGATAGACAGTCTCATAACAAGAACCATTATCTTTTTTTTTGGAAATCAGGTGCAGATGCTTTTAGGTTATTGCAGCCCCGCTCTACGTTCCTTCCGATGAAAAATCGGAACCACTGCGGTCGGGTTTAAGCTGCACAGCCAACAATACTATTTTGGGTTGCATGTGCAGGAAAAGGAAGTTGTATATTTATTTACCATATAAGGCATTTAAGGGCATATTAACTTAAATGTTCTTATATTTCTTATATGGTTATTATATATTCTTAGCTAATAAAAGATCCTTCGCTAAACTCAGGATGACAGCAGCTTGATCCGCGATATCGTTTTCCCTAGAAGATGATTTAAATCAGTCAAGATGCTGTGAGGATATAGGTAATTGACTAGGAAAGGAAATCTATATAAACTATGTTATTCTACCAACAATAGCAGTAGAGGTGCTGCGTTTTAGACCTGATTGAAATAGAAAGCCCACAGCGCAGCGAGGACTTGTAATGGAAAGCAGGAACAAACATTAAGAAGTGCGTCTGCAATTGCTCTTCAAGCAATCTTGACCACACTACCATTGACAGAACACCAATAGAAAGGTCGTCATCTCGACTGTAGCGCAGCGAAATGGAGAGATCTATTTAGTTAGATTTCTCGACTGCGTTGCACTCCGCTCGAAATGACGGTAACTCAAGGGATTTTTACGCATAGATTAATACTGTCATTTATATTGATTTTTATGAAATAAATTAACCCTCAGGATTACAGCATGATTTACACAATTAACCATCTATTTATTAAAAGCCGTCATGGTATGGGCTGGCCCAATGGTAACGAAGCTTTTAATCAACTCTACACTTTTATCAATCAATGCAGGAAGTTCCAATTGCTCATTTTTATCAAACAAACCCAAAACGAAATCTACCTGCCGGCCTTTCGGATAATCGTTACCAATGCCAAAACGAAGGCGTGCGTAGTTTTGCCCACCACAAACTTCTTCGATACTTTTTAAGCCATTGTGGCCAGCGCTTGAGCCTTGCAGTTTTAATCTTAGCTTTCCCAGAGGCAATGCAAGGTCATCAACAATAACAAGTACATTTTCTGGTGCTATTTTCAGCTCCTTCATCCAATAGTTAACGGCCTTACCGCTCAGGTTCATAAAAGTAGTAGGCTTAATTACATGCAATTTTTTGCCTTTAAAGCCCACCTCAGCATAATAGGCCAAACGGATATTATCAAAACTACCACCTAAACCTTTAACCAGTTCATCAGCAATATCAAAACCAATATTATGCCTGGTGTGCGCATAATCCGGTCCGATATTCCCTAAGCCAACTATAAGATATTTCATGGGGCAAAGGTAGAAGCTTAAAGCGAAAAGACCAAAGACTAAAGCGAAAAGTCTGAAGTCCGGAGTCGTGAATCTATATATCTAGTAAGGGGCAGCATTTGACAGATAACCTCGTGTAAACAAAAAAGCGGTAAAGAATTTCTTCTTTACCGCTTCTAGAATTTGTGAAATCACATTAATCTGTGAAATCCTTGTACTATTTTTTACCTTTAGCAGCTTCAGTTTCTGCTTGTTTTAATGCTCTAGACATTGCAACAGAAACGATAGTATCTTCAGGAGTGTTAGTGATTACGTATTTATCACCTTTAAGGTCACGAACACGAGATAAACTACCAACTTCTAATTTCTCTAAGCTTACTTCTACGTTTTGTGGCATGTTAGCTGGTAATGCTTTAACACGTAGTTTACGTAATTTCTGGATTAATTTACCCCCCATTTTAACACCTGGAGAAGTTCCTGTCAATTTAACCGGGATCTCCATAACGATTTCTTTCTCGTCAAATAACTGAAGAAAATCGATGTGCATTAATACGTCGGTAAGTGGGTGAAATTGAGTGTCTTTTACGATAGCTTTAGTTTTAGTACCGTTAACATCAATCTCCACAAAGTTTACATCCGGGGTATAAATAACATCTCTTAAGTCAGCAATAACTACAGCAAAGTGTTGTTGCTCTTTTCCACCATACAATACCGCCGGAACTTTACCTTCGTAACGAAGTTCCTTGGCATCGCGTTTCCCTACGTTCTCTCTTGGAGAACCGCTAATTGCGATTGTTTTCATTTTTATTTATATTTATTTATTAGTAGTCAGTATTAAGTATCGAGTATCAAGACCTTAAGCCTTCAACCCTCTACCTTCAACCTATTTAAACTCTCTTTATCGCTTTGCGTTTGGTGGCTGGCGTTTTTAACCGCTTATCGCAACTCGCTTAACGCTATACCCTAAACAGATCACTAATCGACCCGTGCTCGTTTACATTGGCAATTGCCCTTGCAAATAAACTGGCTGTGCTTAATACCCTGATTTTCGGACTTTCCTGTTTTAATGGAATTGTATCCGTAACGATCAGTTCGGTTAATACCGAATTTTCTACCGTTTCTATCGCTTTTCCTGATAATACAGCATGTGTACAAACTGCCCTTACACTTGCTGCACCGTTTTCCATAATCAAAGCCGCAGCTTTTGATAAGGTTCCGGCTGTATCGCAAATATCATCGATCAATACCACATCCTGTCCGGTCACATCACCGATAATCGACATCGATTCGATCTCGTTGGCACGTTTACGGCGTTTATCACAAATAATTACTTCAGCATTAAAAAATTTCGCAAAAGTACGTGCCCTATACGAACCGCCCATATCTGGCGATGCAATAGTTAAGTTTTTTAAGCCCAGGCTTTTGATATAAGGTACAAAGATTACCGATCCATCTAAGTGATCAACCGGAATATCAAAGAAGCCCTGTATCTGTGCAGCATGTAGATCCATCGTCATAATGCGGTGAATACCTGCTGATTTTAATAAGTTAGCCACCAATTTGGCACCGATTGCTACACGCGGTTTATCTTTTCTATCCTGACGGGCTAAACCATAATAAGGAACAACTGCTGTAATATAATGTGCAGATGCTCTTTTAGCAGCATCAACCATTAGCAAAAGCTCCATTAAATTATCGCTTGGCTGATAAGTAGACTGGATTAGAAAAACATCACTACCGCGGATTGACTCATCAAAGGAAGGTTGAAACTCTCCATCACTGAATTTGTGAATGGTTACGCTACCAAGTGGCTTGCCGTAGTGCTCGGCAATCTTAAGTGATAATCCCTTAGAACCTGTTCCGGAAAAAAGCTTTACCGGGTTAAACTGCAATGGCATGGGTTCGTGTAGTTACGGTTAAAAAAAATCGGATCATGTCTATTTAAAACATGATCCGTTATTAAATTTTCGTTGTCCGACCTGGATTCGAACCAAGACAAACGGTACCAAAAACCGTTGTACTACCCTTATACTATCGGACAAAAACTTCTCAAGGATATTCTCCTCGAAAGGGAATGCAAATGTAGGAACCTTATTTTAAATATGCAAGAGTGATTTTAAAATATTTTTAATTTCTTTCCTGCTGTTCTTTGTTTGCGATGCAAAGATAAAAAAATCATCATATAGCGTGCAACATTTTATTTTTTTCTACGACTTTTTTTACTGCGAACCACTTAAATCATTTATTATCAAAGACTAAAATTAAACTATGAATTATTCAAGGATCAACACCATTGGAGGCTGGCTCTGTTTTAGCGTTGCCGCACTCACGTACATCTTAACTTTAGATCAATCCGTAAGTTTCTGGGATTGTGGCGAATTCATCTCCTCAGCCTTCAGAATGGAGGTAGTACATCAGCCTGGCGCTCCAATAGTTTCCATGATTCAAAGGTTATTCTCTACCCTGGCTTTTGGCGACAAATCCAAAGTAGCCTATTTTGTTAATATTGCTTCGGCCCTTGCAAGCGCAGGAACCATTTTATTTTTATTCTGGACCATTACGGCTTTAGCAAAGAAAACAGTAATTAAAAAAGGTGAAGAAATCAGCAAACAGCAAATTATTGGCATTATGGGTGCCGGTTTGGTTGGGGCTTTGGCTTATGCGTTTTCTGACAGTTTCTGGTTTTCTGCTGTAGAGGCTGAGGTTTACGCCATGTCGTCGCTTTGCAGCGCCATTGTATTTTGGGGTATCTTAAAATGGGAATCGCAGGCTGATGAACCAAAAGCAGACCGCTGGTTACTTTTTGTAGCTTATATAATGGGGCTTTCGATCGGTGTGCATATTTTAAACCTGCTTACCATTCCTGCATTAATATTTGTTTATTATTTTAAAAAGAATCCATCGCCAAGCTGGCAAAGTATTCTAAAAATATTTTTTGTTTCCATTGCGACTTTGGCTGTAGTACAATTTGGCCTCATCCAATACGTAGTATCGCTCGCTGCAAGCTTTGATTACTTTTTTGTAAATACCATGAACCTTGGCTTTGGTTCGGGAATATTGTTTTTTGTTGTTTTATTGATCGGAGGCCTGGTGTATGGCATCCGTTATTCTATCCTTAAAAACAAAAGGGCTTTAAACCTGATCCTGTTATTTACTGTACTGCTTTTATTTGGATACAGTTCTTTTTCGTTGTTGGTTATCAGGGCGCAGGCCAAACCTAACCTGAACAATTATAATGTGGATAATGTATTCTCACTTTCGAGGTACCTGGGCCGCGACCAGTATGGCGACAGGCCTTTACTTTATGGGGAGAATTACAATTCAGAAAAGATTGGCATTGAAGAAACGGGCAAAATTATCCGTAAAGGTGACAAAAAATACGAACCGGCCGGTACAAAATCAGCTTATGTTTTTGCCGATAAAACTTTACTGCCACGTATGTACAGCGATAAACCCGAACATGTGAGGTTTTACAAAAGTTACAAGGGTTTTGATGATGAACATAAACCTACACTTATTGATAATTTAAAATATCTATTCTCTTTCCAGACCGGACAGATGTATATGCGTTATTTTATGTGGAATTTTGTAGGCAGACAGGACAATGAAGATGGACAGTTTGGCGGAAAAGATGGCAATTGGCTTAGCGGTGTAAAACCATTAGATGCCATCAGACTTGGCAATCAAAAAAACCTTCCACCATCAATTGTAGAGAACAAAGCATACAATAGATTTTTCTTTTTGCCATTAATTATCGGCTTAATTGGTGCCGTCTGGCATTTTAAACGTAACCAAAAGGATGCGGGCATTATCGGTTTACTCTTCGTTTTTACTGGTGTGGCTATTGTAGTTTACCTGAACTCTGTACCTATTGAGCCGCGTGAAAGGGATTATGCCTATGTGGGTTCGTTTTATGCTTTTGCCATCTGGATCGGTTTAGGCGTATTTGGATTGAAGGATTTTATTTTCCAGAAACTAACGCCTGCACGCGCAAGTATTTTCGCATCAGTTATTGCCTTGTTTGGAGCCCCAATTCTAATGGCCAACCAGGGCTGGGATGACCATGACCGTTCTGATAGCCACTTAGCGAGGGATATGTCGGTTAATTACCTAAAATCGTGTGCACCAAATGCCATCTTATTTACTTATGGTGATAACGATACTTATCCGGTTTGGTATGCACAGGAAGTGGAAAATGTACGTCCGGATGTTCGGGTGGTAAACCTGAGTTTATTTACTGCCGATTGGTATATCGATGGCATGCGCAGAAAGCAAAATGAATCGGCACCACTACCTATCACCTTAAAACCTGAGCAATATGTTGAAGGCACGAGGGACATTATGTATTACCAGGATTATAAAATTGCACAGCATATTGAGTTACAGGAAATTTTAGATGTGCTTTTATCCGATCACGACGAAGATAAAGTAACCATGACAGATGGTTCTAAATACAATGTGCTGCCAGCCAAAAATCTTAAACTGGCGGTGAATCCGCAACAGGTTTTGGATACAGGAACCGTACCCAAAGAGGATGCCGGTAAAATTGCGAGCAGTATGGAATGGACTTACAATTCTAATTTTGTAACTAAAGGTACCTTAGCTTTATTTGATATTTTAACGCATAACAATTGGAAACGACCGATTTATTTTACCGGAGGCATGCCCGATGAGCAATACGTAGGATTGAACAAATACCTCTATTCGGAAGGTTTAAACAAAAGGCTGCTACCCTTGAAACCCGATACAGCGATTACACAGGATTTTGATCGTGTAAACCTGAAACCCATGTACAATAATTTGATGAATGTATATGGTTTCGGCAACATTAAAAATGCAAACTATTTAGACAGGCAATCTGCTGATGACGTAACCATGTTATCTAATATGTTTAACGGCTTATTAACTGGCTTGATAAACGAAGGTAAAATTGCGGAGAGCAAAAAAGTGGCAAATAAATATTTTGAGGTAATTCCGGCTAAATTTTACAGTATGCGCCAGGTAATGAGCACCTATTATTTTACTGAAAACCTGTATCGGTTAAATGATTTGAACCGTGCCAATGCAATGATCAAAAAAACGGCAGACTATGTAGGTAAGGAACTCACCCACCTTGCAAATGTTTCGGAAAGCAAAAATCAGTTGTCATCAGAGCAGGATGTTCGTTTCTACCTTGGTTATTTGGGGCAAATGGTAAAATTAACTGAGGCTTTTAAGCAAGGTGCGTTGAGTAAAAATCTCGAAAAACAATATAACGATCTAATCACCAGGTTTACGCCGTTCGCAACTGGTTAGTCAAAAAACATTCTAAATTTTAACCCATAGGCAGATTTCACCTTTCCGCCTATGGGTTTTTGCTTCTCCAATAAATTAAAATCCTTTATGTTAAAGGTCTTAAGCCGTTAAAAATTGTTAAATCAATGCAAAAATTTACCTGTTTTATCGACTAGAATAGTTAATTTCGGCAGCATTTTTATGTGAAAACAATTTTTAATATCATTAAACAAACCAATGAATTATTCAAAAGTTAATAATATAGTAGGCTGGATCTGCTTTTTAATTGCTACACTAACTTACGTTTTAACCTTAGAGCCTTCTGCCAGTTTTTGGGATTGCGGTGAATTTATAGCATCGGCATTCAGAATGCAGGTTGTTCACCAGCCTGGCGCACCATTATTCTTAATGATCCAACGTTTTTTCTCCATTTTCGCAGCTGGAGATTTAACTAAAATCGCTTACTGGATGAACGTTGGTTCAGCTGTTTCAAGCGGGGCAACTATCTTATTCTTATTTTGGACCATCACTGCATTGGCTAAAAAAACAGTATTAAAAGCTGGTGAAGAATTAACAACCGGTAAATTGATCAGTATTATGGGTGCGGGTGCCGTTGGTGCTTTAGCTTATACTTTCTCTGATAGTTTCTGGTTTTCGGCAGTAGAATCTGAGGTTTATGCACAATCCTCTTTATTCACCGCGATTGTATTCTGGGCTATTCTTAAATGGGAAGCACATGCCGATGAGCCACGCGCAGACCGTTGGTTACTATTTATTGCCTATATTATGGGTTTATCAATTGGTATCCACTTGTTAAACTTATTAACTATCCCTGCACTTGCCTTCATTTATTATTTTAAAAGAACTGATAAAGCAACTACTGCAGGTATTTTCAAAACACTTATTGTTGGTATCTTAATTTTAGCGGTAATCCAATATGGTATTATCCAATACCTGGTTTCGTTCGGCGCTTATTTCGATTTATTCTTTGTGAATACATTGGGTCTTGGTTTCGGAACAGGCGTTTTATTCTTCGCTGTTTTATTAATCAGTGCATTGGTTTGGGGGATCCGTTATTCGATCAAGCATCAAAAGAGATTATTAAACTTAGGTTTAATCTCTACCGTTTTAATCATTTTCGGTTATGCATCTTTCTCGATGATCATCATCAGGGCAAAAGCAGATCCGAACTTAAACAATAGTGCACCGAAAGATGCTTTCTCTTTCTTAAGCTACCTGAACCGTGAGCAATATGGCGATAGGCCATTGGGTTACGGTCCTAATTATAACTCTGAAAGAACAGGTGTAACAGAAGGTAAAACCATCTGGAGAAAAGGAAAAGAAAAATATGAAGTAGCGGGTAAAAAAACCGATTACGAATATAGCAACAACACTTTATTGCCTCGTATGTATAGCGACGACCCTAAACATGCCAGTTTTTATAAAGAGTGGATGCATTTGGATGATAGTAAACACCCGAACTTAGTTGATAATGTTGGCTTTTTGGCCAGCTACCAGATCGGCTACATGTATATGCGTTACTTTTTCTGGAATTTTGTTGGTCGCCAGAACGATGAGCAAGGTCAGGGCAGTGGATTTGAAGGCGAATGGATTAGTGGTATTAAACCGTTTGACAGCTGGTTACGTGGAGATCAAAGTCATTTGCCGCCATCAACTGTTGATAATAAAGCATACAACCGTTTTTTCTTTTTACCGTTGATTATGGGAATAATCGGCGCACTTTGGCACTTTAAACGCAACCAGAAAGATGCCGGAGTTGTAGCATTATTATTCTTCTTTACGGGTATAGCGATCGTATTATACTTAAACCAAAAACCCCTGGAGCCGCGTGAAAGGGATTATGCTTATGTTGGATCTTTTTATGCCTTTGCCATATGGATTGGGCTCGGCGCACTCGCCATTAAAGAATGGCTGTTTAAAAAACTAACCCCAACTACCGGTGCCATTGGTGCAACGGTGATTGGATTATTGGCTGCACCGGTAATTATGGCCGAGCAGGGATGGGATGACCATGACCGCTCTACCAAAATGGTTCCTCACGATATTGCCTTAGATTACTTACAATCCTGTGCACCAAATGCCATCTTATTTACTTATGGCGATAATGATACCTACCCGCTCTGGTATATCCAGGAAGTAGAAAATGTGCGTCCTGATGTACGTATTGTAAACTTAAGTTTATTTGATACAGATTGGTACATCAATGGTTTAAGACAAAAACAAAATGAATCTGCGCCATTGCCAATTACCATGAAACCTGAACAATATGTACAGGGTGAAAGAGATGTAATGCCGTATGATGATTATAAAATTGCAGGTAATGTTGAGCTTAAAAATGTAGTTGATTTATTGTTATCAAACGATGAGAGCGATAAAGTAGCCATGCAGGATGGATCAAAATCTAATTTCCTGCCAACTAAAAACCTTAAAATTACGGTAGATCCGCAGCAAGTAATCAGCACAGGAACAGTGCCTGCAGCTGATGCTTCAAAAATTACTACCACCATGGATTGGAAATTTAATAAAGGTTATGTTACTAAAGGAACTTTGGCCATGTTCGATATCCTTGCACATAACAACTGGAAACGTCCGATTTATTTCGCATCTACCGTTCCTTCAGAGCAATATAACGGCTTAGACAAGTATTTATATAGCGAAGGTTTGGCCATGCGTTTATTACCGCTTAAAGCTGATACTACAGCATCTGAGGATAGACCAGAGCAATTAAATACCCCGATTTTGTATAATAACGTGATGACTAAATTTAAGTGGGGAAATATGAAAACCGCTAAATATTTAGATCCGCAATCATCAGATGATACTTTCATTTTCACGAACCTATTTAGTAGCTTAACCAACAGCTTAATTAAAGAAGGTAAAACTGCTGAAGCTAAAAAAGTAGTAGATAAATATTTCGCGGTAATGCCTGATAAATTCTTCGGCATCCGTACGGTTGTAGTGAAATTCTATATGGCTGAAAACTTATATAAACTAGGTGAAACTGCCAGAGCAAATGATATTTTAGACAAATCTTGTGATTATATCAATAAGGAATTAAACTACCTGGCTGATATTTCACAATCGAAAGGTTTAACCGGATCGCAGAACATTCAAACAGGCTTATATTACCTGGACAGAATGATTAAAACAAGTAAAGCTGCAGGTCAGGATAAATTGAGCGATAAGCTGCAGAAAACCTTCAACAGTTTAGAAAGCCGTTTGTCGATGTTTTTCCCGCAACAGGGTCCACAATAATAAGCGAATCTGAAAATAAATTTACGAAGCAGCTGCATTAATTGTAGCTGCTTTTTTTATTTGCTTGCGCTCGTTTCTAACGAGCGCAGTAATAGCCTTACGATTTCATCGTAAAAAAATTACTTAAAAATAAAAGCGTATATAATCGTAAATACGACCAGCCATCTACACGCTCGTTAGAAACGAGCGTGAGCAATTATGATTTTTCTGAATAAATAAATACTTTTAATATATGTCAAACCAATACCAAGCAAGAGATCCGGAAGGCATTTATTTTTTAACTTTTACGATTGTGGATTGGGTAGATATATTCACCCGTTCATCGTATAAAGAAATTATTATTAATTCACTGAAATACTGCCAATCCAACAAAGGGTTAACACTTTACGTATATTGCCTGATGACCAATCATATACATCTCATTGCCTCCGCGAGTGGAGATGTAAAACTTTTTGAAATTATTAGAGATTTTAAGAAGTTTACGAATAGGGCGATTATCGAAGAGATTACTTCAGGAAATGAAAGCAGGAAAAAGTGGCTGCTGAATAAATTTGAATTTGCAGGCAAATACTCGACAAGAATTGAGAATTATAAGGTTTGGCAAGACGGTTACCATGCTGTTGAATTAATCAGTCGAGATTTTACATTTCAAAAGTTAAATTACATTCATCAAAATCCAGTTAGAGCTGGAATTGTATCAGAGCCCGAACATTATATTTATAGTTCCGCGACTAATTATCACGGGCTTAGAGGACTAATAGAAATTGAATTACTAGACATTGATTAATATTTATTGAATTCTTGCGCTCTTTTCTAACGAGTGCAGCAATAGCTTTACGATTATATCGTAAAGCAAGCTAAATATATCGATAACTAACACCATAAAATACGATATCCTATTTACACGCTCGTTAGAAACGAGCGTGAGCATAAAAAAATCCCGTTTAGCATTGCCAAACAGGATTCAAATTTATTTTAGTTAATGATTACTCGTTTACAACACCCATCGCACAAAATTTATCAATTCGTTGTTCGATCAGTTTATCCGTTTTTAATTTACCTAAAGCAGCTAAATCTTTAATTAGGTAATCTTTTAAAGTTTTACCCATTAACTCCGGATCCTGGTGAGCGCCACCAAGTGGTTCAGGAATGATGCCATCGATTAATTTGTTGCCAAACATATCATCAGAAGTCAATTTCAAGCATTCAGCAGCTTTCTCTTTAAAATCCCAGCTTCTCCACAAAATAGATGAGCAAGATTCAGGAGAGATTACCGAGTACCAGGTATGCTCTAACATATATACTTTATCACCGATACCGATGCCCAAAGCACCTCCGGAAGCACCTTCACCAACTACAACACAAATAATCGGCACGCGAAGGATAGACATTTCCAATAAGTTTCTGGCAATAGCTTCACCTTGTCCACGCTCTTCTGCCTCTAAACCAGGGTAAGCACCCATTGTATCGATAAAAGAGACAACCGGTTTATTAAACTTTTCAGCCAAACGCATTAAACGCAATGCTTTACGGTAACCTTCCGGATTGGCCATACCGAAATTGCGAAACTGACGCTCTTTGGTATTTTTACCTTTCTGGTGACCGATAACCATTACCGTTTGACCATTGATGGAAGCAAAACCACCGATAATCGCTTTGTCATCCTTAACCGTTCTATCACCATGCATCTCGATAAAATCATCGCAGATCATATTGATATAATCAAGAGTTTGTGGACGATCTGGGTGACGGCTCATCTGAACCTTGTTCCAACCGGTTAAATTTTTATATAAGTTATTGGTAGTTTCATCTAATTTACCATCAAGCTCGTCTAAAGTGGCAGACATATCTACCTTAGTTTTTTCGGCAACTTGCTTAACCTTTTCTATCTGCTGAACTAAATCGGCAATAGGTTTTTCAAAATCGAATGATGTTTTTATTTGCTGCATAATTGAACCACAAAAATAAGTAATTATTTTTAGTTTGCAGTGAACAGTTTTTTGTTTGCGTTTTTGCCGGAGTAAATCGTGTTAGCATAATGGAAAATAGCATCGTAAATAGCCTTTTACTATTTTTTTATTCTTAATGATTTGGAAAGCAATTGCAGTAGTGCTTTGGTTTGGTTCTGTCCCGCCCCCGTTTCTGCCGATTGAAAACCTGTGAAACAAGCAAGCATGCCATAAAGTAAATAAAAACAGATGCTTAAAATCGGCATCTCACTCCGGTCGGGTTTACTTTACACCTGCCTGTGCAACTATGCCGGGTTTCCGTGCCACCGCCCTAACCTACCTAGCCCTGATTGCAATGGAAAGCACGCAAGCGAGGCACGAGCGCGGACTTGCAATGCAAAGCAGGACGAACATTAATTATTGTACTACACCGGCGCTCCAAATAATTTGAAAAGCGTTTACCAATTGATAGCGAACACGCGTAGCATTCTTTCAGTCATGAAAAGGTGATATGATTTGGAAAGCACTTCCAGTAGTACTTCTTTAAAAGCAGCCCTGCCATTTGCTTTAGCCCAGACGAAAAATCTGGGGCTATCGCGGCTGTTATGTTTAGATTACGAATGCCTGTGCAACTATGCCGGGTTTCCGCGCCACCGCCCTAACCTACCTAGCACTGATTGGAGCGGCATACTTTTTTACAACACTACCTTCAAATTGCTGTCATGCTGAGGCACGAAGCATCTGTTTCATCGGGGTGAGATGCTTCGTGCCTCAGCATGACATGAAGAATAAAAAAGATATAGCGCAAAGCAGGACTAACAATAATTATTATACTGCAACTGCGCTCCAATAAACCTAAAAGCGTTGACAAATTAATAGCAATGTGCATAGGAATTTGTCAACGCTAAAATCTTAGAACTTAGCAGCCTCGCCTGCTTTTGGTAATGCTTTTTTGATAAACTCACGGATGTGGTTATTCGCCGTTTTCAGATCATCCTTACGTAAATACATCATGTGCCCGCTCCGGTAACCTTCCCAACTCATACGGTCTTGCAGTTTACCTGCTGCATCTAACTGCCACATGCTATATTTCGCGTTGAAATAATCGCAGGCTCCATCGTAATAGCCCGATTGCACCAATAAATGCAGATATGGATTCTGCGCCATGGCTTGACGCAGATTATCTCCCGTCTGATCGCCAGATTTATCCCATGGGTAAACAGAACCAAACATATTGTACTTCAAATCGGTTTTATAATTCAGCTCGTTACGGATATACATATTGATAGCTGGCGTAAAGGAATGCAGCCAGGAAGTTAGCTCTGCATTATAATCGGGTCCTTCACCTGCACTCATTTTATCAATGCCTCGATAGCGCGAATCTAACCTGCCAACAGTAAAACCTTTATCTCTTAATAGTTCTTTCCAAAAGAAATCGGTTGGTACATTAAGGTTATAATCTAAAATTACTTTTTCTGAAAGACCGGAGTAACGCGCCATTTTTGCGGCAATGGTTTTCTTTTTATCGGCACTCAGCATCCCGCCCTGCGAAATAGCCGGAATTAACTCATTAATGGTAAAACCTTCTACTTCAGGAAGCATGTCCGTTAAATCTTTGCCCTGTAAATCGGCTGCCAAAGCTTTATGGTACCATGCGGTAGCCGCAAAATACGGTAAACGCAAAGCGGCATCAACAGGACCACTACGCTCAATACCGAGTTCGGTTGGCGAAACCAATACCACACCATTTAAATACATCCATTGACTGTTTTGCAGCTCTAAAGCTAAGCCTGAAACACGTGTAGTACCATAGCTTTCGCCAATTAAAAACTTTGGTGAAGCCCATCGGTTATTACGGGTTACAAAAGTATTGATCCACTCGGCCAGGTATTTAATATCGGCACGTACACCAAAGAATTTATTGGTTGGAATATCTTTGCTCACCGCTCTGGAATAACCTGTGTTAACCGGATCGATGTATACAATATCGGCCACATCCAAAATAGAATATGGATTTTCTTTATAACCGTAAGGCTGTACGGGATAACCTTCATCATCAATATTCAGCACTACCGGACCGGTATAGGCAATGTGCATCCAAACTGAAGCTGAGCCCGGACCTCCGTTAAAAGAAATCACTAAAGGCCGTCCGTCCCGATTTTGCACGTCGCTCCGTTCGTAGTAAGTATAAAACAAACCAGCAATCGGTTTTCCATCTTCATCCCAAACTGGTAATGTACCTGTAGTGGCTTTATACGGAACAGCTTTGCCATTAATATTTACCGAATGATTGGTAATTACAGAGCTCTCTACATTAATATTCCGTTCGTTTGTAGAGGATTTAGCTTCGTCTTTAACGGTAACCTGCGTAGTGGTTATGGTTTCTTTTGATTGGCCTTTTCTTGGTCCTTGTTGTGCATACGCAAAAATGCCCATGCTTAAAAATGTAGCGAGTATAAATCTGAATTTCATCTAGTTTGGTTTGGTTGCTAAATATCAAACTATTGTAGCATTAATCAAAAAAGCGCATTAGAAATGTTACCATAAAGCCAGCACTGCTTTTGGTATACAGATTCTTCAATAACATGCAGTATACAGCAGTAAAGTCTTTATTTAACGTTACGCATAAGTTACACAGGATGATAATTCCATACTTATGATTATGATGCAGCTTCTATTTGTAAATTAAATTACTTTAAAGCCATTTTACTAAAAATATGATATTCGCCAGGAGCTAAAGTTTGTGAGTAAATACCGGTACCTAAATTAATACCGGCACCAACCGCATCGATCCAGGTTCCAGCCGATCCGAAATCGATATTTGCCGCTATATCTTCATCAGTCGATGCTTTTTTACATGCGCTAGTAAACACTGTTAACAAGAGAAACAGATAAAGGATGTTTTTGCCTTTTTCGTTCCTTGCAGACATGAACCAAGGTCGGTAAATATTTTTTTTCATTGCATCCGCCTCGGTCTGTGAGGACACAGACCATGGATATCTTTACACAGATCTATTCTCTTCTACTTCCAGTTTAGAAGTCAGAACCTCATCTGTTTTCTTTGGTTCACGGATAAATACATAACAGATTACAGCTGCTAAAATCATCAATCCACCGCCTAATTGTACGGCCAAAAGCCTGTCGTTATTGAGTACATTGCGCATGAGCCAGCCAAAACCGAGCGAAGCGATAATTTCGGGCAATACGATAAAGAAGTTGAAGATACCCATGTAAATCCCTATTTTATCTTTGGGCAACGATCCGCTTAACATGGCATAAGGCATCGATAGGATACTGGCCCATGCAATGCCTACTCCTGTCATGCATAAATACAGCATATTTTTATCGTGCACCCAGGCTACGCTGATTAAACCAATGGCTCCGCAGACTAAACAAAGGGCATGTGTGGTTTTACGGCCCAATGCATCGGCAATTTTTGGCAGCACCAGGGCAAACAGAAAAGTAATTACACTGTAATAAGCGAGTGTTAAACTGCCAAAATCTGCACCATGTGCATAAACCGGATCAGCAGCATCTTTACCCCCAAAAACATTCACAGCCACTGCCGTGGTATAATAAAACCACATTAAAAATAGACCTGGCCAGGTAAAAAACTGAACCAAAGAAACAATCTGCATCCTTTTTGGCATATTCCTTAAGGCATGAAAAATTTCTCTTGCACCGCCGCCAAAACCTTTATTGCTTTCTTGTACTTTTTCTTTAAAATCTACATCCTGAGGCGGATATTCTTTCGTGGTAAAAACCGTCCATAATACTGCAGCGAAGAAGAAAAAAGCACCGATGTAAAAAGAAAACTTCACGTTTTCCGGAATACTCCCTTTTTCTGCTGTATTGGTTAAGTGGAATATATTATTCATAATCCACGGTAAGGCCGAAGCCACGCTGCCACCCAAACCAATCATCATACTCTGCATAATGAAGCCACGATTAACCTGACTATCAGGCAATTTATCAGTAACAAAAGCGCGGAAAGGTTCCATTGCAATGTTTCCAAAAACATCTAAAACCCAAAGCAGTCCGGCTGCCATCCACAATACACTACTATGCGGCATAAAGATTAAAGCAATACTACTCACAATGGCCCCAATCATAAAATAAGGCCTTCTTCTACCCCATTTTGGATGCCAGGTACGATCGCTCAGGTAACCTATTACCGGCTGAACCAGTAATCCTGTTAAAGGTGCTGCCAAAAACAACAATGGAACCTGATCGGGATTGGCGCCCAGGTTTTCGTAAATACGCCCCATGTTGGCCCTTTGTAAATCCCAACCGAACTGAATCCCGAAAAAACCAACACTCATGTTGATGATCTGGACGATTGTTAATTTGGGATTTTCGAATATTGTTTTTAACGTCATTATATCTGGTTTAGTTTTTAACCGCAAAGGGCACAGAGAAAAGAAACGCAGAGAACGCAAAGCTGGGCGCTTATACTTGGTGTTCTTTGCGAATGCCTTTGCGTTCTTTGCGGTTAATTTAATTAGTTTAAAATTCTATCACCTGAGCGCTAACCGGCGCCAAGGTTACTGGAATGCTTGTTCCTGCCGGGATATTCAATTTTTTATCTGTTAACAGATCCTTAACCGGCGATGAATGTTTAACTTTTAAAATCTTATCTGGGATTTCAATATTGGCGGTTAAAGTTTCTGTCCGATCAAAATTGGCCACGACCAATAAACGCTGTTTACCCGAGTAACGGATAAAAGCATACATGCGGTTGTTGATGTTCCCAGTAACAGGCACTTCATAAATTTCGCCATTTATTACAGCATCGCTTGTGGAAGTAACTTTTAATAACTGTTGGTAGTAAGCACGTAATTTCTGCTCATTTTCATTTAACTGTTTACCATCAAAAGCACCATTATTCATCCATTTCTGGTGATTCGGAACGCCCCAATAATCGAAAATGGTAGTTCTGTTATCATCGCCGCCAAAACCTTCCTGACCTTTTCCCGGTTCGCCAACTTCCTGACCAAAATAAAGCATTACCGGACCGCCACCTAAAGTTGCTGAAACTACCATTGCGGGTAGAGCCAGTTCGGCCTTGCCTGCAAATCCGGCAGATGCAATGCGTTCTTCATCATGATTTTCTAAAAAGCGTAACATGCGGTGGCCAAAACCAGCACTCTCTTTCTGCCAAACGAAACTGATATCTTTTACATCTCCGTTTGATTCATTCCTGATCAATCTTTTTAAACCATCATATAAACCCACTTTATCGTATAGGTAATCAAATTTACCTTCATCTAAATATTGTTTATAAACTTTTGGATTATAGGCCTCTCCGATAAAAATTAAATCAGGATTCACTTTTTTAACCTGTGGAATGACCCAGTTCCAAAAAGCAATGGGTACCATTTCGGCCATATCGCATCTAAAACCGTCCACTCCTTTATTGGTCCAATAGGTTAAAATATCACGCATTTTCAGCCAGACTGGCGGAATGGGTTCAAAATATTGTTTTTCGCCGTTCTGATAATCTACGCCGTAATTTAACTTAATGGTTTCGTACCAATCGTCGTATTTAGGCTGCGCCGAAAACACATTGTTCCCTGTTGCTTTAGCAGGATTTTCATCAAATTTCCCATCCTGCATACTCGTAATTGGTGTTTGCTTTGCACCACCAGTTGGCGTGGCGAACGGCTGACCAGGAGTATAATAAAAATCGTTCTGAGCACTAAATGCTTTTGTTACATCATCCTGGGCACCAAAATCGATTACATTTTTTGGTTTTGCATGAGAATGATAGCTCCTGGCAACATGATTGGGTACAAAATCGATCAGCACTTTTAAGTTTTTAGCATGTGTTCTTTTCACCAGCGCTTCAAACTCCTTCATTCTATTATTAATATCAAAAGCCAAATCAGGATCTACATCGTAATAATCGCGAATGGCGTAGGGAGAGCCTGCTCTGCCTTTTACCACATCGGCGTCATCAGGTTTAATTCCGTATGCAGAATAATCAGTTAAACTTGCATGGGCAATTGCGCCGGTATACCAAATATAGTTTACGCTGAGTTCTTTTATGCCATCTAAGGCTTTATCGGTAATATCGTTAAACTTACCCGAACCATTTTGTTCGATGGTTCCGTAAGGGATATTGGTGGTATTCTTATTCCCAAATAAGCGGGGCAATAACTGGTAAATAACGATCTGCTTATCGTTCATTTTTGTACTTTGTTTTTGTGCAAAGGATGATGATGAAATAAGTAAAAAGAAAATAGCAACAATATAGGCTACCGCATTAAGATTGCTTTCCCGAAAAATCGGAACAGGCTGTTCCTCGCAATGACGATCAGTCGAGGCAAATCTCCGTCCGTTTTCCATTTTACATTTTACCTCTACAATCATACCAACGCTGTGTTGTTTACTTCAATTTCAGTATTTCCAGTCAATTTATAAAACTGGTTTCTAATGCCGATTTCTAAATCAACAGCGGCATTATTTTTAATATTGATACCGCTCTCGGTAATATTAATCTTTAGGGTAGCGCCTCTAAACCCAATGGTAAATGAAAAAGATTTCCATTTGCCTGGCAAGAAAGGATTAAACTGCAATTTACCGTCGCGCACACGCATGCCCGCAAAACCTTCTACCACACTCATCCAGGTTCCTGCCATAGAAGTGATGTGTAAACCATCTTCTGTATCGTTGTTATAATCATCCAGATCTAAACGAGCGGTACGTAAGTAGAATTCGTATGCACGTGCTTCGTCATTTAATTTTGCCGCTAAAATACTGTGTACACAAGGCGACAATGAACTTTCGTGCACGGTACGTGGCTCATAAAAATCGAAGTTGCGTTTTAACGTATCCAGATCGTAATCTTCTTCAAAGAAATATAATCCTTGTAAAACATCGGCCTGTTTAATGAAACACGAGCGTAAAATCCTGTCCCAGCTCCATTTTTGATTAATCGGGCGTTCGCTGGCAGGTAGATCTTTCACTAAAGTCTGTTCTTTATCTAAATATCCATCCTGCTGTAAGAAAATGCCCAGTTTTTCATCTTGTGGATAATACATCTTTTCGATAATATCAGCCCAATCGGCAAATTCTTTCTGATTAAAACTTAATGCTTTTAATAAAGTATTGTATTTCTCTGGCTGCTGTGCTTTTACAATTTCGGCGGCTTCGGTAGCATATTTCATACACCAGGTTGCCAAAATGTTAGTGTACCAGTTGTTGTTTACATTGTTCTCATATTCGTTTGGTCCGGTTACACCAAGCATTACATATTGCTGTTTATCGTTGCTCCAGTTAACGCGTTGTTTCCAGAAACGGGCAATACCGATCAATACCTCTAAACCAAAATCAGAAAGGTAACTTTCATCGCCTGTATAACGGATATAATTAAAAATGGCAAAAGCGATGGCTCCATTACGGTGGATTTCTTCGAAAGTAATTTCCCACTCGTTGTGGCATTCCTCACCGTTCATCGTTACCATTGGATATAGCGCTGCACCATCTTTAAAACCTAATTTTGCGGCGTTTTCTATGGCTTTACCCAATTGTTTATGGCGATACACCAACAAATTTTTACTTACTTCCTGTCGAGCAGTTGCCAGGTAAAAAGGCACGCAATAAGCCTCAGTATCCCAATAGGTTGAGCCACCATATTTTTCGCCGGTAAAACCTTTCGGACCAATGTTCAATCGGTCATCTTTACCGGTATAGGTTTGAAAAAGTTGAAAAATATTAAAGCGAATAGCCTGTTGAGCTGAAACGTCACCTTCGATAATGATGTCGCTTTCTTCCCACTTGATTGCCCATGCTTCGGCTTGTTCCTTTAACAAGGTATCAAAACCCTTAGCAGATGCTTTGGCTATTACAGATTTTGTTTCTTTTAAAAGTGATTCTTTAGGATAATTTTCTGAAGATAAATTCGCTGCAATTTTAATCAGCGTGATCTCTTCGTTTGCTTTAATATCGAGAGAAAAAGTTTGTCCCACAAATTTCTCTTTGCGAACAGCCTCAGGATTGAGATTTAATTTCTCCGCGTTTTTATACAGCTCGATATTACTCCCTGTGCAAACTTCAAATTCAGTTTTCTTTGTTCTTAGTTTGATATAAGCTTCTGCTCCTGCTCCTGAAATTTCATCGGCAACCATATACCAGAATTTTTCGTCATAGTTACTGTCCTGATTTTTAACATCGCCATCAATAAAAGTCATTAATGTTAATTTACCATCAAAATTTAATGGCGTAATGCTATAACGAATCGCACCAACTTCATCATCAGCAATGCTGCAAAAACGGGTTGATTTAACTTTTAAGGTTTTACCCCTTTTTAATTTTGCAGTGAAGGTACGCTCCAGGTATCCCCCATGCATGTTCAGCACACGTTTAAAATCGCTTACCTCAGCTGTTGCTAAATCAAGAATCTCATCATCTAGTTTTACTTCGATACCTATCCAGTTTGCCGCGTTTAATACTTTTGCAAAATATTCGGGATAACCGTTTTTCCACCATCCCACACGTGTTTTATCCGGATAATAAACACCTGCAACGTAATTTCCAGGTAGGGTTTCTCCGGTATACGTTTCTTCAAAGTTGGCGCGCTGGCCCATACGTCCATTACCCAAACTGAAAATACTTTCCGAAATTTTATTTAAATGTGGATCAAAGCCTTCTTCGATAATATTCCACTCATCTGCTTTAATGTAGTTTCTCATATTCTAGTATCAAGTAGCGAGTTACTAGTATCAAGTAATTAGTATCGGGTATCAAGATAAATTAACTACTTGATACTTGCTACTTAATACTTGCTACTCCTTTACAACTCTTCTAAATCTTTAACTGTTAATTTATCTAATCCACTTACTACCACATCTGCATCGGTGAGTACGCTTTTTTCGCCGATACCGATAGCTTTCATTCCGCCTCTTTTTGCCGCTTCTACGCCTGCAACAGCATCTTCAAAAACTACGCATTCATTAGGTTTAAAGCCTAAAAGTTCTGCTCCTTTTAAAAATACCTCGGGATCTGGTTTTGATTTGGTGACCATATTGCCATCCACAATTTCATCGAAGAAATGGGCCAAATTTGTTTTTTCTAAAATGATCCCTGAGTTTTTACTTGCCGAGCCTAAAGCCAATTTATAACCGGCTTTGTGAATAGCGGTTAAAAAATCAACAGTTCCGGGTAAAACTTCTGAAGGTGTCATTTTGGTAATCATATCTACATACCAGCCGTTTTTTAAACTGGCAAGTTCTTCTTTTTCGGCATCGGTTTTATCTACTCCGCCCCAGGCGAGAATCTTGTTTAAACTTTCTACCCGACTAACGCCTTTTAACTGCTCGTTCTGCTCTTCTGTAAAATCGAAACCCATAGTGTTGGCTAAACGTTTCCAGGCTTTATAATGGTAAACGGCAGTATCTACCAGCACACCATCAAGATCGAAAAGACAAGCTTTGATTTGAGATTTGAGATCTGAGACTTGAGATTTGAGATTTTCTTGCATCTTTTGTTATATTTTTTTGTATCAGGTAGTGAGTATCAAGTATCGAGATGTAAAGCTACACCTTAAACTCTCTACCTTTACCCATCTATCTTAGCTCAAGCACCAAAGTGGTCTTAGCGGGTACTTTAATGTTTTTGAATTCGATGTTTTCGCCTGTAATTACGTTGTTAGCGGAAGTAATTCCTGCTGTTCTTTCGGCAAAGCGATCGGTATTTAATGTTTTTTCTTTTTCAGTATTGTTTACAATAACCATTACAGTGCCTTTTGGTTCTACATTGTAGCGGAAATAAACATAAATATCATCTTGCGGTACAAACTGCATCAATTTACCTGTTTGCAATGCCGGACTGTTTTTGCGGAAATTCGCTAAGGTTTTTACAAAGTTGAACGCTTCATTCTCTTTGTTTGTACGTCCATCGGCAATGAATTTATCTTTTTTATCACCTTCCCATCCACCAGGAAAATCAGAACGGATCAATCCATCTGGATTGGAGAAATTTTTCATTAAAATTTCAGTTCCGTAATACATCTGCGGAATGCCCCGCATGGTTAACAAGATACTCATTCCCATTTTGTATTTATCGAAATCTTCGCCAACCATTGAGTAAAAGCGACTCATATCGTGGTTATCTAAAAATATGCAGTTGGTATTTGGGTTTTTGTAAAGAAAATCGTGTGCCAGGGTTGCATACAAACGGTTAATTCCGTCTACCCAACCATTCTTGCCATTTATTCCTTCATAAATCGCATCTTTTAAAGTAGCATCGGTAATGCCTTGTAAATGGGTATCGAAACCACGGTTAACGGTATTACCACCCGTAAAAAAAGCCTGATTGGCCACTGCGGTTACCAATGTTTCGCCGAATACGGATAAGTGCGGGAATTCTGCCTGCACTTTTAAAGCCCAATCGGCCATATAAACCGGATCGTTGTAACCGTAGGTATCCAGGCGTAAACCATCAATACCTGCATATTCAATCCACCAGATGTGGTTTTGGGTCAGGTAATTCTGTACATAAGGATTACGCTGGTTTAAATCGGGCATTGAAGGTACAAACCAGCCATCCAGCATCTGCTTGCGGTCGGCTGCTGATGCATGTACATCCATTAAGGTCTGATCGCGATAACTCGTTTGCGTGTATTTCGGCCATTGGTTTAACCAGCTTTTCATCGGTAAATCTTTATAAAACCAATGTTGGGTGCCAATATGGTTGTGTACAACATCTTTAATCACTTTTAATCCTTTGGCATGAGCAATATCAACATACTTTTTATAAAGTGCATTTGTGCCATAACGTGGATCTATTTTATAATGATCGGTTACTGCATAGCCATGATATGAAGCTTGTGGCATATCATTTTCTACCTCTGGTGTCATCCAAACGGTCGTAATTCCTAAATCTTTCAGGTAATCAAGGTGATTGATTACGCCCTGGATATCGCCACCGTGACGGTAGTACATGCTGTCGCGGTTTAATGCGGTTTCGGTTAAACCCTGAACAACATCGTTGCTTTTATCGCCGTTCGAAAAACGATCGGGCATGAGCAGGTAAATAAAATCTTTGTTGGTTACACCCTGAATCCTGCCTGCACTTTTATCCCGGTTTTTTAATTCGTAAGTGTAAGTAAATGTCTTTTTTCCGTTAATGGCAAAGTTAATCGGGAATTTGCCGGCCTTGGCTGATGGAGCAATTGTTAAGTCGAGAAATAAATAATTCGGGTTTTCAACTTTGTTAACCTTTGCGAGTTTTACCCCTGGATAAGCTAATGAAACCGAGCTTGAAGCAATATTTTCGCCATGAACCAGCAATTGCAACTTAGGATTGTGCATACCTGTAAACCAGAACATCGGCTCTACCCGCTCTAACTTTTGTGCAAAAAGATTGATGCTGCTAAGCAGTATAATAAGGATAGTCAACGTTTTTTTAAATCTCCACGCATTTGCATGGATTTTAGTTTGAGCATTTAAAGCAGAAGAATTAACGGAAAGAAAGGTAGCAGAGGTAAGTGATTTGATCATGCTAAAACTTTTTAATTTTTTTAAAAATCCTGCAGAGATCAAAAGATCTCTACAGGAATAGTATAGTTAATAATTAAATTTTAACCATGGTGTAAGCACCTGTTTTACCATCGGCATTAAGTGTTAAGATCAGCTTATAGGTACCAGCTACAGTAACATTAACATCTCCACCATTATCACCAATACTGGTTCCCCAATCGTGATTCCTTCTGAACTTAAAGGCACCAGGAGTTAAAGCAACGGTTGCAGTCCATGTGTTTTTACCATCGTTTACCGGACTAAGGTCAGTATCAACAGACCAGTTACTTCCGGGAATGGCATTACCAATAATTGACCAGTAATCTGCATCGGCGATGGTGTAAACATTCGCATTAAGATCGACAGTTAGCAGTTTAAAACCCGCCGAAACGGAGCTGATATCACCACCGGAAGTACTGAGTTTACCACCTCCTGCATCACCATAAGCTAAGTCAAATTTCTTCGCAGCAGTAATCTTAAAATTACCACCATCGAACTTGATAATTCCCGTATAAATGCCATTTCCGGAGACAGAAACTAAGCTATCAGCTGTTGGTGGATTCCATCCCTGATATGCCCCCGGTACGTACACCCAGGAAGTTAAAGGAAATGGCTTTGCACTTATAGAAACTACGTTACTGTAAACCGGGGTTATCGCATTGGAGATAGCTGCTTTTACCCTGATTTCTACATCAGAATTTACAGCAGTAGATAAATTTAAAGAAAGCAATAAATTGTTAAAATCCAATCCGTTGTAACTTTTACTAGTCACATTTGGATCAATAATTACTTCTTTTGTTTTATCTGCTGCAAAATTTGCTCCTTTTGGAGATAACTGTAAAGTATTGGTAACAGCTGCCTGATAACCAAAATTAGCATTGCTTAAAGTAAAAGTAACCACATTGGTAGTGAGCATGCTTTTATCCAAAACTACAGATGTAGCCGAACTTTTTAAAGAACCTCCGGTGCCTGCATTGGCTATGGCACGGGTTTCGTCTTTTTTGCATGACCATAGCGAGAGCATGATAAAGCTAAAGGCTAAGGATTTAAAGAATATTGATTTCATCTTTATAAATATTAAGATTAATAACCTGTGTTCTGAACCAGATTTGGATTGGCAATTAAATCTGCTGTCGGAATTGGATATAAGTTACGGTAAGCCGGTAAACTTGCGCCTGCTTTAACGCCTCCTTTAAATGGCCATAAATAAGTAGAACCAGTAAATTTGCCATAACGGATCAGATCAGTACGACGGTGCGCTTCCCAATACAATTCACGGGCACGTTCGTCTAAAAAGAAATCTACTGAGAGGCTGCTTAAATCGCCACTGTTGTTACCATAAGCACGGCGACGCAAGTTATTCACATAAGTAAGTGCTTGTGCTGTACTCCCGCCTGAACCACCACGCATTACGGCTTCACCATAGATTAAGTATTGCTCTGCTAAACGGAATAATGCAAAATCCAATGAACTGAATGTGCCGTTTAACGATGCAGGTGTAATTCCTCCGGAAGTAATGTTTTTAAATTTCGTTACCCTTAATCCATCTGTAAATACACCGATATCGTCCACATTACTTTTTGAGCCAAAAAATATACCGCGTTTATCTGCCGTTCCGTTAGGATCAGGAAATAATGCCGGTAAATTCTGACGGGTCCTGTTACCACCCCAGCCACCTGAAGGTACTCCATATGATGCAGGGCTCATGTCTGCATTAATTGCAGCATTAACCAAAAAGGTAGTTCCTCCGAAATTTGTTCCTCTTACACCATCGTAATTAATGGTTAAAATGTTTTCTGTATTATTTACATTATTATCGGCCAAAAATAAATCTTTATAATTAGCTTTTAATGAATAACCAGAGTTGATCACCTTAGTTGAGTAGGTAATGGCTTCTGCATATTTTGCAGTTCCCGTGTATACCTGAGCATTTAAATATAATCTGGCTAACAATGCCCAGTCGGCTCCTTTATCTGCCCGGCCATAATCGTTGGTACGGGGATCGGCCAAATCACCTTCAATCGCTTTTAATTCTGATTCTACATAAGCGAACAAAGCTGCTCTTTGAATTTGTTTAGGATTGGTTTTGCCAATCGCATCCTCTTCTGTTACGAAAGGGGGATTTCCGAAACCATCTAATAAAACCCAATATTGAAATGCTCTTAAGAAACGGGCTTCGGCACGGTAACGTTGAATGGCTGAAGCATCGGCACCAGTAATATTGCGACTTGCCAGCTTCTCAGGTGTACTTTCGCGAAGAAACTCATTGCAAATCGTAATCTGCAAAATGCTTTTAGAATATAAACCCCTTAAAAATTGATTATCGCTATTCCAGGTAGCATAATCTAATTCCGGAATACCTGTATCTCCCCAGGCACAAATTGCTTCATCGGTTACCAACTCCTGGGAAGTCCAGAATAAACGGAAGAAATCTGCAAAACCAGCATTTAAGCCGCCAATATCACTATTATCTGATCCTGTTGGACTGGTTAATGCGTAAGTAGCGTACAATTTCACCAGCTCTTGTTTGTATCCTGCAGGCGTAGCATATACCACGTCGGCAGTTACATCATTCGTAGGCTTTAAATTTAAGGCATCTTTCTTACAAGAATTTAAAGAAAGTAATAAACCTGTGGTTGCCAATATTATTTTAAACGAATTTTTCATTTCTCTTTATCTTTATTAAAAACCAACATTTAAACCTAGTGTGTATGTCCTTGGCCTGGGATATAACTTAAAGTCGATACCATCTGTTAATTCAGGATCCAGCCCTTTATATTTAGAGATTACAAACACATTCTGGCAATTGGCCGTAATTCTTAAATTGGTGTTGCTATTTTTAAATAACTTGCCGGCATCATAAGCCAGGCCAAGGTTATCCATTTTTAAGAATGAAGCATTTTTAACATAGTAATCACTTAAATACTGACTTGTAGTGAAGTTGGTGTTTAAGAAATCTACACTAGCATTGTTAATTAAGCCAGCTGCGCTAAGAATATTGTTTTTAATACCAAAGTTTGATGATACGTTATCATAAACATAATTGCCTAAGTTAGCTCTCAGTACCGTACTGATGGTCCATTTTTTATAGCTGAAGGCAGTGTTGAATCCCAAAGTAATTTTAGGATCTGGCGACTTATAAAAATACTGATCATTTGAGTTTACTACGCCATCACCATTTGAATCTTCATATACACCTTCCAATGGCTTTCCGGCACTGTTATAAACCTGTTTGTAAACGTAGAAGGCACCAGGAAGTTGATTTACAGCATTGTATTTAATGGTAACCCCTGTTCCACCAGTAATGTCGCCTGCACCTTGCTTACTTCCCGGATCAGGATTTAAGGTTAAATTGGTTACTTTTCTTTTGTTATAAGCTACATTAAAACCAAAATCCCATGAAACGTTATCCGTTTTGATAGCTGCAAAATTTAAGCTAAACTCAGCGCCCCTTACATCCATATTACCTACATTGGTAATCAAATTATTGTTAAAGTTTGTTCCTACAGGAATGTTCACCGTAGCCAATAAATCTTTTGTCTTTTTATAGTAAACGTCTAATGCACCGTAGATTCTTCCTTTGAAAAAGCCATAATCTAAACCAGCGTTATAGGTAGTGGTGGTTTCCCATTTTAAATCAGGATCATATGCAGAAGGTGCGTAATAATCATAAAAAGTATCGCCTATCTGATATTGTCCCGTATTACTGTTCGAATAATATTTAGCTAGATAACTGTAATCGCCCACGGTATCTCCATCTTTATTACCCGTTTCACCATAACTTAACCTCAGTTTTAAATCTGAAACGGCTTTACTTTCCTTTAAGAAGTTTTCGCCTGCAATTCTCCAGGTAAAACCAACTGAAGGGAAATAACCCCAACGGTTTTCCTCGGCGAACCTTGATGACGCATCTGCACGCATGGTTCCTGAAAGGATGTATTTATCGGCTAAGGTGTAAACTAACCTTCCGTAGTAGGATAACAATTTGTTGCGGTCAACAGAGAATGGAAACTTAGGCGTAGTTCTTAATACCCCTGTTGCACTATATTCGTTAAAGCTGAAGTTTGTTTTCGCATTATCATAATAACCATAACCCGCGGTTGCATCAAAACGACTTCTGATGCGGCCCACATCTTTGGCATAATTTAAATAAAACTCAGATACCTTATTGTTGGATGTATTCAGCGATTGAGTAGAAGATCCGTTAGTTGAAAAGCTTGTGGCGGCAAATGCCGGAACAAAAATACGTCCTGTGCCTTTAGAAACATCGTAACCTAAATTTAAGTTAGCATGTAATTCTGGTAAAAAATGGAAAGAATAGTCGAATCTTACATTTCCAAAGCTTCGGGCGGCATTTCCATTATTATTTCTTAACATGATCTGCGCTACCGGGTTTCTTGGTGCGTTAGGATTTAAGGATCCATCTGCTCTTAACCATTCGAAATAATTTCCAAACTGATTAGTTGCGGTAACCGATTGTGTAGGATCAAACTGGATGGCATTGGCAATGGCATTATTGTTATCATTGGCAAAGTGGGATCCGGTTAATGTCCCTTTCAGACTTAGATCAATTTTTAAATGATCGGTGAATAATCTTGGGGAAACTGTAATGGCTCCTGTTGCCCGGTTAAACCTATCGGTAATTAACAAACCTTGCTGATCTAAATAACCTGCTGATACACGATAGGGAACACCATGAAATTTACCTGCAATACTGAGGTTATTATCACTTGCAAAAGCATTTTGAAAGATTTCATCCTGCCAATCAGTGTTTGCTTTTCCTAAAAGTGAAACAAATGTTTTGCCTACATCATAGGCAGAGGTTGGATTGGCATTTACAAAAGTACGGATTTGATCGGCCGAGAGCACATCTACCTTTTTTGCAATGGTTGCAACAGAATTATTGGTACTGAAATTAATTACCGGCGCACCTGTACCCCCTTTTTTAGTGGTAATCAAGATTACGCCATTAGATGCCCTCGAACCATAAATTGCTGTAGCATTTGCATCTTTCAACACGGTAAAGGTCTCGATGTCGTTCGGGTTGATCAATGATAAAGGACTAGGTGCGTTATCGATTGATTTTCCACTAAAAGGAACTCCATCAATAACAATTAATGGATCGTTACTAGCATTTAATGAGGCTCCGCCACGGATGCGGATCTGACTCCCAACCCCTGGCTGACCACTACTGCTAATAATGTTAACCCCTGCCACTTTACCTTGGATAAGTTGTTCAGGCGTTGTGATCGTTCCTTTTTGAAAATCTTTAGCGCCTACCGTAGTGATTGATCCGGTTAGATTCTTTTTTTCGGCAGTACCATAACCGATTACCACCACCTCATTTAGTTTTTGTGCATCAGGCACCAATTGAAAATTAACAGTAGCATTTGTTGAAATGCTTAGGACTTTATCAAGGGTTTGATAGCCGATAAAACTTGCAGATAGCGTTATCGAGCCATTCGATAATCCTGCCAGTTTAAAATTACCATCAGCATCGGTTGATGTACTTCTTGTTGTTCCTTTTACAACAACAGAAGCACCAGGTAATGGTAGGCCGGTTTCGTCAAGCACTTTACCAGATACTGATCCGGTTTGTGCTTTTACCATTAATGCTGAAAAAACTAACAGCACCAAAAGCCCCTGTTTTAACAGGTAAAATACTCTCATATTTGAAGCTCGTTTAAGAATAAAAATTTGGTTAAATATTATAGTGATTTACACATTGGCCTAATTTACAGCTGTTAATGATATTTCAAAATTTATTTAAAAAATATATTTCTGGCTAAAATATCAACAATAAAATCAGCATAAAAAATAGTTTTTTAATACAGGAAAAAGTCTACTATAAACAATTGTTAAATTTTTAATTAATTGAATATCAAATTTTTATAATTTAAAAATTCTAATTTAAAGTGTAATAATTACACTAAGTTATTTTTAGTGCTTTTTTCGGGAACGTTCCCGAAAAAATTAGACTAAAATTCTTCCTGTTTTCGGGAACGTTCCCGAAAATTGGTATAAATTCTGCGTATTTTACACTAAGTGAAGAATTTTTTTGAATTTTTCGAACTAAAAATCAGCCCATTTACAGGCTCGTTTTTTGCCCATTTACAGTCGAATTCCGCTTGATAATTTTAGACTCTAAAACCACTTCATTCGGCAGGTTTTTATCGGCATGATCATCTAAAATAGTAAACAACAATTTAGCCGCTTCTTCCCCTATTTCGGTGGCCGGTTGGGTGATTGTAGTAAGTGAAGGATTTAACAAAGGAGCGATTTCTAAACTGGAGAAACTGATCACCTTTAAATCTTTGGGAATGTTAATATCAAGATCGTAACAAGCATAATAGGTGGCAAAAGCTAAACGCTCTACCGATGTAAAAACACCATCGGGTTTTAATTGCATTAAAGCATCTTTAATGATCACACTATTTTCTTCGTAACTATTACTGCAATCTACAATTAAATTTTCTTCGAAAGGAATCTGGTGTTTGGCCAGTGCATCAAGATAGCCTTGCATACGGGTTTTACCTATAGATAAACTTTTATTCACCACCAGGTAAGCAATTCTTTTACAACCCTGCTCTATTAAGTGTTCTGTTGCCAGAAAACTGCTGTTATAATCATTTGTAATTACCCTTGGAGTATCAATGTCTTCGTAAATACGATCGAAAAATACAAGCGGCAGCCTTTTACTGCCAAATTTATTGAGGTAATTATGATCGTTGGCTTCTCCGGAAACAGACATGATAATGCCATCGGCTCTGCCATTATGTAAGTGGTTAATGAAAGTTACTTCCTTTTGATAATCGTCATCGGTTACGTAAATCAGAATATGGTAACCATTTTCTCTGGCTAAGCGCTCAATACCGTGAATGGCCTGCGAAAAATAATTATTCGCTAATTCGGGTACAATTACGGCAATGGTTTTACTTTTTTGCTCCCTTAAATTACTGGCGTAATGGTTGGGTTGGTAGTTTAACTCTTTCGCCTTGGCCAGTATACGCTCTTTTGTAACATGATTAATGTCACTATTATCCCTAAAAGCCCTCGAAATTGTAGAAGTAGATAATTTTAATGCTTCTGCTAACTTTTTTATATTAATACTATCCATTTTTGGCTTTTAAACCCAATTAAGTCGAATAAACGCTGTAAATATAAAATATTAATGCACGAATATCTGCCATGTAAAATAAATTATCAGTTAATTCACTAGTGCGGGAATAAAACAGCTATACTTTATCAATTGACATTAGTCAATATTCACCATAAAATTCTTTAAATAAATATTCATTTTTTTTAAAACAAAAAGCATCTTTACTGCATTAATTAGTATACGCTATCAATCACCTTCTCATTTAACCTATTGCAAAGCATAACTAGATGAAATAAAATTACAAAATGGGAAATAAGAAAATATTCATCGCCGATGATGACGAAGGAATTGTTGACGCTGTGACGATGATTTTGGAAGTAATGGGCTATAATGTTGAATTTACATATGATGGTGGGGCAGTAATAGATGCAGTAAAAAATAAGCCGGACCTGATTATGCTCGATATTTGGATGAGTGGATATGATGGCAGGGATATATGCAGACAACTTAAAAACGACCCGGAATTTAGCGAAATTCCAATTTTAATGATCTCCGCCAGTAGAGATATCAGGCAATCTGCACTCGATGCTGGTGCGAATGATTTTATGGAGAAACCATTCGAGATGGATTCGCTGCTGAATAAAGTAGAAGTATTGTTGGATTAGATAAAAGGTGTAAGGGATAAGGTTTAAGGTGTGTAGCTTTCCGAAACGATCGTCATCTCGACTGGCGCGCAGCAGAACGGAGAGATCTGCCTTCATAAATTTAGCTTCGCTCAAAATCTCATTATTCAATCTCCTTAAAATAAAACCGTTCGGGCAATTACTTAAAACAAAGTCGGTACTCTCTCCATATTTTGTAAAGAAAAAAATCTAAATCGATAATCCTGATAAAAATCACGAAATTTAGGTCATTGCATGTCTGATTTAGATCTACCGGTTTTAAGAAAAATAATTCATATTGATATGGATGCTTTTTATGCATCTGTAGAGCAACGCGATTTTCCTGAATACCGTGGAAAGCCTTTAGTGGTTGGTGGCAAGCCCGATAGCCGTGGTGTGGTTTCTACAGCCAGTTACGAAGCACGGCAATATGGAATCCGCTCGGCAATGTCTTCGAGTAAAGCTTATCAACTTTGCCCGACAGCAATTTTCGTATACCCCCGTTTTGATGCCTACACCGCGGTTTCGAAAGCGCTTAGGGAAATTTTTAGCCGATATACCGATAGTATAGAACCCCTTTCATTGGATGAAGCTTACCTCGATGTAACGGAAGATAAACTCGGAATTGGGTCGGCTATTGATATTGCACAATCGATTAAAGATGCCATTAAAAATGAGTTAAACTTAACCGCTTCGGCAGGCGTATCGATCAATAAATTTGTGGCCAAAGTAGCTTCAGACATGAATAAACCAGATGGCTTAACTTTTATTGGCCCATCGAAGATTGAATCTTTTATGGAAAAACTTCCGGTCGAGAAGTTTTTTGGCGTGGGTAAAGTTACCGGCGCCAAAATGAAGGCCATGCAGATTAATACGGGTGCAGATTTAAAAAAATTAACTGAAGCTCAGCTTGTTGCCCAATTCGGGAAATCGGGAATGTTTTATTATAAAATTGTACGCGGAATTGATGAACGCCCCGTTCAGTCGAATCGCGAAACCAAATCGGTAGGCGCAGAAGATACCTTTTCGGAAGATACCAATGAAGATTCGGTGATGCACGATCTGCTGAAACAGATCAGTGAAACGGTAGCTAAACGTTTGGAAAAACATCAATTAAAGGGCAAAACCGTAACCTTAAAAATCAAATTTGCAGATTTTAAACTGATTACGCGCAGCCGTTCTTTTGCTATACCCATAAACAAAGCTGAGATAATTTATGCAGAGGCGATTAAACTTTTGGAAGAGGCCGCTATCGGTACAACACAGGTGAGGCTTTTAGGTATTACCTTATCGCGGTTTTATGATGATGTGGAGATCGAAAAGCCAGAAAGTAATCAGCTGGAATTTGAGTTTTGATGAAAACATAAGCGCAAGGCCAGTACAAAGCAGAAAAGGATAAAACACCAATTTGCACTTGGAGCGCAATACCTGTACTAAACAGTCAGTTCCTTCCCGTTTTACGCTTATACGCTTCGCTTCCTCGTACCTCGTTGCTGCAGGGTGACGCTGCAACCGGGGCTAGTGAGCCAAAACAGCATTTCATTTTCGGGGTTGCATTTTGCACCAGCCTTTGTGCCTAAACCCGACAGCAGCGGTTCCGATCCTTCATCGGAAGTAGCGAATGGCGGGGCCGAAAACCTCCAAGAACCACAAGCCAATCATTTCCTATACATAATACGATCAATTTCGGTCTGTGAGGACACAGACCAAGGAATAGGATTCATCCTAAAGTGAGAACTACCGTAGTTTTTTGACCATATAAGGCATTTAAGAAACATATAAGCTCATGTATCGCAGAACTAGAAATGTCGTCCTTTCGACTGAAGCGCAGCGAAATGGAGAAATCTTTTACGTTTATTTAAACCAGTCTTGTAGATTTTTCCACTACGATCGAAAAGGACGATCTATCGCATGCAATAAAGATTAGTGGTTTATAATGCATGATTAAAACATCCCGTCATGCGGACACCGCTCTAAAAGAGGGAAACAAAAAAGGCTCTACAAATTAATGCAGAACCTTTGATTGTTAATTTAAAGGGGTGAGATCTTATTTACTATTTAATTTATCGGCAAGCATTTTCATGTAAAAACCACCCACAACACTACGTGCTTTAAAGTTATCGCGGATACCGGTATTTGAATCATAAAAATCATTCAAAGGCACTCTCGATTCAGTTTCGATAGCATGCTTGTAAACAGGATACACCAAAGCTTCGAATTCTTTTTGTGTTGGTGCAAAAGTAGCGGTCCACAAGATCCAGTCGTTTTTAGTGTAGGCCTTTCTGCTATCCAACGGAATACCGTATCTGTTTTGCTTGGTCAGGTAATATTTGGTTTCGGTATCATATATTTTTTGAGGGAACAAATTTAAATTTAAAACCTTATCCCAAACCAGATTATACTTCTGGCTCCAGGTATTTTTGTTATCAAAAGTTAAAGCGTAGTGATCGCCTGCATCGGCCATTTCTATCCATTTTGGCACCATACTTTCTGCAATATCCCTGTATTTTTTAGCAACATCATCATAACCTAATGTTTGGGCCATTTGGGCGTAACACGCTATGCCTACAATCGCTTTTACCGATAAGTTGGCATTACGGGCCAGGTGACCAGCAAAATCATCGGTACATAATTGTGTTTTTGGATCTAAACCCTCTTTGGTTAAATAATCAACCCAGGTGGTTAAGGTTTTCCAATGTGCTTTGGCGTAATTGGCATTTCCTTGCGCTTTGGCAATGGCAGCAGTTAAAATAATCATGTTACCCGATTCTTCAACCGGCATAGGCTCGCCATAAGTTTGTCCGTTGGCTAGTGGATAGGTACCCAGATCGTGAGCTGCCCAGGGATGAGGATATTTTCCGCTTTCGCTGAAATAGAAAATACCGTTCAACATGCCTTGTAATAACTCGGGATTATAAATCAGGTATAATGGTGCCGAAGGGTAAGTTACATCAACGGTGTTAATGAAACCACCACTGTTATTTTCTTTCGATAACCATAAAATTTCACCTTGCGGGCTCTTTACCAAAGTATGTGCTGCAATACTCTGGCGGTAACCTAAAACGCATAAATCAGCATATTCTTTACCACCTGATTTTAAAGCATCGGCATACAAGGTTTTATTAAATGTTTCACATTTCTGGATTACGGTTTTGTATTCGTTAGCCGCTGCGGTTAACTGATTTTCAATGGTTTCCTTACCTGAGGTATTCCACCATGGTCTTAAATTTTTATTAAAGTATTGAACTGAATATATTTCATCATAGCCTAATTCAACATATTTTTCTACCGCAGCTTTACCCACTATTCCAAAGGGGATAACAGTATTCAACGCGAGCATTTTGCCTTGTTTAGCTGTTGAAGCAGAATTGCCATTTCTAAAAGCATCGGCAGCATCTTTCTCGGCCGTTACAAACTGGATGGCATTGCTTGTTTTTGACGCAGCTACATAAAAATAACCCCAATCAATCCGCATATCATCACTTGCTTTCTGAAGAATTGGTTGTTCTACTGTACCTGTTTTTAATACCGATAATTTAGCTGTGCTGTATTTGCTCGCCGTAACTTCTTGCGCAGGGCGATAAACCGCAATATTTGATGATGCACTCAGGTATACTTTCACCTGGTGCGTTTTACCGTCATTTGCTTTTACCTGATAGGAAACATAAGAAACCGGGCGTGCAAATAAACCCAAATCGTTCATTAACAATGGCGAGGTAAAAGTTAATTTTAAATCGATCTTACCGCAGGTAAAGTTATAAATGGTTTGCGTGGCATTGATATCAACACTTTTTTGTTTAGCCAGCTGCACCTTTTCGGCATTGTCTTTTAGCTTTTCTACCAGACCAAAATCCAGGAAACGGCCACCGTCGGTGTTAATGAGGTGGATGGCGATTACATTAGGTCCGGCTTTTAACGCACTTTTATCGCTATTGCTTAAGGCAATGTATTGGAAGTTATTGGTCCAGCCTTCTTTGGTGTAGATTTTCTTTCCATTCAGGTAAACCTCAATATTATCATCATGGTTGATCTTTAAAAACAGTTCGTTTATTGATGCCGGGTTAGCGACGTTAAAGGTTCTCCTCACCCATATATCGTGCGATTTCCACAATGTTTTTACATTTTTGGCATCATCTCCTATTGGTGCGTGACCTGTTTGCCAGGTGCTGGCCACGTAGTTCGCAGCTTTCCAATCGCCCTGAGGTTCAGTTTCTGTATATTTTACTTCGTAAGCTTTTTCATCTGAAGTAGGTACAACCGTTTTATAGGTAGTGGTTTCTTTACCTAAAAAGCGATAAATACCTCCATCAACATTAATCATTCCTAAAAGAGAATGATCGGCACCTGTCCAATGTTGAGTAGAAGACTCATTTAATTTATCTGTGTTAGACCAGATACTGAAATAGGTATTATGTGTAATTAGGGGATAAGCCGGAGCCTTCCGCTCCTGCGCCTTTAGCAAACTGCCTACGAACATGCAGCCCAGTATGCCTAAGAATTTTAAAGTGTTGGTTTTGTTCATAATTTTTGTGTGTATCGAAAATCTGATGTTATATATTGGTTAGATGTAACGCTTAGTTAAACGTTTTACTAATGTATAAAATATAATTTACTTTTTGCAACACAAGTCAATTTTTAATTGTCAGAACGACATTTAAAACAGAGTCTAAAGAAGTCAAGTTTTAACGACCATAATGCCAGGAAACTTGACTTCTTTGGAGATCTGTTACTTTTCTGCTAAATAGACCCTGAAATAAATCCGATAGCTATCGGATCAGGGTGACATTACCCATTAAGAAGTCAAGTTTTAATGACCATAATGCCAGGAAACTTGACTTCTTTTATTTAAAAAGAAAAATAAATCTCAAAGAAGTCAAGTTTTATGGCCTGTCCGTTATTCTAACTTGACTTCTTCAAAAAAAATACATGAGGTTGTTAAGCCTCATGTATTCTTCAAATTTTGTGGAGCGCTTATTATTTAGGGTTGTTTTTTATTGATGGTCCACTCAGATAACTGAAATACACGGCTTCCCCTGTTGGCTTTGATATAAAGACGGTAAAATTTATAAGCAACAAAGTTGTCGAAATAATACCTTTTGGTAACATTTCTCTCACCTTGCGCTGGCCATGGACAAGTGGTTACCGTATGTAGGTCCGTATACTGAATACCATCTAATGATCCCTGTAAAATCCAATACCTGGGATCTCTGTCTTCAGCGTCGTTTCCTGAAGTTAAAGTATAAGCACCAACTACCTGTGGTGTTGCAAGCTCGAAAGTACATCTTTGGGTACCATCAAAACCTGCCTGCAAAAATTTGGTTTTGGTATCGCCATCAACCAGTTTTTTTGATCCCTCATCAGAATTAGGTCCAGCACCAGCCTCTAAATTTACCGAGAATATGCCGCCAACGGTCTGCATATAATTCTCCCCAATTTTTGTTGGATCGAAATTTGGATCTACAATATTTAAAAGCACTTCTTTTGCAGCCGAATAGCCCTGGCTGTTTCTGGTGGTTAAAGTAACTTTATATTTACCTGGAAAACGATACACGTGTTTTGGATTAACCGCTACAGATGTACTGTCATCGCCAAATTGCCATAACAAAGTTTTATAGTTTGTAGAAGTACCCGTAAACTGGTATTCTAAAAACTTTGTCGGACTGGCTACGGCATAATCAAAACCTGCAGTTGGTTTAGGTTCGTCTACCACAGGAGCAATCTCTTCTGCATCTTTCTTACACTTTACTGTTGTAATTACAATAAGTATTAAAAGAGATAGAATGCTGAATAATCTTTTTACGTTATTTTTCATATCTTATTAATATTTAAGGCGTTGGAAATAATTGAGATTTTGGTATTACCCTTTTTGATAAAATATTCGGCACTTCAATTTCCAGATAAGCCTGCTGCCCGCCTACATTTTCACGGTGATGTGCTTCAATGGTATACCGTTTTCCGCGTTCTAAAAATATGGTGCCTTTACGTGTATCTTTATCCCATTGGGTGGTATAATCGTCTACTAATGGTACACCATTAACATATAGTCTTGAGCCATCATCCCAACGGGTTTGATAAAAAGTATAAATACCACGCACTGGTGCCAAAAACTCGCCTTTCCATCTACTGGCAAAGTTGTCCCTGCTTAATTGAGTTCCAACTGCATTTTTCACATTGTCTGGCCATCCATCACCACTAAAGTTTATGGTTTCATCAACTCTGGTTACAAATGGCGCACGCCCATCATCAGGGTCTAATTGGGTATTGGTATAATATTTTGCTGTTAAACCAGTACCGTTTCCGGTGATGTAAGAGTTATTATCCAAATTTACATTAGGATCTACAATCACTATTAATTTACTCTTGGTTGGGTGAATTACATGATTGCTGGCCTCACTAATGCTGAAAGCGAATGCAAATTTTTTATTTGCAACAATATTGGCGTCGAAAACCGGCCATGGGATCTGAAGTCTGACGATCGTACTCGAAGCCCCTGTAGCAAACCGAACCAAAGTATCAACGCTATAATCTTTAGCATCCAGGTGTATTGCATCTGCGGGCAAAGTTCCCCTGCCAACTAAAGTGGCAATGGTATCTATGTTTTCTTTGATTTTAATATTGAAAGCTGTTGATGGTTGGTTTTCTAAACTTACAATAAGCGGAATCGTTACCCCGGCAGGACCTACAATATAATCGCCCTGGTACACTACATTATAGGTACCACCTCCATTTAAAGTTAAATAGTGTAGATCGGTAGGTTTTAACAGATCGGCAGTATTAATAATAACCATGATGGTAGATTTGCCGGCTGCAATCTTATTTCCTTTACCGGGAGCTGAAAGCTTTAGGGCGAAAACAACTTTTTTACCATAATTACGCTCCAATACTGACCGGCGAACAATAGCGACACCTTCGCTGTTATCGGTGCCATAAGCCACGTTGATCACATTAGGATATTCTACCCCTGCAGACGGCATTAGGATTGCATTTGTAATGGTTCCGTTATTAATTAACTGCGTAACCGTATCGTTATTTAAAGTTAAACCTACCTGAAAAGCCTCTTCTGCAACGCCCGTTAAAGAAATTTTAAAAGGAACTTTAATGTATTCGTTATCTATGGAAACGTTTCCTGCAACAATACCTTCTCCTGTTACACTTCTGGTATTGGGATCCGGCAATTTTAAATCATCTATTTGTGATTTGCGACAAGAATAAACACCAATGATGGCTAAACTTATCAATGCGATATATATATTTTTTTTCATTTTACGATATTTTAAATGATCAGCAAATCCGTTATTGATCTAACCAAACCCGGCCATCAAGCCCCCATGTTTGTTTATTGGCAATCTTTAACCAGTTTATAATCTGTGCAGGTATATCTGATGTTTGAGGAACAAATATGGCCAGTGTTTCTGGTGCCGGAGGACAGATTAAATCGTTAAAACTCTCCCAGGCATAGGTTCCCTGAAATTTAAAATCATGTGCCTGAGAACTTATATCTGCCATGATATTACCATTTCCATCTGTTGCGGGCCAATACCCTACCAGAAAATTAAAGTATGGATGACTTTGATCGATTGAAGTTTGACAGGCATAGTTGCCGATCATTCCATCCGGAACAGAAAATTTAAAAAAGCGGATGTCACTTACATATACATCCGGTACCCCGTGTCCATTTCCGTTTAAAAATCCCAATTTTAAAGGATTCGAATTTGCCAGCGAACCTGAACCTGTAATTTCGAGCTCATTATTAAAGCTACCATTGGTATAGGTACGAACAAACCTTTGGCCATTACGCACCTCTATTTTCGCCGTTAAATTTGTCCATTTCCCCTTGGCAAAACTCCCCCCCCTACATTGGTGGTAATCTCCATCTTTGGTACCCCGCCACTCAAAATACCAATAGTCTTCTTCTAAATAAATAACCCAGCCTACACTTGGGTGACCGCCAGACCACTCATTACGTTTACCTAAAACACTCGGCCAGAAAAATTTGTCTTCGTTCTTTTTAACCTTAAGTTCTATGGTCACTTTTGTAGTGTCGTCTATGTTGTAAACATCTGCGTCAGCAGCATCAACCTGTGCCCTCACATCTTCCCCTTTAAAACGGATTGTTTTGCCTAAATACCTGTTACCTGTAAATGGCTTTGTTAAAATTCGTTTGTTGTAGGTTGGTGCATAATAAATTACAAATGAATTTACTTTTGGCTGGCTAAAAATAGTTTGATCATCGGCATTTGAGGGTAAGGTATATTGCCCACCTGCACTTGATGCAATAACCACCAGCCATTGCTCATTGTTATAATCAGGACGTTTTTTTAGTGCAGCGAGGATTTCACCTACAGAAGTATCGAATTTTTCGATAGCTGCTTTATAGGCCGGAAAAGAAACATCATATCCGGATGCTGCACCGGCCGCATTAATCCCTGTAAAATGGCCTACAATAACCGTTGCAGTATCACTAGTTAGATTGCTGATCAATCCGGCTTTAACCGCATCATCATCTGCCAACAGGCTACTCACATCGGCTCCTGAATTTAATGATTTAAAAACCGCTGATGAGGTATAGGTAACAATTTTCGATTTTGCACTGGCCTCTTTAATCCTGTTGAAGATAATTGGGTAATTCTGCAGATTGTTATTCGTTAATGCATCAGTAGTAACTTTATGTTTATCTTTTTTAACGCCGGTTAACATGTCTGCCCAATTGGTTGCATTTCCGGGTGCTTCAGCATCACTTAAACCTACCCATGTGTAGATAGCGTGCGGCAAAATTGCATCGATATTAGGCGTATTTGCATCTAAAACCGATTGCCCCCTTGCTCCGTCAACAACCAAATAAAGTACCTTACGGTTTCCGTATTTAACAGTTGTTGTGTCACTGGCATTCTTATCTCCAATTGTTCTTTCGAATTCTTTATTACAAGAAAATATGGCCGTAATCATTATTGTTGCGATTAAGCCAATCAATAATTTATATTTTTTCATCATACTCATCTTAATTTATATCCTGGTTAGCTTAATCTATTATTCGATCGTTACTCTAATAATGTTGTATAATGGTAAATTATCGAAACGATTAAAGTCGCCGATTAATAATAATGCTTTTTTACCATCTGCCGATTTGGTTTCGATTACATCAGACAGGTTACCATTAAAAGGACCTGTAGAATTGTATCCTTTTGCCAATGATCCTGTTGGTGTTAAAACCATAAAACCATTTCTGGTGATGCCATTGTATTTAATAAAATACCCGCTTACCACGATTAACCCATTATTAAGCTGTTTAGCAAAACGAGGTATGCCACCTTCAAATGATTTAGAAACAAATGTTTCATCTAAGGTGCCATTATCATTTAAAACAGCTACACCGAGCGCAGATTTGCCATTGTATTGAGTAAAGTTTCCTGTAATTACGTATTTTTTTGTAGAGGTGTTATAAGTACAGGATGAAATCACATTATCTGTTCCTGAGCCTGGCGTAAAAGTTGGATCGATGCTTCCGTCTGGGTTTAACCTTACAATGCGATTGGCCGGCTGACCGTCGAATGTGGTAAAATTACCAAACACAACCAGTTTTTCTAACTTTTCTGCATCGATATGCATGTAAGTGTCCACACGTCCGTTTGCACTTTCTTTTCCCTTATTGGTAGCGGTATTAAAACGGAATGTTTTATCAAGACTACCATCTAAATTAAAGCGCAAAATCTGTCGAATTTCTGTACTGTCCAATATTACAGTATCCCTTGATAAATCGTAATTAAACTTATCGTAAGTTCTTTTTACATAATACCTAAAATCGCCGGTTGCTAAAATTTTTCCCTGGTGCGCATATACACGGTCAATAAAACCATTTGTACCACCGTTAAACCTCGGAAACCATTTCTGTGTAACGGTATCGGTAACCGTTGGCTTTCTTTTTGTCTGAATTTTTACAGTATCAATTGCTCCGCTTGTAAACAAACTGGTAATGTTGCTGATGTTTTCAGTCCGTTGGTTAAATCCGGAAAAGCCACCTGCTATAATAAAACGGTTACCAATTTCTACAATTCTGGCTAAGCCACCGTTGGATCCTCTTCCTGTACGGAAAGTACGGTCGTATTCTCCGTCTAATGATGTTCTTGCGATCCTATTGATGGGAACCACACCTCCTTTGTTATCAAAATTTGTAAAATTACCAACCACAATGTTCCTTCCATCAAGCATTTCGTACACCTGACTTACATAACCGTTAGTACCAGCTATAGCTTTGAATGTAGGATCAATCTGAATCAGCCCCGTTACGGTAAAGGTTGGACCAATAAACAACTGGTCGCCAATAGCAATTGATGTTACACCCGTACTTCCGGTTTCCGGAACTTTAACCGTAATTTCAGTGGCGGTTACATTAACTACCTCAGCCTTTTCGCCGTTAAACATAAAGGTTAATTGATTTTTATATTTATCAAAGCCTGAAGCTTTGATGACTACAGATGTACCTACAATTCCAACAGCAGGAACAGGGACATCAGTTTGCGAAATGGCCACACCTAAAGGAGATTTAGCATCAGCATAAGGATCAGGGATCACATCATCTGCTTTTTTACATCCCTGAAAGCTAAAAGCAATCAAAGTGATTATTGCGAATATTAATTTAATTTTTTTCATCGTTTAATTTCTTGAGGTAACACCGGATGTGATTTTATTTCGAAGAATCAGAAGGCGTTAACCCACTGTAATACACATCACTAAAAAAATCATTTGGGTTAAATCCAAAATAAGCACCACCTGCCAAATCGTTAAAGGCCAGAGCATGTACTACACCATTGGTAGGTTTTATATCAGATGATGATACCTTATTGATGTACCAATTGTCATTTGGTTTTGAGGCATCCGGAATGTAGGTTAAAACCAATTGGCGGTAGCCAATATATTTGATATTGTTGGCAGTACCATAGGTTACACCAATATTTGAGATATTACCACCAAGAGAATAATACAAACCACCCGGATAAACACTTTTAACATCAAAATCTATTTGCTGATAGTCTTTTAATCTGTTCACACCTTTAAACATGTAGCGCTGCAGATATTTCCTCCAAATTAACGGGCTAATCTGATCCAGTGTTTTAACGGTATCTTTTCCTGCATAAAAAAGAAAACTATTTAACCCATCAGTTCTGATTGTTCCAATTGTTCTTTTAATTACATCATCATCAGGCGCAAAAAAAGTAAAGTCTTCATTAGAAAAGGCGCTTTCCATACCCGCCAGCTTAACAATTTGGGCTATGGTATCAAAAGGTACTTTTTTAGCCTGCAAATATTGAAGCATATTGCCTTCAAAGTTAGGGTTAGCCAAGCCTCCATCACGGTAGTACTCATCACGTTTACAAGCATTTAATATCAGCAGTACAACAGCACAAGCAAAAATTAGCTTTTTCATATATCTTTTATTATAAAAATTAATTACCACCATTAACCCAGTAATCATTCAATTTCATAAATGGGTTGTTGTTTAGTGCACCTGAGTTAATTGGCCAGGTCCAGGCACCACGACTAAATTTATCGGATGTAAGCACGTTGTAGGAATACTGGCTATTTAAAATTCTCTTCGTCCTAACCAAATCGAAGTAATGGTGCCCCTCACCGATCAGTTCCCTTGAACGTTCGTAAAAAATAAATTCTTTAAGATCTCCATTTGAAGACGTATACGGAGAGGCGCCGGCACGGTTCCTTACCATATTTACCAGTTTTATGGCTTCGGTATCTTCATCTATATTTGCAAGCGCTTCTGCCGCCAACAGGAGTTCTCCACCGTACCTAAAAATCATAAAAGTATTATCCGGATTGGCATCTTCCTCACCTACAATGAAAGAGTTCTTCGCATATTTTAATAACATGAACTTACCATTGTCGGCAAAAATATCTTCGTTAAACCAGGTGGTGATTCTTTTGTCGCCCCCATCCTGAAAGATTTTTTGCATGTATTCGCCCCTGTAATAAGCAAAACTTACGCGGTGGGTATATTCAGGTCTTTTGTATGGGTAATGCAAAAACATATCGGCAATCGGCGCAACATTCAGTACGGCATCTCCATAATTTATACTTTGATAAAATTCGAACAAACTTTCATCCGAACGGCCCTTAATCACTGTAGACCAGTCTGAAAGCGGCAATAACCGATAGGCATTACTTGCAACCAATTCTTTACCCAGATCTGCAGTAGCCTGATAATATTTTCTTGCGTTAGCGCCATCAAAACCAGCGTTCCACATATTCATCTCCATCATTAAGGCAATGATGCTGCCTCTACTTGCCCGAACGCCCTTTAAAGCAGGATCGCTATAGGTAAATGGAATTTGATTTTTATAACCATTTAAATCGGCTATACATTTATTTAATACAGATACAAAATTTTCGCGGGGTAAGGATGTAGAATGAAATGCATCAGTATAATACACTACATCGCCAAATAACCGCACCATGGTAAAGTAACAAAGTGAGCGAATAAATGCGGCTTCAGCCTTAAACTGTCCTTTTTCTGTTTCAGAAACCCCCGGAACACCCTCATCTAATTTCGCGATCAGGATATTGGCACCTTGAATTGCCCTGTAATAACCAGTCCAATCTGTTATTCTATCAAAATTATAATAGTCCCAGGGTTGCCCTCTTCTGATCAGGTTTAATAAATCATTTCGACCTAAGAACTCCACATATTCGCGTGAGGCGGCATTATCAGACTGGCTTTCGTGCAATACCTCGCCTGATCTGTATTCTCCAACCGCACCAACATAATGTGTTTCATTTATTTTACTAAAAACAATCCTCGACAAATCATAAATATTGGCAACAACGTCCTCTTTAGTCTGGAAAAAATTGTTCCCTGTTAGTTTATCTAAAGGCTGTACGTTTAAAAACTTTTTACATGAAGGCAAGCAAAAAGATGCTGCAATAACCAAAGTGTAAATAATAACTTTTTTCATAATCAATATTTTTAGTTGCCTGTATTAAGTTCTAAGTTCAAACCAATGTTATAGGTACGTGGCACAGGATAACCGTTAGAAATATCGCGACCCAATGCGGTTACGTTTTCTGGGTTAGGGCCGCTATACTTAGAAAATGTAATCAGGTTATTGGTAGAACCAAATATCCTTAAATTGGCCAGTCCGAATCTGCTTATCAACTTCTTATCGAACATATAAGAAAGTGTTAAATTGTTAATTTTCAGATACGTACCAGTTTCCTGCCATAAGGTTTGATCGGCTCTTAATGGCTGGATATTTCCATAACGGCTAAAATCATAAGGGTATGGATATTTGGCTACATCGCCGGGTCTCTGCCAGATATTTAAATCGCCTAATGGTACTACGGCATTTAGTGCATAAGGATCTCTCATGATGGCAATACGATCGGCAAGTGCATTATTTAAGATTGTTCTATCGGCTGTATAACTGGCGTACATATTTAGCCCCCATTTTTTATACCTCATGGTGAACGATAAACCACCTGTTATCAATGGTTGTGAGTTTCCGGTAATTTCGTAATCTCTGCCATCCAGAATATAATCGCCATTTACATCTTTTAAGATCGGGTCTCCCCCGTAAAAGAAGGTATTGTTTGTTTGGTACCTTTTTCCGGTAACCGGATCTACAGGTACATCCGCATCTGTTTTGTAAACTCCCTGGTTAATTCTTAAATAGTTTGACAGGGTGTTTCTGCCTACACGGAAAACATTATGCTGCAGATAACCGGAACCATCAAAGCGGATATACTGCCCGTTATACTCTTCAGGTAATTTTAACAGCACATCGCGGTTATATGCACCGTTTATCGAAAAAGATAAGTCAAAATCCTTACTGGTAACGGCTTTAACAATTAAGCTAATCTCGGTACCATAGTTGGCGATCCCCAAATCGTTACTCGATAGTTTATTAAAACCTGTTGTATTAGATAAAACACGATCGAACAATAAATTATCTACCTTTTTAAAATAACTATCCACAACGATCGAGAATCTGTTTAGGAAACCAATGTCAAAACCAAGGTTATACTGACTTGTAGTGGTTGGCTTTAAAGCCGGATTTGGAATTAAATCGTAATTGATACCAATGGTTTGCGTATTGTTGTAATTTCCATTCAGGTTATAAATACCATAAATACTTTGAAGATTACCTGTTGGCACAATATTTTGGCCCCAGGTTAACCTTAAACTACCATAGTCTAACCATTTTTGATCGGTTAACCAGTTTTCTTTATTGAAATTCCATCTTAAACCTATTGAAGAGTTTTTTGAATATGGATTTTCCAAACCACTTGATGAAGTACCATCTAAACGGTAAGAGAACTCGGCTACGTATTTTTTGTCATAATCGTAAGATAGCGACCCTGCGAAAGAGGCAATTGTAGCATTTTTATAGCTACTTAAAACTCCGCCGCCTCTTGAATAATAACCATCGAACCCGACTGGTCCCTGAAGCTGATCGTTTGGAATTCTTTCCTGCCGGCTTATTGATGATTGGGAACCTTGTTTATAAATTTCGTTAAATGTATTGATAAAGAAATTATGCTTTTCACCTAATGTTTTGGCGTAAGTGATTGCATTTCTATTGTATAACTGGAAATTTCTGCCATTATAATCATAAAGCTTGGCAAATGATCCATTGGCCGCAGCTGGTGTAAATGTAGTTTCAGTATCTGAGGTATAATCATAACTTAAGGTAGAAGATGCTGCGAAACCTGGTATAAATTCGTAACGGGCATCGATATTTGCTCTTAAATTTCTGGAATTATTATCGTTTAGGGTTTGCAAAGCAGATAATACCCCACCAGATGCCTGATAAAAAGACGGAGGAGGCAAAAGCGTTGATGCCTGACCGTTTGAAGCCACGCCTGATTGAAGTAAACCCGCACCGTTACCTTTATTCTGTTTACCTACCGAACCATTAACGAAACCGAAAAATCTAAATTTATCATTCGGTTTAAACTCCATATTCATGTTTAAATTGTAACGGTTATAACCCGTGTTTTTAATTACACCTTTTTCGGCATAATAGCCCATATTGGCTTTGTAATTAAATTTTTGGTCACCACCATCTAAAGCCAGGTTATGACTTTGGTTAAAGGTAGTTTGATAAAATACATCCTGCCAATCGGTAGAGTTATTGTAATACGCATTTAAACTATCGGCAAGAAAAGGTGTATTGCTTATTCCCCTAATCTGATTAATGGTTTCTGCATTTAAAATAATTTGCTGAATTTTTAATTGGCGTTCTGAATTACCGCCTAATGTTTCTCGTAATTTAGGCGGAGCATTAACGAAAAAGTTCGATACGTATTTAATACGCGGCACTTTAGAATTACCTCTTTTTGTGGTGATGATGATTACCCCATAAGCACCTCTGGAGCCGTACATAGAAGTGGCCTGCGCATCTTTCAGGATCTGGATATTTTCGATATCCTCCTGAGGGATTAGCGAAAGTGGACTCACCCCTGGACCTTGTGTTTGAAAACCAAACTCTGCTGCCTTATCTGCATCTAAAGGCACGCCATCAATAATATATAATGGCGATGTAGGTTGTAAAAATGAATCGTTACCACTACCCGAAATACTTAAGCTCGATAAACCACGAAGCTGTACCGATCCCCTAAAACCAGGGGCACCGGTATTGTTCTGGATATTTAACCCTGGTACTTTACCCTGTAAAAGGGTTTCAATGTTTGATACCGGAATATCGGATACATCCTTAGCGTTAAGCACCGTTACCGATCCGGCAGTTGTTTCTTTTGGTCTGTTTTGGTAGGCTACAATAATAACATCATTCAGATCTTTACGATCCTCGCTAATGGTTACGGTGATATTGGTTTGATTGGTAATTTTAACCGATGAGGTATTGTACCCTAAAAATTTAAATAAAAGTGTTCCGCCAACAGGTACGTTAACCGAAAACTTTCCATCGCCATTGGTTTGCGTTAAGCCTTTATTGGTGCTTTGCAGAACAACAGATACGCCTGGCACCCCCTGTTTGGTCTCTTTATCCAGAACCCTGCCATTTACAATAATATTTTTTTCCTGCGAATAGGCATTCGTACAATAGATTATACATACAATAAGTAATGTATATAAAAGTATATTTCTTTTCATAATATTAGCTTTATTGATCAACTATTCGTTAGCAAATTTTGGGTTCTCATTTTTGAAATAAAAGACGATTTCCCAGTCGCCAGCCTTATAAATAGCGAAATCGACACCGAAATTGGCCACTGTACGTGCCCCCCCAAAACCAATCCGGGAGTAACTCAGTTCTGCTTTTGCCCTCGATCCGCCTCTGGCATAAGATGTAGGGATTTCTACCAATGGTATCGGATAAGCAACATCATACTGGACATATTGATCGGTTTTCTGGATATTGAAACCATGGATCATTTTATCCCAAACCGTTTCATTGAAAAACTTAGGATCGATCGGTAAAGAATCTTTACCCAAAACCACAATGCGTAACGAATGGCCATTACCTCCTGATGTTAGCGGACGGATGTAAACAATTGCATCCTTTTTATCATTGTTGCTCACTAAGTTTAAATTAGAAGTAGCCCCGATAACATTATTCAGATAAGGACGGATATAATCTCTCAGATTTTTGTCTAACGGAAATTTTGGATCAGGGGCAGGCAAACCTGTATAAGCATTAAAATCATTCGATGGCTCGTAAGGGCGCTCTCTGAAAGGTCTGATCTGAAAATCCCGGATCAGGCGCTCACCACCGGTATTTTTAACCTTTACATCAAAAAAGCGTGTATCCTGCGAAAAGTTGGTACTATCTGTCGGACGGGGTTTCAATATCTGGTTGGTAGCTGATGGCCATAAGATGAATTCGCCTGATGAACGTATTTCGAATATCGGATGCGTTTCGATTTTCCTTTTTGCCTCAATTTCAGCCAGGCTTTTTTCCAAACCGGTGTAAGGGGCTGTCCATACGTAAGTTGGTGCTGTGGTAAAAAGATCGCTCACTGGCTTTCCATCCCCAAACCTGACGTTTACAATTTCGAACGTGATGGGATTGGTTGAGTTATCGCTGTTAAAACCACCGATAAGATTGGTTCTTCCGATTATTGGCTCCAGAATTTTATTGCTAAAATTCACATTATTGCTGATATAATCTTTCTCATCGGGTAAATCGAAAATCTTTTTACAGCTACTGCAAACGGTTAAAGCAAGTAAAAGGAGCGCAAAATATTTATATATGATCGATTTCATCGGGCTATTTATTTTAATGTTTCTATTTTGCATTACTTATTTCGTTTTGTTTATGGTAAACTCAGCCAACTGGAATGTGCCACTGTTTCTGAGTTCGGTAATCACAATGCGGTAAAATTTGTAGGCAACCGTATTGGTACACCTGAATACCTTTTGCTGATATCTTTCTTCAAAGAAAAAGTTAGACCTTCTATCCAATTCTACCCAGTTTGAACCATCCATCGAGCCTTCATAAGTCCATGCTTTTGGATCTCTTTCGTTGGCATCATTTGCAGATGTTAAGGTATATACCGATGAAACAGCAGGTGTTTTAAGTTCAAACCTCATCCATAGTTCGCCTTGTAAGTCGGCCAGGAATTTGGTATGATCATCACCATCAATTACTTTTCGCGAATTTTCTCCACTGGTTATACCTCCGCCATTTTCGCGGTTTGATGAAAATATCCCGCCAATTTCCAGGTAAAGGTTAGGCGGTGGTGGTACAAAAGTTAATCGGGTAACAAATTCATTAAAGCCAAATACATGATCAGCACTGATTACATGTACGATTCCATTTTTGGTTTTAATGTTATTTGATGAGGTTGTACTGGTCGCCCAGTTGCGAACGAATTTGCTTTTTTTGGTATTATCAAAATTAATAACCTCCGGTCCGGCACCAACCTGGCCAGAAGCCGATATTTTGGTTACACTCGCATGCATCGGATAACCAATATGTACACTTTTCAAGTCTAAGCCATCCTGAAGTTTTAATGAATCGGTTGTTTTCTTACCTCTGATGATGTAGTACGAAGTCATCGTATCTAACTGAATGGCATCAATATTGGCCAAAAAAAGTGGGTCTTTATCAGATAGTTTCCTTAACGTATTTAGATTCCGTAAAGCCAGTTGGAAACTTGGATTGCTGACTGCAAATAACGTAACATTACTATCGGTTAATGTTTTTTTCAAACCCATCCTGTCAATCGCTACAATAAGCGAATCGAAAACCCCTGGTTTGCTTTTCAAATAATCGTAAGTATTGCCGGCAAAGGTTACATTCTGATCTGGCGCATCGTAAAATCCTCCATTCTTTTTGCAGGCCGAATTGATGAGCGTAAGCAATGATAAGATTGCCAGTGCGCCTATGTATTTTATTGAATTTTTCATATCCGTTATCATTAGCGCCAGTAAGCATTTTGGGTTAATAAACTATTTTGGGAAAGGAGTTTTCTTGATATAGGCCAGTAAATTCCACCAGAATTGATGAGATTCATGAACTTGGCGTCGTTCTGTTTGATCTTGTTGTACCGGATCAAATCATACCACCTTGAGCCTTCACCCAACAATTCACGGTGGCGCTCTTCGAAGATTAATTTTATGACGTCGTCTATGTTTATAGAAAGTCCGTCATCATACCTTCTACCCATCACAGAAAGCAGTTCATTTAAAGCTCCCTGTTGGTCGCCCAAGACAGACAGCGCTTCTGCTCTTAATAACACGATGTCTTCTAAGCGGGTAAAAACCAAAGCACTGGTAAAATACCTGAAATTCGGATCTGTTCCTCCGCCCTGAATCACTTTGATTTTGCTGAAAATGGGATACTTACCGTTTATGTTCGTAAAATATCTTCCATCATATTTTGCCTGACCTAATGTATCAACGGCAAACCTTTGATCTTTGGCAACATTGAAATATTTCAGAATCGAATCTTTCGGAAGATAAATATCCGGAACGGACTTGGTCATCACCGGTTCAGCTAAAGTTAACTCTTCAATATGCCCGGTAGATGAACCATCTACGTGACCATAATCGGAGTTAAAACCGAACATCTGCCTGGTGTTTTTATTGTAGAAAAACCCATTGGAATTTGATAAATCAGCACTTCCTGTAAAACCTCCTGCACTTCTACCGTAATTATCTTCAACAAATTTGGCATATTTAGCAACGTTAGTATAATCGGCATTCCAGGCTGCCAAATGAGCTAAAACCGCGTATACCGTAACTTTTGTAGCCAAAGCACCACCCCATCTGCCTGAAGTTTCATTATAATAATCAGTTGGCTGCTGTACATCGCCACCGCTATAAATAAATGGCAGATCAGCCGCTGCTTTTAGCATTTCCTGTTCAGCCCATGCTAAAATCCTGGCCTGGCTTTCGCGGGGTTTATTGGTAAATTTACCTTCGTCTGAAGAGGTAATAAATGGTACATCGCCCCAGATTCTTACCATGTAGAAATAGGCAAAAGCCCTTAAAAACCTGGCTTGCGCAATATCCACGGTCATGTTATTGCTCGTGTATCGTTTATCTGTTTCTTTTACATGACCAATATTTTCTAAGAAAACGTTGGCCCCGTTTACAATGGCATAAAACCTTGTCCAATCAGATAACGCCTCCATTACGGGATATGCTGCATTTAAATTATTGCTGATTACAGCTTTTAAATCCTGTCTTTTTGGACTCAAAAACTCTCCTGTTCTTACATCACCATAAATCCAGTGGCCGTTATTATCTGATAAAGCAGCCCGTGTTAAAGCATAAACCCCCAAAATTCCGGATCGGGCATCCTCTACTGTATTCCAGGCATTTTTTTCACCTACAACCCTGGTGGAATCGGTTTCTAAAGCTTTATTACAACTCGAAAAGGCAATTATAGAAACCAGAAGTGTGTATAATATATTTTTCATCTTACTTGATGTTTTGTTAGTTCTTGTTTTCATCTTAAAGCTCCATTTTAACACCCAGGGTATATGTTCTCGGAATGGGTTGGCCATAACCTGTATCAACGCCATCGTAGCTCACCAATTCAGGATCCTGACCAGTGTAAGGCGTGATGGTGAAAATATTACTCACTGCACCGTATACGAAGAATTTGTTGATTTTGATGTTCCTCCTATTGAGCAAATTACCCAGTTCGTAACCTAATGAAACCTGCCTTAATTTTAGGAATGAAGCATTCTCTAAAAAAAGATCCTGATCTGCACGGTATGGGATTACCGTACTCCAGGGATTGTAAAGTGGATATTTTGAGTAATCGCCACGTTTCTCCCAGAAAGTAATTTCTTTAACAGAACTGATATCGGTATTACCTTCACGGTTAACAAAATCAAAATGGTTAGCCATCTCCTGGTTGATTAGCTTTCTTCCTAAATTAAAGTAGAGACTTGTAGCCAGACTCCAATTTCCATATCTAAAATTGTTATCGAAACCACCTGCAAGGGTTGGTAATGAATGGCCTTTTAATACTTTATCGTTATCATCAATGGTATTATCTCCGTTTTGGTCTTTCCAACGCGGATCGCCGGCCTTTAAAACAATTCCCTTATATTTTAATTTTTGTCCGTTAACCGCTGGTACATCAGCATCTGAAGTATAAATGCCATTATTCTCTAATAACCAATATTGATCTACCGGCTGGCCAACTTTTAAAAATCTGTTCCCTATTACCAATTGATCCAATCCTCTTGGCAATGCTTTCAATTCGTTAGCGTTGTGATTAAAATTTAAGGCCGAATTCCATGAAAATTTACTTTTCGCGATGATCTGAGCACTCACTGTAAAATCGATACCCATGTTGTTAACAGACATTCCGCTTTCGATAGATTGTTTATAACCATATTCGGCATAAGCAGGGATCCCAATTAATTGGTTTTTATCGGTTTTGCTATAAAGGTCAACAGAAACGTGAAGACGGTTTTTCAACATTGCGACATCAGCACCAACATTAAGTTGATCTGAGTACGACCAGGGCACACCATAACCTACCCAGCCAAATTGATAAGGACGTGTTAAAACACCGAATGCATTATATCCGGGCACCGTTAAATTACCTGTATAACCAACTGAGGCGGTATATTGTGGCCCCTGTGTATAATTATCGTAACTAAAGGTGCGCCCCATTCTACCAACACTTGCACGCAATACCAAATCATCAACCAAGCTGTTATCTTTCAAAAACTCGTTTTTGATATTCCAGGCGGCCGAAATAGTTGGCGAATAAAACCAACGGCTTGTTGGTTGTGCATTTGAAGAGCCATCTAAACGTAATATGGCTGATAAGAAGTATTTATCGCTAAATGAGTAGTCGGCTTTTCCATAAAAAGACAATAAGTTATCTTCTGTTTTATCTAAAAACCGGTAAGTCAATTCTCTTGGAAAAGCAACTGGTGTTAAATAACCTCCATTATCCGTACCATCGTCATTTTTAGGTTTAGAATCCAGCAAATTGATTTTAATATAATCATTAACACCTTTATAAGCGTAGGCGTTACTATATTTATAAATATCCCATTGCATGGATTGCCCTAAGGCAAAATGAAAATCGTGAACCTTATTCAGGTTTAAATCGTAAGTTACTTTGTTATCCATCATTAATCTTTGGCTAAAGCCATAATAATTGGATGCATAACTGTTTCCCTGCAAAAGCGTTCTGGCATAAAAAACATCTCTATAGCCCTCACTGTAATCGGCATTAAAAGATGAAACCACCTTAAACCGGCCAAAAATCCCTTCTAATTTGGCATAACCCTGAATAGAGTTTGTTTTATTATCATCAAAACCTTTCTTATATTCTTGCAGGTATGAACCATAGAAATCTTTATTCGGAGGTAGAGGCGCACTTAAATCAGGAAAATAATTAAGTTGTGCAAACCGGTCACGCAAGGTTTTATTTCTATCGCGGTTTAAACGGTTCGCATTAATCATAGTCGAAAACAACAACCATTTGGTTGGTTTCATATTGATATTGAAAGTGGCGCTATAACGGTCGATACCCGTTTGATCTGCTACACCTTCACTTTTGGTATTGCCCAATGCAAACCTGAAGTTTGCTCTATCCGTACCGCCGGCAAGTGAGAAATTAATGCCATATACCAGCGCATTTTTATAGTATAAATCTGTCCAGTCTGATTTTCCACTGTACACATTATTTAGCGAATCGCTTAAATATACCGGATACTCTTCATCATCAGAATATCTGCCATTTGTGGTATATACATCATAAAAGCGCTGTCTGAACTCATTTTCATATTTACCGTTGATGGTATTTACAAATGGTTTTTGCACCATACCTATATACGAGTTGAAAGATATAGCGCGGTATTTACCCACTGCTGTTTTTGAGGTTAAAACAATTACCCCATTAACACCTCTAGGCCCGTAAACAGAAGTGGAACCTAAATCTTTAAGTACCTCTACCGATGCAATATTATTCATATCAATACCGGACAACAAATTAGTTGCAGGACCGATTCTATTAAAATCGAATTGTTGTATGTCAAAAGCGAAAGGATGCTCCCGCACCAAGGGGATTCCATCGAGAACTACCAGAGGCTGAGCATCGTACAAATCCTTTTTAGATAATAGCGGCATTGCAGCTCCTCTAATAAACATGTTCTGAATAGAACCTGGTTCGCCTGAGGGTTCCTGAACATAAAGACCAGCAAAATTGCCCTTTAAATTTTGCTGCAATGAAATAGCAGGGAAGAGCGATAAATCTCTGGTGTCTTTTTGTACACCACCAGCCAATTTGTTGTAAAGTGTTTTTTTCCTGATCTGTTCAAGACTATCTTTTCGCAAAGAATCTTTAGCCGACACGATCTTAATTTTCGTCGTATCCTGAAGGATCAAATAATTAATCGTTAGGCCTTTATGAAGTTTTCTACCTACCGAAAAAACCGGTAAAACGTTTAACGTAAACGCGGCAAAAAAAACAAGGCACGCCCATAAGTATCGCATAGTTAATGGATCTTTTAATTGGTAAAAAAATGATTTCTAAAACTTATTTTTTCGGAAACGGCAAGATATGTCCTAGGTTAAAAAGACAGGAATTCTGGTAGTAATAGTTAGGGATTCTCATAAAATTTAGTATTTGGTTAACTCAAATATATAATATACTAAAACGTTTTAACAATAAATTGTCATTTTTATGAAATTTTTATTAAATAGCACAATAATATTTAATTATACTAAAATAACTGTCAGCCAGACAAGTAAAAAGTAAATATTATCAAAATAATTTAAAAAATTAACATCCTATAAAACAGCATATAAGGATATTTTTCAACAATAATCCGAACAATTTTAGGTTACAATTTCTTAAAACACTTAAACGTTTTAGTAAAAAATTTGATTATGGACAAAGCGTTACCATTAAACTACCAGCAATAGTTTTGGTCTGTGCACAGTAATTACCCCTTATTATATTCTGCAGTGAGTATGGTTAAAATGGTGGTATACCTTAAACAAAAGCTTAACCTAATTTATTGTTCAGTGGCTACCCGATAAGTAGGATCTTCTATAATATTTACTGCAATAATCTGATCAGCATTTTTCAGCAGGCGTTTACAGTCGTTACTCAGATGTTTTAATTGGAGTTTTTTATCAACCGAACGGTAGCGTTCAGTTAGTTTATTCAGCGCATCAATGCCCGACATATCAAAAACGCGGCTATGCTTAAAATCAATAATAATATGCTGCGGATCGTGTACTACATCAAACAGCTCATTGAAATTGGCAATCGATCCGAAAAACAAGGGACCAAATATTTCATAGGTTTTTACACCATCAACATCTATATGTTTGCTGGCACGTATCCGTTTAGAACTTTCCCAGGCGAAAACAAGCGCCGAAATAATTACTCCTACTAATACGGCAAGTGCCAGGTTATGCAGCCAAATCGTAATTACAGCCACCATTATACCTATAATAATATCCTGCACAGGCATTTTATTAATCACCTTAAAACTCATCCATTCAAAAGTGCCAATGGCTACCATCATCATTACACCAACCAGCGCAGCCATAGGCACACGATCGATAACGGGGGCACCGATTAAAATAATGAGCAATATGGTTAGGGCCGCAATAATACCCGATAACCTTGCCCTCGCTCCTGCCGAAAGGTTAACCAACGTTTGTGCAATCATCGGGCAACCGCCCATCCCGGTAAAAAAACCATTGGCAATATTGGCAATTCCCTGTGCAATACTCTCCCTGTTCCCATTGCCTTTGGTTTCTGTAATTTCATCAACCAGGTTCAACGTAAGCAGGCCTTCTGTTAAGCCCACACCAGCCATAATAAGTGAATAAGGGAAAATGATCTTGAGCATATCCAGATTCAGCGGTACTTTCGGAATATGAAAGGGAGGAAAGCCACCATTTACTGAAGCAATATCTTTAACGAGTTTGGTATCAATCCCAAAACATAAAACAACAAGAAAAACCACAATGATAGCCACCAGTGAGGATGGAATGGCTTTGGTTATTTTTGGGAGGATAACCACTATGGCAACGGTGAGCAATACCAATGCCAGCATGATATATAAAGGCATACCACTCAACCATTCTACCTTACCATTAACAAGGGTTTTGAACTGTTCTAACTGCGACATGAATATAATAACCGCTAAACCGTTAACAAAACCGAACATTACGGGCTGTGGAACCAATCTGACAAATTTCCCAAGTTTAAACAGCCCAACCATAATCTGGATTACACCTGCCAAAGCCACTGCTGCAAAAACATATTCTATACCCTGGCTTTTCATTAGAGCGATGAGCACAATTACTGTTGCACCTGCCCCACCGGAAACCAAACCTGGCCTGCCGCCTAAAACAGCCGTAACCAAGCCCATAATAAAAGCAGCGTACAAACCGGTTAAAGGAGGGAAACCCGCAAGAATAGCAAATGATAGCGATTCAGGGATCATGGTCATGGCCACCGTTAAACCTGCAAGAATTTCAGTTCTGTAATTTATTTTCTTTGAAAAATCGAATAGTTGCAGGTAAGGCTTCATCAGTAAAATTATTAGCAACTGCAAATATCTAAAAAATTCTAACCTCTGCCATTGAAGACTCAATAGAATGGTCGTCATCTCGACTGGAGCAACGCGAAGTGGAGAGATCTTTGTACTATTTATTGAAATCAAATTTAAAAGATTTTGCTTCGCAGAGCCTTCGGGTTCTCTACTGCGGTCGAAATGAAGATACTTCGAGACTATTCACCTTCTTTATTCATCTGTCCATTCATATTGATTTTTATAAAATAAATTATCCCTCAGACTGACATACGAAATAATTTTATTTAGTTCTTAAACAGGCTCTTAGATTAATCTAAAGTCCAGATTCTGAAGTCTATTGTGCAAAAAGAAACAAAACATACCTTGATGCCCTCTGCGTTAATCTTTTAAATCTGGGGGACAAATAAACATCAGAAACTTACTGCAAATCTGTAGCATTCAGGTCTGGGTTACTAATCCGGACCAGTTACATGATTTAAAACAAACCTTCAACATCCGCCGAAAGACCAAGCTCAATAAAACTCTGTGTCGACCATTTAATTTCAAGTGGAGGGCCTGCATCTTTTATCGTTTCTGTACTCACATCCTTACCGGTTCCATAATTGATCTGTGCAAAAGGATTTTTATCAATATTGAGCACTAAAAGCAACCTGCTACCTTTTTGCAGCTGCTTGCTGAATACTCTCGACCTATGAAAAGGTATAGTTTCTAATTTCCCAGACTTAAGCAAGTTCCTTTTGCTCATATCATATGAGTAACTGGCTCTTCCTAAATAATAAGAGAGCTTAAAATATTTCCCTGATGGAGTAATTTCGTACAGAATGAGTCCTACATCCATATCCTTTTTGTTGATGATGGCTTTAAGCTGCCCCTCTAGTGCGCCTGATACTGAAACGACTTGATTAAATGGCTTCGTGATAAAAAACAGTCCATTAGATCTGTCGATCTCCTTTTTGATGATCGGATCAGGATAATAATCGTTGTAAAACTTAGTTCTATCGGCCAGATCAACCTGCTGATGCATGAAAATTTCTTTGGCTGGCTTTTGCTCCGACAGCATCATCCCGTTTTCAGCACTATCCAGATAAAAGCGGATGTGGTAATCCTCCATCTTTGCCAATGAAGAAGCATGCTTCCACTTATTTGCGCCCATTACCTCAAAATTGATCTTATCTTTTAACAATGCAGGTTTCTTTCCGCCTTTAAGAATATAGTCGAGCCACTTGAAAGTGATTTCACGGGTATTGATTAGCGCTATTGAATCTACCTCATAATCTCTTAGCCTGGCTACTCCACCCACCTGCGATCCAAAATGATCATAAGGACCTATAATTAAATAATGTTCAGCTGACGGACTATACTTATAATGTTCGCGGAGATATTCTAATGCAGAAACCTGTCCATCATCGTAATAACCGGTAATGCTGAGCACCGGAATATTGATGTGTTTAAAATCGCTACCATAGGGTACCATCGACTGCCAGTAGGTATCATAATCAGGGTGGCTAAGCCATTTCTGCAACAATGGATTTGGTGTGCCGTCAACGCTATCAATCTTATTATAAGCAGCCCCGCTATTCCACCAATTAAACCTCATGTTGCGCCAGCGGACCTTGTCGTTATTTACCTCTTCATCAGTATATTTATTGTTGGTAATATAAAAGGCCCACTGGTAATTAGCGGCTAAAAAAACATTGTTTTCCATAGGCAAGCCAAGCCCTGGAATAGCCGCTACATAGGGCACAATGGTTTTTAATGCCGGATGCAGGTGTTTAGCCGCTGCCCATTGTGCAAAGCCTGAATAACTTCCACCATACATCCCCACCCTGCCATCGCTCCATGATTGTTGGATGATCCAATCAATAACTGCATTTACATCTTTGGTTTCATGTTCGTAAGGCACCGGCATATCGGAACTGAGCCGTTTTCCTCTTGCATCTGCAACAATACCAATATAACCATGATCAGCTGCATATTTGGCTTCCATCAAACTTCTATTTGTATTGGAATAGATAAAATAAAAGAGTGCTGCTGGTAATTTCTGTCGAACACCTTTTTTCCTCACCACTACAGCAGATAAAGTAATGCCGTATTTTGTTTTAATCATCACACTATCGTTAATGATGTAATTATTGCTATCGGGTAAGGTTAGTTTTTGTTGTGCAAAAGTTTCTATGCCCATTATGAGGCATAGCACAGCCACACCCAGTTTTACTAAGTTTATTTTCATGATCAAAAAATTATAGTTTATATTTTAATGAGGCTCCTTAATTTAACAGCCCTCCGTTCTGAGATCCTGATTAAATTTCCCATCTTAAGCTCTACAAACATCCCCTTATCATCTTTTTTTATTGAACTGATGTAGTCGAGGTTAAATAATATACTTCTGCTGGCTCTAAAAAATCTTTCACAATCGGGGTTTTCTTCGAGTTTGTTTAAGGAGGTTTTGAGCAATACCTGCTCCTTGCCGAAAAAGAGTCGCGCATAATTCTCTACCGACTCGATCAAATGCACATCTTTCCACTTTATGAGATGATGTTTGCCCCTGTCTTTTACAAAAATAGCTGTGCCATCATCCACGCTCATCTTTTCTATGGCTTTATCAATTGCACTTTTAAAACGTTCATCACGTACAGGTTTCATCAGGTAATCCATGGCACTTACTTCAAAAGCCTGCACCGCATAACTGTCGAAAGCCGTTACAAAAATCACCTGTGGCACATGTACCAGATTTTCTAACAGATCGAAACCCGAACGACCAGGCATCTGTATATCCAAAAAAATCAGTTCGGGTTTTAAAAGTCCGATAAGCTGTTCAGCCTCATCAGCATTAGCAGCCTCTCCCAATACAGTAATCTGAGGATAGCTTTTTAACATCCTCATCAGCTCCTGCCTTGCGCCACGTTCATCGTCGATGATTAGCGTCCTAATGTTTCTCATCTGATCGGAATTTTAATTTCGGCGCAAACTTTTTGCTCCATTTCATACAGGCTGAAAGAAGCACGGTGATGATAACTGAGATCGAGTCTTTCTTTCAGGTTATGAAGTCCGATTCCTGTAGTCGTTTTATCCTGTTCCAATTTGCCCGGGTTTAAGACACAGATATTTACAAATCCATCATATTCCTTAATTATTACTTCAATCTTTCCACCATGTTTTTCTAAGGCAACTCCATGCTTTACCGCATTTTCGACCAATGTTTGAATGCACAAACGTGGCACCATCAACCCGGAAAGCGAAATATCGATATCCAAATTGTAAGTTAATCTTTTTTCCATTCTCAAAGCTTCCAGCTCCAGGTAATCTCTAACCAGGTCTACTTCTTCATTTAACCTGATGAGCATGGCACTACCCTTATATAATCCGCTGCGCAACAGTTCGCTTAACAGATCAATTGCCCTACCTGCAGCATCGGGGCGGGTGTAAACCAAAGATTTTATATTATTGAGTGCATTAAATAGAAAATGGGGGTTTAACTGAGCAGAAAGATTGTCCAACTGCGATTGTTTAAAGCTAAGCTCCAGTCTGGCATTTTCTACCGATAACCTGATTTCTCTTTTTGCATAATGGTAAAGATGGTAAGCCAAAAGCCATATGGCCATTAAGCGGATGCCAGCTACAAAAATACCAAGAGCATTTATACTAAAAAAATCGGCAAACAACTGTGCTGGATGGCTCAGAAACAACAGCCTCACCAGGTACAATTTACCAGTGGTAACAAGCAGATAAAAAATACCCATTACCGGAATAACGATCAACATCCGCCAGATCAGTTTCTCTATTGAAAGATCCTGCCAACGGTTTTTGTTTGCAAAATTACGGTACAAATGGGTAATCAAAATGTACATCAGCACATCCGAAACAAACTGCACAACAGCCAAATCGAATCTAAAATTACCTGCAGCAGACCAACCCTGGAATGCCCAATATAAAGCCGCCACCGACCAGCCAATTAGCTGACATTTCCAATAAAGTGATATGTAGAATTTCTTTACCAAAATTTTCTGCGCTGAACAAAACAACGAAAACTAATTTTAAGAAAAAAGACAAAGTACAGGAGCGTAAGATTTTGGGGGATGAGTGGTTTTTAGTCAGGAGTAAAGGGATGGAATTAGTCCGAAGTCTATTGCATCAAAGAAACAAAAAATATCTTGGTGCGCTCTGCGTTAATCTGTTAAATCTGCGGGAGAAACAAAATGATCAATCTGTTGTAGCGTCTATTGGCATCTTTACGTTTTAGCAGTGGACCTTATCTAAAATCATATCTCTATGAAAAATCTACTCCTTCTATTCATCGTATTCGCATTTGTTTCTTGTAAAAAATCAGAAAGATATGGTCCGCTGAACTTAAAAAACGGACAGGAAGTTGAATTACTGGTAAGCCATCGCTATGGTGCAGATAACGATCAGCTGTTAAAATTGCCCGGTAATGTCGATGCTGGCGCTTCGCTTTCGGGTTTTGATCAGCGGGAGCCTGGTTATACCTACCGTGTTAAAGCGAAGTTCAACCGCGATGAAGTGCCCCTCCAAGACGGGCCTGAATACTACTTTATTTTCGAAAAGATAATCAGCAAAGAGCAGTATAAAGGAAGTGAATCTTTTACCTTGCAGCTGATTACTTCTTATGTACCTGGAGGACCAGTAATAAGACTAAGCAAAACTGGAAATGACTATTATCTGATTCCAGGTAAGTTACAGCTCACTTATGCAAACAGTACCATTCAGAATGAGCTGGAGGAAATCTGGTTGAATGCACAGGAAATCCGTACGAACTGGCAAAATGGACAACGGCCAAAATGGAAGGCCATTAAAGCTACAGTGGTACACGATCCACAGCAATTTGGGAAAGCCTATTTGGTACAGCAGATACAATTTACTAATTAACGGAGGCCTGAGGCAAAATGAATGATGTAAGATGGACGTAAAGCCGATACTATACGCTAGCCAGGCAACTCTGCGTGCTTTGCGTCTTCCCTTTGCACTCTTTGCGGTAAAAAATAGATGATGGAAGTAAAAGCCCCTGTTTAAAGATCTCTCCATTTCATTGCACTTCAGTCGGGATGCCGGCCTATATTAGATCTTTTGGTCTGCATAGGCGACATCATAAAGATGATTTGGCTTTAAATAGATCACATTATTTTGAAAATCAAAAACCGTATTAAATCTTTTCAGAATATCGGTTCCAAGGTAATGAACGTTAATACCGGGCATGGGCTTATTTTGTTCCATCACTTGCGCAGGAACATTTTTAAGTTCAAAGTTACCAATCTTCAAACTTTGCAGCTTTACTGTGGTTACCGGCACTTCGTTACCTCTTGTTCCGTGCATCATCACCTTTTTGATCACTTCCATCTTTTCGGTTGGAAACTTCATTTCCCGCAGCAAATCGTTATCGAGCATAGCCGTACGCTGGTAACCCAAATCGAATAAAAACAGGGTTTTATTTTTGGTTCCGCTTTGCGAAATTTCACTTTCGATAAATGGTTTATTTTTGATATAGGTGATCTTAAAACGGGTATATTGTTTATCCTGTAAAATCTCCTTTGGCATGGTAGAATGCACCATCATTTTGTTCTGATCGTAATCCAGTGCCACAATCATGCCATCGAATATATCCCATCCCAGCAGTCCGTCGGTTTCGTTGCCTGCCAATTCTATGTCATAAATCTTGCTTTTGTAGGTATGGTTTCCAATTTTTATACCGTATTCTGCGTCGTAAAGTTTGAGTTTCGATTTCACCTTTTTCGCCAGTGCAGCATTGGTAAGGTCTATGTCATTTGCACCTGAATCAAAATTCAACAACAGCGAGTCAGTGCCATTTAAAACGACCGGCAAAAAATTGGTATTGAATTTATTAACGAAAAAAGGTATTGAGTCGTGAATTTCGGACAATACTTTACTTAAGTTTTTTAGCGCAGGAGCAGTAATCTGAGTAAGGCACGAATCTTTGCCGTTTAACAAAACAATAAACTCCTTTTTCTGCCCCGGGCTGATGCTAAAAACGATTGAATCAATATCAGTTTTGAATTTTACGCGTTCAGATTTTGTGAACTTACCGGTTATAAAAACATCCGGTTTTATTTTGGGATTGATATACCAGTTCGATACTGCGTTCTCCTGTTCATAAATTTTTGCCTGGCCAGCACTTGCCTTTACAACTGGCAATTTCTTTTGAGCGAAAGTATAAAAGGGCAATAAGGCGGTTAAAATGAGTAATATTTGTTTCATGAGCGGGTAATAGATAAAGGTTTAAGTTTTGCAAGAGATGATATTGATGGTTACTACCAAAAACTAAAGATAAAAGAATTAAAAATGGTTCTAAGCCACTATAGATTTATTTTTTTTGTGCTTTCTCTTCCATAATCTTTCTCTAATTGGCAAGCCATCAATAAGTCGCGTTTTACCCCCTAACTTGTCGTTTTTGCACATTAATACCTATGTAGCTTTAATATACCTTTGAATATACTAAATCATAAAAACCATATGGCAACTCAAATTTTCGTAAACCTCGCTGTTAACGATCTTAACAAATCGGTGGAATTTTTCACCAAACTCGGATATACTTTTAATCCCAAATTTACCGATGAGAAAGCAACCTGCATGATCATTAGCGATACCATTTATATCATGCTGCTGACCAGAACATTTTTCCAAACGTTTACCGAAAAAGAAATTATAGATGCACACAAAACAATAGAAACTTCCATTGCCATATCGGCCGAGAGTAAAGATGCGGTTAACGAAATGGTAGATAAAGCGGTAGCAGCTGGCGCGACGATACCTAATCCGGCTACCGATTATGGTTTTATGTATCAGCATAGTTTTGATGATCTTGATGGTCATCATTGGGAATATGTATGGATGGACCCGAATGGCATGCCTGAACAGCAGGGGTAATTTAGATATGACTTTAAGTAAAGCAAGCATGGTAAAATCCTTTGCTTGCTTTTTTAGTTTGGAACGGGCAGATAAAAGCCAACCAAGGTCAAACCATTGGTTTGTTAAGTCAATGTTATTGTGTTTAAGTTACTTTTTTGTTACCTTCGATTTCAACTAACTTCTGATTTTCTTGAGAAAAATAGCCATCACCGATGAAAAGGAACTGCTGCGAAAGTTGCGGGATGGGGACGAATCTGCATTTAAAGAAATATATAAATGTTATGCGAAGCGCCTGGTTTCAAAATTGATTCAGATTTTAAAATCTGAAGAAATAGCCAAAGATATTCTCCAGGACATCTTCATGAAGATCTGGGAAATTCGTAAAACAATAGATCCAGAACTTAGTTTTAGCGCTTTGCTGTATAAAATGGCAGCAAATCTTTCAAAAAATACTTTCCGAAGAAATATTTATGACCAGCTTATGCGGAGCGAAATCGATCCGGATGTAGGTTATAATCCTATGGACGATGCAGACGATGCATCGCAAACTAAAGCATTGCTGAACATGGCTTTGAGTAAACTGACAGAGCGACAGCGCAAGGTTTATGTCATGCATAAGTTAGAAGGACGGAGTTATCAGGAAATTAGTGATGAGTTAAAGATCAGCGCGTCTGCGATCAACCATCATATTCAGGAGTCTAATAAAAGGTTGAGACTGGTGCTAAGATCTAAACATCTTGAACTTTTATTATGCTTACTTCCAATTTTTTTGAAAAATAATTGATCTAGGGGTGCTATTTTTTATTTTTTGTGTGTATTCATTATATACCCGTGGATAAAACAACCTATTAGATGAACAAAGAGATTAATGTTGAACTTTTATTTGAAAAATATACAAATAATTCCATCGATGATGAGGAGTTGTTTCAATTACACTCATTTTTTCAGACTGGGAATAATGAGGAGCAATTAAATACATTACTTCAAGCTTATTTTGCATCTGAAGTTACTTCAGATATACCTGAAGAAAAATCTGCTGAAGTAGCAGATTTGGCCTGGATTGAAATTCAACAAAACATAGGCCTGAGGAAACCCACATTGATGGGCAGAATTTCCTGGATCACTAAAGTGGCGGCAGCAGTTCTGATTTTTCTATCCTTATCTGTATATTTTATTTTAAAAAATGATTCGGCTGGTAAACTGGCGTCAAAGGATTACATCACTGATATACAACCCGGAACCAACCGTGCATCTTTAATTTCATCAAAAGGTACCGTATATCAGTTGAACGGCGAAAAACAAGAGATTATTACCGAAAATGGAATTGTCCACTATAAAGATGGAACACTGGTTGAAAATGAAGAGTCAGATCAAAATCTTACCTTAACTACCCCAAAAGGGGGACAGTATTGTGTCACATTAAGCGATGGTACCAAAGTATGGCTAAATGCAGCCTCATCCTTGTCTTATCCGGCAACTTTTTCGGGTAAAGAAAGAAGGGTAGAACTTCTTGGTGAAGCTTATTTTGAAGTACATCATAATGCCAGCCAGCCATTTATTGTGAGCACCAGGGGACAGCAGATAAGGGTTTTGGGAACCAGTTTTAACGTTAACGCTTATAATGATGACAATAAAACGGTTACCACTTTGGTCAATGGTCGTGTACAACTTAGCAGAGATGGTAATGATGAGGCACCGCAACTGCATCCCGGAGAACAATCTGTACTTGCGGGCGCTGGTTTCGAAATCGCAGAAGTTGACGCAAGTTTATTTATTGCCTGGAAAGACGGTCAGTTCCGTTTTAAAGCAACCCCATTAACCGAAGTTATGCGGCAGGTTGAACGTTGGTATAACCTGGATATTGATTACACCGGGATACCTACTGATATACAGATTCATGCATCAATCAGCAGGGATAAAAAATTATCTACAGTATTACACGCACTCGAAAAAATAACGGATTTAAAATTTGAGATCAAAGGAAGGAGTGTAAAGCTTATGCGCTAGAATTTACCATGTAATTTTCGGCATCTGTTAAAAAGGCTGACGGTGTGGGCACACCATCAGCTGTGATAGATAGATCCGATTCAGAGAAATAATCAACAAACCATTCAAACAAACTAACTAACCTTACAAAAATATGAACTATTTCCTTATCCACAAGGACAAAGGGAGGCGTGTGCCGTCTGAACCAGGCGATACTGTAACCAACAGCAGCACATCACCATTTATTGTTAAATTTATTTTCATCTTCCTGGCTTTTTTTGCACTACAGCTAAGCAGTAAATTGAGTGCGCAAACCGTTTCCATTAACTTAAAAGATGCACCTTTTGTACAGGCAGCAGAGGCCATCAGTAAGCAAACGAAATATGATTTTTCATACAACGACCGGATTTTAAAAAAAGCCAGACCGGTAACCTTAAAGCTTGTTAACGAACCGTTAATCAACGCATTACGGAAATTGTTCGCTGAACAACCGCTTACTTATGAAATCAAAGACCGTATCATTATCATACTGGATAAGAACGCATCTGCTCCTTCTGATTTGATGGAGACTCCCGTAGAGGGTAGAGTGACTACAGAGGACGGTAAACCGTTGGACGGGGCTACAATTAAAGTTAAAGGTGCAAGTTTTTCAACCAGAACAGATGAAAACGGGAAATTTGTAATTCCTACTCAGTACGCAAACGCCACACTGGAGATCCATCACCTGGGCTATGCCAAATTGGAAGTCAATGCCATACGGGCCAGAGTGGTTACACTGGAACTTGTTTCTTCAGCCCTGAACGAAGTAACTATTGTGAACACGGGGTATGAGAAGATTGACAGCAGAAAGCTGACAAGTGCAGTAACTACCCTTAAAATGGATAGTATAATCACTCCCGGAATTAACACCATTGATAAATTATTAGAAGGCAGGGTTCCCGGGATGATCTTTATGGAAAACTCTGGTCAGGTGGGTGCCGCGCCGAGGTTAAGGATTCGGGGAACATCAACGATTTTGGGAAACAGGGAGCCACTATGGGTTTTAGACGGAATTGTATTAACCGATCCTGTTAATGTTAACCCACAACAGATCAATGACCTCGACTTTGTAAATTTACTGGGTAATGCAATCGCAGGACTGAATCCTCAGGATATTGAACAAATTGATGTGCTTAAGGACGCATCAGCAACGGCACTTTATGGTGCAAAAGCAGGTAACGGCGTAATTGTAATCACAACAAGGAAAGGTAAGGTTGGCAGACCTGTAATCTCCTACATGGGTACAACCAGCTTCTCCAGGCACCCAAGGTACTCGGATAAAAGTATGTACATGATGAACTCGCAGGAACGTATGGATGTCTCTAAAGAGATGATCGAACGAGGAATGCAGTACAACAATGTTACGCAGTTTACAGGTTACGAAAAAGCACTTCAGGACTATTATGCAGGTAATATAAAATACGATGAATTTAAGCAGTTGACTGATTATTATGCAAATGTAAATACAGACTGGATGGGGCTTGTAACCCAGGATGCCATCTCTCAGAATCATAACCTAAACCTTTCCGGTGGCGCCAATGGAATCAAATATTATTCCTCTTTAGGTTATCAGAATGAAAATGGTGCTATTAAGGGTGAGAATAATAAACGCTATTCGTCGCTCATGAGCATTACTGCAGATTATAAAAAATTTATGGCTCAAATCTCATTTACCGGTAACTATTCAACCAGAGATTATACCCCGCAGGATTTAGGTGTGATGAACTATGCTTACAACACCAGCAGAACGATCCCGGCTTACAATGCAGACGGCAGTTATTTTTTCTATCCAAAGGTGATTAGCGGATCACCGATTTATAATTACAACATCCTAAAAGAAAAGGAAAATTCAGGAGACCATACTGACCTTATTTCAGCCAACATCAGGGCATTAATAAAATATAGGGTAATGACTGGCCTGGATGTAGATGGTACATTTGCTTACAATGCGAGCAGCAACAATAGAGAGCTATATTATACGAAAGACACTTACTACATTTATAAACTAAGGGGGAACCAGAATCTCCGATCAGATCTTGCACCTGTCGGCGGTGAATTGCAAAGAAGTGAAATGCGTAACAACGGGTATACGGCCCGTATACAGACCAATTACAGCACTTATTTTGGAAAAGATGCTAAACATTCGATCAACGCAAGTGCGGGTATAGAGGCTATATCTTCCGAATACAAAGGTTTTGAAATCACCAGAAGAGGGTATTTCCCTGAAATGGGTGGCTATTTCGATGTCGTACCTACTACTAATACGGCATATTATCAACAATGGATGTCTAATATTAAGGCGCTAGGCTCCTATAGCCGTCAATTGACAAATAGCCTGGCCTGGTACGGTACCACGGGTTATTCCTGGAATAACCGTTACATGGTGAATGTACATATCCGGGGTGAGCAGTCGAACTTATTCGGAGCAAGAGCAAACAATAGATTCCTGCCGATATGGGCCATTTCCGGTCGATGGAATATGAAAGACGATTTGGTGAAAAATATGTCCTGGGTAAATGATCTCGCTATGAGAGCCTCATGGGGTTGGCAGGGAAATATGCTGCCAGGACAATCTGCCAATATGGTGATTCAGCAAATACCAACTACAGACCTTTATTACAATGCACAGTCTTCGAAAATTGTCAATTTCCCAAATCCGGATTTGAAATGGGAACGGACTTCTTCCTCTAACGTTGCAATGGACTTCTCCTTGTTTGGAAATAAAATAAGCGGATCGCTGGGCTACTTCTATAAAAAGACTGAAGATGCATTTCTTGATAAAACGGTTTCAGAGATTAATGGGATAGAAAAGTACGTAATCAATAGCGGTACACTGGAAAATAAGGGTATCGAGGTAAGTTTAAGTATTAGAGCGATCGATAATGTGGGCGCAAAAGGTTCAAAACGTGGATTCACATGGCACTTTGACCCGCAGCTTGGGCAGGTGTTGAACAAAGTTTTAAATCGTACAATTAACAACAGAAACAATGTTTTGGTTGATAACATCAAATACACCGACTTTCTGGCCGGAACTGTTCAGCTTGCCGGTAAGCCACTGAATACGTTCTATTCCTATAAGTTTAAGGGGCTGAGCCCGGTAGACGGTTCTCCGATTTTTTATGGAACAGAAGAGGAGCAGGCAGCTGCTTATCAACAAAAATACGGTTCAATGCAAAGAGAAGACGTATACCTGGAGGTGATGAGTGAGTCTGGACGCCGCGAACCCTTTATTCAAGGCGGTTTATCCAATTATTTCGGCTGGAGGAACTTTGGTTTATCCTTCAATTTAACCTACTCTTTGGGCAACAAGATTCGTTTGATGAAGATCGCTTCAGGATATGGAACAGCAGTTGCATACCCACAGCAAAACCTTCGTAAAGAGTTTGTAGACCGCTGGCGCAGGCCCGGAGATGAAGCGTACACCAACATACCCGGACTGCAAGCAAACAATTATTTGAACTCGCCCTGGTGGACTCAATATCCGGCAGTAGCTTACGAACTTGGAGGCAGTATCTATGATATGTACGACAATTCGGACATCAGACTGGTGAGTGGAGACTATTTGAAGCTGCAATCCACCTCTTTCCGGTACAACTTTGCAGATAAATTAGTGCACAAGCTTGGACTGAGTTCAGCATATGTCAGCGTAACCGGAACCAATCTTTTCATTATCAGCAGTAAAATGCTGAAAGGACAAGATCCAACACAGTCTGGTTCAACGCCAAACATCAACCTTTCACTAACGCCTACTTACTCAGGTAGCATCAATGTTTCATTTTAAACTTAAAGCATCATGAAATACATCTATATATTTTTACCGGTATTGTTGCTGATGTCATCTTGCAGCAAATTCCTGGATGAATATTCAACAGATCTGAAATATGTTCAAAATACAGATGATTTGAACAAGCTCATGATCGGAGAAGCATTCATAAACAGTGTCTCCCTTTCCGCTTATAGTGATCAGGAGACCATGGGCGATCTTTCAGAAACTGGTTTAACCGCGCCATGGCTCCATGTTATGGACGACGATTCTGAACAGTTTGTACTTGGCTTTGCAGATACTGATAAGCCTACCCCACTTTATAAATTGTCCGCATTCCACAACTGGAGCCAATCCCCAGCTGTAAACGTATTGAATCTTTCCTGGGAGGAAGTTTTATGGAGAAAGATTTATAAGCGGGTGGGAGCTATAAACGCTATACTTTTTCAGGCCTCAAAATTAGCTGAAACATCCGATAATTCAACCTTACAGCACATTCGGGGCGAAGCCTATTTCTTAAGGGCCTATTATTATTATCTGTTACAAAATGTTTATGGCAGTCCATACCGTGTCAGTTCTGCTGCTACGGATGAAGGTGTTCCATTGAAAATCTCTGAAAAAGTAGAAGACAATTATTTTAAAAGAGACAACAATGATAAAATTTATAAACAAATTGTTGCAGACCTTGAACAGGCCGAACAATACCTACAGGGCTATAACCCTGCCACTAAAGTAAGGGTTGGGATTGCAGCGGTAAAAATTCTGCAAAGCCGAATATATTTATATACCGAGCAATACGACAAGGCGATTGCTGCATGCAAAAGTTTTGGCACAATGGGCTACACGCTTAATGATCTGAATTTATATTCGCCAGATGCCAATTTCACTTACCGGAGTTCGACTGAATCCATTTTTACCATGGGGCCAAATTCGGTTCCTGCGGTATTTGTAAATGATTCTACCTCTAATAATAATGGTAATGATCGTCTCGCCTCGTCTTTTAAAGCCTCAAGCACTTTAATCAGTAGCTATGCATCAGATGATCTCAGGCTTAATGTTTTCTTTAAAAGGTCTGCTAAAACTAAATCGTGGTTACCGGCAAAATACCGTAGCTGGCAAGCCTACAATGACCCGGAACAGGTATCCTGCATTTTTTCTTTCCGTTATGCAGAAGTAATTTTAAACAATGCAGAGGCCTTAGCGATGACTGGTGCAAATGAAGACGCGAGAAATGAGATTCAGAAATTGCGGTTGAAAAGGTTTCGCAACGCCGGTATGGATCAAATTCCAACAGGCAATCAAGAACTGGTTGAATTTATCAGGGCAGAACGCAGACGGGAATTGTGTTTTGAAGGGCACAGGTGGTTCGATTTGCGACGGTATGCGGTAAATTCCAAATACCCGCTTTCGCAAGATTTTAACATCAAACACCCGGCTTACAGCTACAATGCACAAACCAATGCAAATACACCTATTGGTAATTATGTATTGAAGTCTTTTGCTCAGGATGCGCCGAGCTGGCAGGTTCCGATACCAAATTACGCCATAGAATTTAACCGGGGTACTTTAACAAATCCCATCAGAAGTGTACGTACCGTTCAACCTCTATAAACATATTTAATATGAATCATAAAATTTATATCGCAGGTATATTCTTTGTTCTATTGGCAACAGCATGCCGGAAGGAGGAGGTAACCGTTTTTCCGGATTACGATAAAAACTGGCTGGTGGTGGATGACAATCCCAACGACCCCACCATTCATAGCAATTACCTCTTCTTTAAAGAGACGGGGATTCCGGTGTTCGTTAATGATACCATTGGTACACAAGCCCGAACAGATGTTTTTGGGCATAATTTTACCCATTATGAGAAATTGTCTTTAAGTTACTCCATTGGCGGATTGCAGGCAGGAGCGCCACCACTCGTTAACTCATTCACTTATTGCAACAAAGCGGATGTACCTGCTGCACTTGCCTATTTGAAGAGTGAAATTTTATCGGTGTTGCCGAAAGGCGTTTATGTACCCAGTATTTTATTAGTTGGCAACCTGAATACCAATGGTTTTAAATATGCTTTTAAGGGGTTAAATACCGTAGTGATCAGTCAGATTGCGGACATTCCTACGATGAATCAAGCCACAAAAACACAGTATAAAGGAGCGATCTTGCGGGCGATGCTTACAAATGCCATGCTCAGGCCTAAATACGCCGACATACTGGATAAATTTGCCAATGCTACCCGGAAATTCGTCACGGTGAGCGATGCCTATGATCTGGCTACGTTTTACCTCGACTCAAGGGTAACTGGTTTGCCCGCCGGTGTAAGACCATCATTGCAGGCTATAGGCTTTATTGATGCGGAGCCAACAAATCCATATTCTACGCCAGCAACGCCTTCTATGGATGCAAATATGTACCTGGAAGCTATACTTGGGCGTACAGATGCAGAATTTAAGCAGCTGTATGGCACCAACCCGGTAATCATGATAAAATATAATTTAATACGCCAAATATTAACAGATTTAGGCATCCCAACTTTATAAACTACTTAACGGGTGTGGCGAATGCACGCCATACCCACCTATTAAAAATTCAAATTAAACAAATGAAAAAATCAATTATTGCTATTTTAATGGCAACGATGTCACTGACGGCATTTGCACAGAGTGCTACCATTACAGGTAAATTTAAGAAGCTTCTTCCCAATGGCGCACTAGCTGAGAGTATGCTTATCGCCAAACCAGAAAATGCAGATTTAACTTTAATCGCCGAACCAAAAATCGATAAAGTAACGAAAACTTTTAATGCTGAACTGAGTGCTTCTGATCTGGATGTGATCAGATATGTTGGCATGTATGGAGAGCTCTATCCATTTTACCTTCATAAAGGAGAAAACCTGATGATTGACGCTGGCGATGGAGCCATCACGTATTCAGGAAAAGTGAGTAAAGAAAATAAGGTTTTTGCTGACTGGTATAAGATGATACTGCCGCTTAGAAAGTACGGTTATACCCCAAAAGGATATGCGTTACCGAGTGAAGGCTATGTCAAGGTGTTGGATTCGTTGGAAAAACCAGTTGCCGATTTTGTTCAAAACATCAATACCGGAAACGCTTCTTTCGATAAACAAGTTAAATACCTCTTGCCATACAGCTATAAGTTTGATGTTTTAGTACCGATTGCGACTGGCTTAAATGTAGGTACTAAAAATGAATATCCGCCGTACCTGGTAAACTGGTTTAAAAATGAGACTTTTTCTGATAAGCAAATCTGGACCTTGCCTATAGGTTTTAACTTAATGCAGTACTTTGGCTTTGCAAAACACATTATATACAACAACGAACAGGGTATAGGAGGCCAGTTACTTGTACCTGATATCGCTGATAAAGAGCTAAAAGCAGATTTCGCTTTAGCTCAAGCTGAAAAAGGTGCAACTTTCGATCTCTTAGGTTATCTGGATACCTATCAGTCTTCTATGATTACTGAAAAGCAGAAAGCCAAAATGAAATTATTGCAGGCCCGCGCCAAAATGAGGGTTGCAGGAGGAGATTGGATAGATTTTTCATATCCCGACCTGAACGGAAAAATGCACCGTCTGTCAGAAAACCTTGGTAAAGTGGTGCTTATTGATGTTTGGGCAACCTGGTGTAAACCATGTTTGGACGAGCTACCTGCCCTTGAAGCTCTGGAAAAAGCTTTTGAAGGAAAGAATGTGACATTTATCAGCCTTTCCATTGATACTGATAAAGCAAAATGGAAACAAATGGTAGAAAGTAAGAAAATGTCTGGCTTGCATTTGTTTTCTAACCGTAAGGGGCCGATTGCAGAAGACTATGAATTGGAAACCGTGCCTCGTTACATGTTATTTGATAAAAACGGCAAAACAGTAGCTATCGACGCGCCTAGACCGTCTGATCCAAAACTTACAGAATTGATCAATTCAAAATTATAATGCATAAACTCTTTAAGATGAATAAATTAATCGCAGCTTTCTTGCTTGTATTCGCTTTGCTTCCTTTACAAAAAGTGCTCGCACAAGGCATCAATTTTGAGCACTTAACACTCAGCGAAGCCATGTCAAAAGCAAATGACCCTGCAAAACAAAAGCTTATTTTAATTGATTGCTACACAACCTGGTGTATACCTTGTATTGAGATGGCGCAACAGGAGTTTCCAAAAAAGGTTGCGGGCGATTATATCAATCCAAAATTCGTTTCGATAAAAATCGATATGGAGAAAGGTGAAGGCAAAGAAATCGGGAAAAAATACAATGTAACCGCATACCCTACTTTTTTAATTCTGAATGCTCAGGGGCAGGAAATCAATAGAGTAGTTGGAAAGTCGACTGCCGATGAATTTGTGGAAAAAGTAAAGGCTGCCTTAGATCCGAAGAATTCTCTGAAAGGCCTCAAAGCAGCTTATGAAGCACAGAAAGGCATGCAGACTGGAATGCCTTACGCCCTTGCACTGTACCAAAACTCTCAGGATCCTTCACCAGTTTTGGAAGATGTATTTGACCACCTTTTAGATTATGAAAGATTTAGCCCTGATTATCTTCAACTGGCATTAGGTACCGTGAAGTTTGGCAGTCCTTTTTTTCATAAGCTTTTGATGTATAAGGGCGATATGGATCAGGCGATGGGTACTGATGTTATCAACCGCATTATTTTCGACAAAGTGCGAAAAGACATGTATTGCATTGCCGCAGGTAGCGCAGCACGTTACAACATATTTTACACCTCTAAGGAGGTTGAAGAGGTTGCTTATATTATTGGTTTGCTAAAGTTACGACCAGATCAGGCAGAAACACACATTTGTAAGATTGCGCTTTACGTAACTAACAAAGATATCGATGGTCTGATCAGCTATTATAAGCGTTATATCTGGATAATGCCTCCGACAGATGTTTACAAGGGAATACTGGACGGAATTTTAATGGGGCAGATGGCTAAAGCAAATGATGCACAGAAAGCAGCCATTAAAGACTATTTTAAAACCAGGGTGGAGAGTTTAGAGAAAGAAGCTAAAGGTTATCGTAGCATGATTGGTCTTACTAATTAATAGGATTAAGATGAGTATATTTTCAGAGAAGTTGGCCTGTAAAAAGGTCATTATAATGCTATTGAGTTTTATTTTAATTTCTACTCTTACAATGGCGCAAGGATTTACCAACGATGCCAAGATAGCAGCCGATTATCAGAAATCTGTAGATTCTTTGCTTTTGAAAGTAAAGACGATGACTTTGCAGGAAGCAAAGCAGGTGCTGGTTAATCCACCTCAATCAGCTGCTGTTGGAATCGTTAAACCTTCAAAAAAAGTTTTAACAGCCAATGCGATCTACGAGCGTGCAAAAGCCGCTACTGTAATTACAGGTTGCGTTTATTTATGTCCCAGGTGTTCTAATGCACACATCAGCGAATCTTCAGGTTACATTATTGATCCCAAAGGGATAATGGTAACAAATTACCATGTAGTCGCCCAGTATGCGAATATGACGGACGGAAATAAACCTTTAGGTTTCGTTGTTCGTATGGCCAATGGATGCACCTATGCCGTAAAATCGGTATTGACATCCTCAAAAGAAAATGATTTGGCCGTACTCCAACTGGAGACTAATGGTGATCTGTTACCAGCTTTACCGCTTGCAGAAGGTGCAAAAGTGGGCGAAAAGGTCTTCGTATTGGGACATCCAAAAGGGATGCATTATTTCTTTTCACAGGGTAACGTGATGGACAAGTACCTGGAGGAAGCGGGAGAACCAAATAACAAATTCTTTCGCGAAATGGTCGTGATTTCAGCAGATTATGCAACAGGATCAAGCGGAGGTCCGGTGATGAATGAATATGGTGATGTTGTCGCTACTGTTTCTAATACACATCCATTAATACATAGTGAGATGAATCCGGGATTGCAGATGGTATTGAAGAATACCGTGCCGGTGGAATCTTTGTATAAACTTATAAAGCCTTAAAATAGCGTTTTCCATAAGTAATCTGTTACAGTTAAATCCAAAAAGAGAAATGCCTTGAAATGGTATTTCCTCTTTTTGGGTTTTTGCTAATAGCGCTATTACATTTTGAAATATTTAACTTAATTAAATAATTAAGGTAGGTATTGCGCTGTATGGCCTGCGTATTGTTAGTTGCGGATTTATAGGTAACTAAATTTTAGTTTAATACTGAGATTATTAAATAACTTTTACAAGTTCTAAATTGTCTGAAAATCTTTCTAATGCAAAAATTAACACCTTATGCCCAATTGTTTGGGGTATTCTCAAAATTGGGCGAGCTATCCACCACATTGAAAGAAGCTATTGTTGAGCAGAGTAAGATCATGAGTTTGGATAAGAACCAAAAGGTGTTAAGTGAAGGAGAAAAAAGTGAACGTATTTATTTCATTGTGAGTGGTGCTGTTAGGGTGTTTTACTTAAACAAAGAGGGCATTGAAACAAATACGTGGTTTTTGTTTGAAAATGAACTTGTTATCTCAGTATACAGCTTTTTTACTTCCCAGCCTAGTTTTGAATATATTGAGACATTGGAGGACAGTGTTTTTATTGTTCTCAGGAAGGATAAGCTAGATTGGCTTTATGAGCGTTTCGTTGAATTTAATATTATTGGAAGAAGGCTTACGGAATTATACTATATACGTAATGAAGCGCAGGCAAATTCGCTGCGTATGTTTTCCGCTAAACAACGTTATGAACAGTTGATTCAAAACCAACCCCAACTTTTGAACCGAATTTCTCTGAGTCATATCTCTTCCTATTTGGGTATAAGCAGAGAAACTTTAAGTCGAATAAGAAAAAGTAAGCGTTTCATTTTGTGACTTTTGTCAAAAAATCTCAAAGAGTGATCTCATATTTTTGGAGTATAACTTAATATAGTGAGAAGGTGCTTTCTTAAAGCAAACTTACTTTTATTAAAATCACCAAATTGACCACTATTAGACATTTAAAATGACGCAGACCTTAACCTCCATCCAGCGATTTTATCGTTATTATTTATTGCTTATCGCAGTCATTGCCATTTCGTGCAAAAAAGAGACGCGTCTTGTTGATGTTCCGCCACCCGATCAGTCAACCTCCCCTTTTGTTAAGGAACTCTATACACAATGGGTCAGTTACACCAAAGACCATCCCGATGAGGCTTCGTTAAAGCCAAATTAAAAATTGGATTGGGAGAAAATTGTACTTAGGATTTCATCTGATGCCAAACGCAGTATCAATTACTATGTACCGATTCTAAATGACAACCAACCTTGCAACAAAGCCTTAGAATTATCCTTTGGCACCGAAAAAAATATTTTTCAGGCTACTGTGAGAACTTATATTACCACATCTGCTACGGCTGGCAGCTCTTCAGAAACGCGTAGGTTGCAAACCATACTTTACAATTTCTCGACAATGGGTCTGACCATACCTCAAACCGTGATTAATCGGGAAAAGACAATCCAAAAAGAGTTGAAGCAAAAGAATATAGCATCGGTAAAAAATCAAAAGATGTCGCTTACAACAAAAGATAGAGCCGGCTCGTCAATAACACAATATATCAGAACCTGTGAAACTGCAATAACTTTTGACTTTTATTATCAATTTTCTGGATATCGGGGGGATGAATATTCTGTGCAAAATAAAAGTGTTGAAATCGCTAATTATTTCAGAACTCTCGTGTTTGGATATATGAAAAACAATTTGAATTTAGATTATGAAATGCCACTGTATGGACACCAAAACGACATGGTTTTTTACAATATAACAGATAATGATCAACTAGGAAATATGATTCACGTAGCACTTGATTATGCAGCGTATACTACCGGATCATTTTGGAATTTGCAACAGTCCTGGGTTGGTTATTATTATATTGACGTGCTTTATTCGACATGTGGGGGCAGTAGCGGTGGTGGTGGAGGCACTCCAGGTACACCTACGATCACTGCAGAAGAGCTACCGGAAGCGGTACCTGTAGCGAATAATATACCTAAAATTCAAGACATTAAAAAATACACCAAATGCTTTGCAGACGGTAAACCCGCAACTTATAAAATGACAATTTTTGTTGATCAACCTGTAAAGGGTCAAGGTGATTGGTACAACATAATTCTTCCAACTGGTGGGGTTGTTACAAATAATCCCTACAATGTACCTACAGGAATTATATTCTCGACTATAAATGGAGATAATTTTGATGTCGGACATACCTTCGTGACTTTTGAAAAAAATAACTTAGATGGTACTAGTGTTAAACAGACACTGGGATTTTATCCATCTGAAAGCATCCTAGCCAATAAAGGTACTATGGTAAACAATAGTTCGCACGCATTTGATGTAAGCTATACTATTGATGTTACACAACAACAGTTTAATAACGGTCTAGCAAAAGTTGAAGGAGATTTCGCAACGAAGAATTATGTACTAACCAATGTTCTTGGGGATGAATATAATTGCACTGATGCAGCAATTAGTTGGATGAATGCAGCAGGTGCTACGTTTACCAATTCTACATCCGGACTATTTAAGAACACACCGGGAAATTTTGGACAAACCTTAAGATCGTTACCTGGTGCAGATACGATATCAAGTGTTGGGACAATTGGAAAAGGTCCATGTAACTAAAGGAATTTATATGAAAAATAATAAGATCACTGTATTACTCATAATTTTAGCACTGCTTAGCTTATTTACGGGTATTAGAATAAATGGTGAATATGGGTTTCTATACCAATACACATTTCGTGGAGCACCAGTAATGTTCTATTACGACATGCTTTATAATAAAATGGGATGGCCGAGGATCATACACTGGGTCTTATTATTTTCGACGAATTTAGCTCTTCTTATTTTACCATTTATTTACGACAAAATGAAGAATAGAAACGTTATCATATACATACCGCTATTATTTGCAGTTTTAGCATCTATTCATCTAAGTCTATTCTCTTTCATATTGATTCCATTTATGACTATATGGGTCATTCTAATAATAGTAAAAAAAGTAGAATCAAATAAAGATAAACAAGTCAAATGATTCAATCGGCCTATACTTGGGATATTTAACTACCGCAATAAATGACAAAATAGTTGCAATTAAGTGGTTTTCATATGAAAGATAGAAAGATTACTTCGTTACTCGTTATTCTTGGGTTAATTAGTTTATTTACAGGGATAAGGATAAATGGGGAATATAGCTTTTTGTATCAATACACATTTTTCACCGCTCCAAAAATGTTTTATTTTGATATAATCCGTCATCAATTGGCTTGGCTAATGTTTATACATTGGATACTACAATTCACAACAAATATAGCACTGCTTTTACTGCCGTTTATTCATAATAAGCTGAAGAACAGAAAGCTTATCATATACATACCTTTATTATTTGGCATATTAGCTTCCTGGTACCTGACAATATTTGCTTTTATTTTAGTTCCATATTTAATTGTATGGATTATTTTAATAATAGTCAATAGAATTAATAACAATAGTTGAAATGCCGTGCCAATTATCTCTCACGATAGTCAAAATTTGAGGAAAAGACATGCATGAAAAAGAAATATGTTTTAATAATATTGACCGGTATAACAATTATTCTAAGCAATATTCCGCCATTGAGCTATATATTCGACTACGCTTTAGATGAAAAGCATTATAGATATAGTAATGATTCAGGAAATTTCGTCTTGCCCGATAGAAGTGGAAACAATATAACAGGGATAAAAGAATCATTTAAAGAGTATGTGAAAAGCAACAAAGTTCAGGAAGCAGATACTGTTTTATATAGAACTTTCTGGAAGAATCCTATCGCTTTCTGGCGTTGGCATACTTATTTAAACATTAAAGATGATAGGTATAAACTACCATATAAGAAGTCATAATCTGAGTTCGATTAATATTTAATCACTGTTGTCCGGTAAAACTTAGAAAGTTTGGCGCTAGCGCCAAACTTTCTAAGTTACTTCAAATGTTAAGCCCTTCAATTAGTTAGGTTGTTCCAGCCAGCTAACTGTTAATCCATTACTGGATTTTTCGCTATTTCAAGTTTAGCAAATTTGCTTACCTCCAGGCTTGGAAACCCAAATTCATCAACAACCTTTCCTAAAATCAAATAACAGCCTGTACCCCTGAATGGATAGCTTGGGGTATTATTGGGAAATGTGTTGTATCAAAGAATTTTCCTTTGGACCAAGGTTGCTAATGGCCAATCTATAGCTATCCAATTCGGAATTGACCAGTGTTTTAACAAACTGATCTTTGATTAAGAACTCCCGCTTGTTTTCAGGATGCATTTTTAACTGTTTGTCGCATAGATAGTGTGTCGTTTCGATGAACCTCTGCTGATTTTTGTGGTAAATTCTGATCTTTACATTGCACTTACCATCATTTTTGTAATGGTAAACGTAGATTTTTGCATCAACTGTTGCCATTTTAACTTTAAAAAAATTGCGTTTACGGATACCGGAAGCCCTAAATCGCGGGATTTTCTTTGTTAAATATTTGTAAAAGTCATACGTTAAATTCAACAGTTTTTCCTGTAAAACTTAATATTATTTGGCTATCGAAAAGACAAAATGGAGTAGGAAACTTCCTATTATGGAATTAAAAATCTTCCTACCCTAAGGGGAAATTCTCGAACCAAATTATAGCTCCTTTGACTAAATTAGTTGATATAGTTAATGAAATTATAAATGATATGGCATGGTAAATACGAATCAGAAAACAAAAGTTGAACTGTTTCTACTCCTTTTTCTAATCTAATCTTAATTGGTACTTTTTAGTGCCCGTGCGGAAGCAAACATCATTTAAATGGTTTAATACCTGATGTAATGGTAAAGAATACCATTCTAGGATTACAGAAGGGTAAAGATGAAATCCTTGACGAGGCCACTAGACTGTCTAGGCAGAATTAAACATAGGGGAATGTCATAATAGAAAAAGATATTAATACTTTACAACGTATTAAATGAAACCAGCCTTCGTAGTTCTAATTGGATTCAGAAACTTCTTCACTACCCATGCACTTGAGTGATCAAAACTATTATATATCCTGCTGTAAAGTATCATTTTCTACAGATAATCCCATATTTCGAGTATTTTCCAAGGCCCATCAAACCCACCCAAATAGCCTCCTCAGATTAAACATATTGCATAAAATTTGCTGATCAGTAAAAAAGTGTGTAAGTGTATCCGTTAGGAAAATCATTAAAGGGTCCAGACCTATTACATTCTTATGCTTCTCACAATAATCACATTTATTCTCTTCTCCATTACGTTTAATGAAAAGCAATATTGCATAATCTTCAATATCTGAATGCACAAACCTTTTTTTCAGGCACACTGGATAAACCACGTAGACCGTATTCTTCAGCCTGCTCCATTACTAAACTCATATTATTTCTTTACTTGAATAATACTAAAAATATGCACTATAAATCGAAACGTACAGTTTTCCGATGAATTTAAAAAAATCTAAATAATATAATTTTATAAAATAATGATTTGAATTTATACCGTTCTTTTATAAAACATTAGATCGATACTTTAGTCAGGAATATCAACCAGAACAAATTGATAGTGCGGTCTTTCAGTAACCAACCTACCAAGTACATCCTGACTTGCTAATTTTCTGGATTTAGCTTTGCCTGTATGAATAACTTGGGAAAAAAAGCGCAGCGCTACGCTGGCCTTGATTGAAGGTTGGCAATCCAGCGGGCAGTTGAGGTGAAGTTTTAATATTGGCATTCCGAGTACAGCCCGCTAAATTTTCAGCTTACAAAAGTAGCTTCTGATACACATATTTTATCACTTTTTCATATTTCCTTAAACCTGGTATTTCCAAACTCGTAATTACTCGGTGATTACCAATTTGATTTTTCAGCAGACTAACTATTTTTCAATTTGGATTTTGTAGATTTAACAATTGATAATAGTTATAGGATGCCAATGCATGAATTTTGGAGATATAAGCAATAGGCTGCCCTATAATCCATCAGACATGAGCGTCCAACGGCAAACGTTTTTCTTAGCAGATATAGAAAATTGGGATATTAAGCTTTGGATAAATGAAGATGATCAAAAAAGTTCCTACGAAGACATTTGTACAGGATTTGAAAATAAAAATTCTGAACACAGGCTAATAATAAAAAGAGAAATAAAGGCGAATGAGATTATTACTCAGGAATTTCACTAAATGTTAATTGATCTAGAATACTTATGATATTAATTAGTTATCTTATATTAGCCCATGAAAACCCAAAACAATTGTCGCGACTTATTAAGGCTTTAAGAAGCGATAATTGCAATTTTGTAGTACATATTGATGCACGAATAGCAATTGATGGTTTTGCTTCTTACTTTGAAAATGATGCTCAGGTTTTCTTTCTACAAAATAGAGAGGAGTCGCAGTGGGGAAGTTTTGGGTTAGTAGATGCGACGCTTTCAGGAATGAAATTTATCCAGAAAAATTCACCGGAGACCAGTCGGGTAGTATTGTTGAGTGGAAGTGATTATCCTTTAAAGTCCGTAAGGCATATTGAAAGGTTTTTGGAGGCCAATCCAAAGAAGATATTTATAGACTATTTTACAATTCCTCATTCAAAATGGAATAATGGTGGTAAAAGCCGCTTTCCAAATTTCGAGATTATTCAGGAAAACATGAAGTTATATGGAGGGTCACAGTGGTGGTCATTTCCCTATGAGGTTATGGAGTTTGTTTTGTCGTTTTTAGCATTTAATCCTGAATTTATCTCCTATTTTAAACTAGTCACAATTCCTGATGAAAGTTTTTTTCAGACACTATTGTTTGCCTGTGAGGAGCCATTTATTGTAGATAATCTGGTAAACAACAGCCTTAGGCTCATAAAATGGGATTATCCATTCAATCACCCAAGAATATTAACTTGTAAAGATGAAGCTATCATTAAAAGAAGTAAACACTTATTTGCAAGAAAATTCAAACCTGGTATTTCAGACTCGATATTGAGTTTTCTAGATAAAAACACAGTCAGATCCGGCGCTGAAGATGTTTCTGATTCCGAAATCAAGTCAGGTGCCACGGTAGTGAACCAAGTTGTTGCCTTTTTAACTAACAAAAATGATATTAGAATATTGGGTGAATACAATCGCCTTAAAACGCAGATTACGGGACTTTCAGATATTACGATGTTGTATCATAAGGGCCAAGACAAACCATTGGATAGTGAACTTCTGAATATTGCCCCTTATGTATTTTCAGATGAAATATACGAGGGGTTGGGATATCAAACCATGCGGCATGCAGAATTGGATGGAAGTAACCACTTTCCATTGATCAAATTTTTCAGGGATTTTCCAGAATATGATTTCTATTGGTATGTTGAAGATGATGTTAGGTTTTTAGGAGGATGGGATGTTTTCTTTTCTTATTTTTTGAATAATGGGATTGATGATGATTTTTTGAGTAGTCACATCAGAGATTATGAAGATGAACCTGATTGGTATTGGTGGAGTAGCTTAAAGAATGAACAGAGTGGGATTGAAAAGGAATATATTAGGTCATTTAACCCAATATTTCGAATATCGAGGTCAGCCTTGGCATACATAGATCAGTGCCATAGTGAAGGCTGGTCGGGGCACTTCGAAGTTTTATTGCCAACATTATTGAAGTCAGCTGGCTTTAGCATTTCAGAATTCGGCGGAGAAGGTAAATATGTATTGCCAGGATGCAAAAACTTTTTTTACACAGCTTCACAACCTGACAATTATGGAGGTATGCTGAGAGGGAGTATGAGGTACCGTCCTTTTATAACAGAAGGAGAAATGACGGAACCCCTAATCTACCACCCTGTGAAATTTTCTAACCCTAATAATTAATGAAAGCACCTTATGATTTTTTGATCATCGGATCAGGGCTCTTTGGAGCAGTTATTGCCAGAGAAATGACCGATCTTGGAAAAAAATGTCTGGTTCTTGAGAAAAGACATCACATTGGTGGTAATCTGTTTTGTGAGAATATCGAGGGAATTAATGTACATAAATATGGACCTCATATCTTTCATACAAATGATAAACAGATATGGGATTACGTGAATAGATATTGTACTTTTAATAATTTTATCTATTCTCCAATGGCCAACTATAAAGGGGAATTGTATAACCTGCCTTTTAATATGAATACATTTTATCAGCTTTGGAAAACTCAAACACCTAAGGCGGCAGAAGATCATATAAAGAGTCAGATCAGCATGATAAATAACCTGGGGAAGCCGAAAAATCTAGCCGATCAAGCGCTTAAGATGGTAGGAGTCGATATATACAATAAGCTTATAAAAGGTTATACAGAGAAACAATGGGGAAGAGATGCAGTAGACCTTCCTCCTTCTATAATTAAAAGGCTTCCAGTCAGGTTCTCTTTTGATAATAATTATTTCAACGATAAATATCAGGGCATACCAGTTGGTGGATATAATGTTTTAATAAGTGGTTTACTAAAAGGGATAGAGGTTAGGACGAATGTAGACTTCATTAGTAGTAGAGCATGTTTGTCAGAATTAGGTACTAAACTTATTTATACGGGTAAACTCGATGAATATTTTAGCTATAGGTATGGTTGTTTAGAATACAGAAGCTTAAGATTTGAACACGAGTATAGAGACATTCCAAATTATCAGGGTGTAGCTGTTGTAAATTTTACCGAAAGGGAAGTTCCATTTACTCGAATTATAGAGCATAAACATTTTGAATTTGGAAAACAGCCGGGAACTGTAATCACTAGAGAATTTCCCGAAGAATGGCAACAGGGCATGGAAGCTTTTTATCCCATTAATGATGTCGTGAACACAATAAAATTTAAAAAATATCGGGCACTAGCCGAATGTGAGGAAAATGTATTTTTTGGAGGACGCCTAGCAGAATACAAGTATTACGATATGCACCAGGTAATCGCATCGGCCCTAAAGCGTGCAAGGTTAATGAATTGTTAATTTAAATAGATATGGCAATAGCGAGAATAAAGCTGTACTATGGTTATACCTGCAAAACAAAGGATTTAAAGTAGATTTATAACTCATTGCTGAAGATGGATGAGAAGTAAATATTGAATATTGAGAAGTTCTGATATAAGTAAGGGAAGTTTTGGTTCACAACGTTGTTTTAAATGTTCTTAAGAAAATACATGAGAATTGGGAGGGGTGATAATTTGATTGAATATAAGTTAGCTAACACTACAGCCGTGATTATGTGGGTATTTCGGCAAAAATGGCCGTCCGTTCCGCATTTAAGCTGTCACTCTATTTCTCTTTAAAATAACCACCTGTTTCGGGGCAAACGGGCCGTTCTGCTCTTTCGATCAGTTTTTTTTCGAGACTGGCTTTCAGGAATAATCTTTCAATTTTTCTACATAAATAAAGGCGCCTGGGAGCACATCTGCCATTCGGGGTAGCAATGGTCGTTTAGCTATTTGGAGGAATTATGGTGTGTTTTTTATGCGTTACGGTACCTGCGGATGGATTTTGATCTTTAGGAAGATATGAATTGAAGATAATTCAGCAGTAGGATGGATTAAAGCGAAAAATCCTGAGGGAAATGGATTTGGAACCGAAATGTATATTTGTTTAGAGGGAGGAGCTTAGATATGCATCATCTGGTAATCAATTGGTGGCCAGTTTCACCGAAATACACACCGGGATATGTAACTCGTTCATAACGTTTTCAGATAAAGACTGTGTATTTCAGTGAAAGTGGTTCTTCTCCAGTTTACAAAAGATTATTTTTTGTGTAACTTTATACATCATTACTAGCTTAATTCATTGTTATCATTTATTTTTTTGTACCAAGCTGAGAACGGTACTGCTTTTTTTTGGTCCTAGTTCCGCCAATAATTGCTCAACAGTCTTTTCACACTCAGACACCATTCCAGATATGTAATTTATTTGCAGGTTCCTGAACTATTTAAGAGCATAATTCCTTGCCTTTTTTAAAATCACATTTATCATCGTTTTTTTTGTTAAAAAAATTGAATTTTAGATACTTAAATATAAAAAATATCGCTTTGATTACATATTTTTCTTCCAATTAATTATCGAACTCAAGTTAGTAGTGCAGCCAACCTCAGGTACTAATGGAAATATAAATTTAGTTTCCATGCCAGGCGGATATCATTTTTTTTATTAAGGTATGCTGGTTAAAAAACCTGACAGAAGTAAACATCATTTAAACGATGTAATACCTGATGGTAAAGAATACCATTTTAGGAATACAGAAGGATAAAGATGAAATCCTTGATGAGGCCATTAAACTAGCCACGCAGTGAGTATCATATTTATCTTATTGAACATGCTGATACAAGCTAATTTTTCTAAAGATCAAGGTTTATTTTTGTATACAGACCTATTTTATAACGGTAAATTGTTATCTGTCAGTTTTTAGAAGCTATTTTGTTTAAATCTATAAATTCTTTAGGTACATGAACTATCTTTCATGCTCCAATTGGCAGACAAGTAAAGAAGTTAGCCAAAATTTTACATAACTTTAAAAATTATTCAAAAAAATGGCTCTGAAACCTGTAAAAAATGAAGCTAATTTACTTGCATTAGTTGCGAAAGGGAATCAGCGTGCATTTACTGAACTTTTTGATGCCTATTATAAACAACTTGGAGAATATATTTATAAACTTACTGACTCAATCGAAGTTACTGAAGAGATTGTTCAGGATGTTTTTATAAAAGTGTGGCTTAAAAGAGAAACGCTTAATGAATTAGATAATTTCTGTTACTACTTGTTTATTCTTTCCAGAAACCAGACCTTAAATCATTTAAGAAAAGAGGCTAATAACAAAGTTAGGCAATTGGAATGGTTAAAGCAGTCGGATGAAGATGATCTACCTGATGATTCTAGTGTAAATGAACAATACCGCCAACTTTTAGATACAGCAGTAGAAAAACTACCTCCTCAGCAAAAGAAAGTTTACAAACTGAGCCGGGAACAAAGGTTAAAACACGAAGAAATCGCTAAAATCTTAAACATATCTCCAGAAACAGTTAAAAAGCATATTAAGTTGGCCTTGCGTTTCATTAAAAGCGAGGTATCTTCTCAAAGCGATATAGTTATTATATCAATATTAGTTACTCCATTATTTTTTTAAAAAAAATAAATTCAGTTACCCCTTTTTTTAAGAGCATGTGTCTTTAGTATTAAAATAGCATTAATTAAAAAATGCTTTACTGAAGATTATGACTCAAAAAAACCGTATAGCTGATTTATTTCAAAAATATTTTGATAGAACGGATACTGCCGAAGAACGGAATGAGCTAATGCTTTTAATTAGTGAAACTGATTCTGATAAAGAATTAAGCGCATTGGTAGAAGATCTTTATATAAGTTATACGCCACAGCAAAGTCCGTTTATTGAAGATCAGCGAGACAAAATGTTGCAGAACATTCTGTCTGGCATCGATGGTACAGAGCGGAAAAAAGTGATGAACAAAATCCATTGTAAAAATAGATGGTTTAAATATTCAGTCGCTGCCTCTCTATTGATATTGATGACCATTGGCGGTTATCTTTTTACACACAAGCACACCGCTGATACGCAAAACGTAAAAGCGGATTTTAGGCCAGGTAGCAACAAAGCCACCCTAACCCTTAGCGATGGCTCAACCATAAATCTGGATGATGCCCATAACGGGAAATTAGCAAGTGAAGATAACATTGAAGTGAATAAGTCCCGTGATGGTGAAATCAGCTACCATGCTGCCGTTGGTTCAAACACAGCATCAGGTATAAGGTCAACTATTAATAACATTAAAACGCCAAGGGGCGGTCAGTATCATGTTATTTTGTCTGACGGAAGTAAAGTGTGGTTAAATTCAGCTTCTTCTATCAGTTTTCCTGCCACGTTCACCGGTAAGGAACGAAAAGTAAAAATTACCGGAGAAGTTTATTTTGAAATAGCTAAAAATAAAGCAAAACCTTTTATAATTCAATCTGGAAATCAACTTGTTGAAGTATTGGGCACCCATTTCAACATCAACAGTTATGATGATGAACCGGACATTAAAACAACATTACTGGAGGGGGCTGTTAAGATACTTCAACTGAACACCGGATTTACGGCACTTCTTAAACCGGGCCAACTAGCTATCAATAAATCATCCGGGCCAATCCTGGTAAGAAAAGCAGATCTGGAACAGGCTGTAGCCTGGAAAAATGGTCTGTTTCAGGTTAATGACGTCAGTTTAGAAACGATCATGCGCCAGGCATCCAGGTGGTATGATGTGGATGTTGTATACCAGGGGAAAATACCAGAAAGGAAATTTTCCGGAAAAATCAAACGTAATGTCAATGCATCCGAATTTTTACAAATGCTTGCTTTTTTTAATGTGCATTTCAGCATTGAAGGACGAACAATTATTGTAAAAAACTAATAATAGAACAACAATTAACTAACCAACCTAACTACTCACCTAAACCACACAAAATGAAGAAAGATCTACACCACATCTAGCATCTAAGTCGGTTAACATAAAAACCGGAAAGTGTTGACGCACTCCCCGGTTCAATCATGATTAAGGTTAACCATCAAAAAAATTAGCAATTGAATATCAACGTTTAACCCAAACCCTACAAAAGTATGTATTTAAATGGTTTATATAAGCCCTTGCAGCAGGTATTGCTGCTGATTAAAAAAATAAGTTTGCTTTGCAATTTCCCCATAATGTCTACTAATAACCTGTTACCTAAAAAGCGGATCTACTATGCGGATTAGTTTAACAGCACTCTTAAGTACTATATTATTTTTATTGGTCAATACCAAAAGTTATAGTCAAATTACCATTCATGAAAAAAATGTAGATATTCAAACCATCTTTAAATCAATTGAGTTACAATCTAAATTCACCTTTCTATACGACAGCCAGGACATCAAGAGTATACCCAAAGTAACCGTTGATATAAATAATGGCACTGTTGAGGAGGCACTCAGCCAGGCTTTTAAAGGTTTACCGCTAACCTACACCATTATAGCCCAGACGATATTGGTGAAACAGAAAAAAACGGAAAATATTGCCTCCAAAGCAGATCCCGGAAAAAAGCCGGCACTACATCTCAAAGGCATCGTAATGGACGAAAATCAACTGCCTTTAAAAGACGTAATGATCAAAGAGCTCAATCTTGGTTTTAAAACGCTTTCGAATGCCAGGGGTGAGTTTAGGATCGTGGCTGGTGCTTCCGGTACTCTTGTAGTATCAGCTCCCGGTTTTGCCAAGCAGAGTATCAGCTATTCTGACACGACATCAATAGAAATTAATTTAAAGAAAGGTGATTTGGAAAGTATTGATTTATCGGAAGTACAAATCCACCGGATGAATGAGGCTAAAGCTAATCCTACAAGATTTATTAACATGGAAAACCGGAGTTATATGAACCTTGCACAGGTACTGCAGGGTACTATTCCTGGATTGAGTTTGCAAATTGTAAACACAAGTACTAAAACAGTAACTAGTATTGACGCCTATTCCCATACTGTAGGTGGACAGGAGTCCAGGCGATTCACGCGTTATTCTGTCGAAGATTTCCTGGCCGCTGTCGGTAAAACAAAAGGACAGCAGATTATTGACCTGCTATTGAAGGGGACCAATGTTCCTGCCGAGATCAGCCTTATTTACCATATCAATACAATCACAACGGTAACGAATACTTTAGTCCCCGAGATCAGAGGGGCAAGCAATTTTGCAAGCAATGCCTCTAATATGCTCGTAGTAATCGATGGTTTTCCGCAAGATGGGTTTCCGGCCAATTACCCGATGACTAACGTAGAGTCTATTGAAGTTATTAAGGATCCTAAAGAATTAATTAAATGGGGCTCTAGAGCTGCTGGGGGCGCTATCCTGATCAAGTCAAAAATGGCAAGGGCAGGACAATTGCAGATCAATTATTCAACTAATTTATATTACTCGCCGGCACCCAAATATAACAGGCAAAAATTAAACCTGGCCAATACAGCTACTTATTTAGAATACCTTAACGATCCGGCTTTACTTCTAAATAATGATGGTACTCCATTTGGATTATCTCCTGCAAGGCAGCTGCTTAGTAAAAGAAAATTAAAACAGATTACCGAGACGCAGTTTCAATCGCGATGGGATTCTCTGGGGAGGCTGGATAACGAAGACCAGGTTAACATGCTTCAGCAAAGTTCCTTTAATCAAAACCACACCCTAACCGTTAGCGGGGGTACAAAAGCGTATAAGTTTACGGCTATAGGTAATTACATCACCGGACATGACAATGGCCTGGGAAGTAAGAAAAATGAGTACACTTTCAACCTGAACAATAATTTTAGTCTTTTAAAAGACAAACTTCATATCCGGTGGCTTGTCAATTTTTCAGATGCAAAAAACACTGCCGGGAATTCTTTTTCTCCTGCAAACCTGGGATTGGACCCTTATCAGATGCTTTTGGATGACCAGGGAAGTTATGCTTATGATTACACTTTACTCTCGCAAGATGCAAACAATAAGATTGTAGGACTTGGCTATAAGAATTATGGAGTAAATTTGCTTCAAGACGCCAGAGTCAATAAAAATTCATCTAAGGAAACAATCAAGCGTTCCAACTTAAACATGAATTGGCAGTTGCTACCTGGCCTGTCATGGGTTACCTCTTTTTTGTATACCGGTAGAAATACAAATAACCAGACACTCTATGGTGCCGAATCAAGCTATTCAAGACAACTGGTAGATAAATATGGACAGTTAAGCAGTAAGGGTGTTAACTTTTATCTTCCATACGGTGACATACTGCAGGAGAGCAACCGGGTTTCTGAAGACCTAAACTTAAGATCCGCCCTCACCTACTCCCGGGTAATTGGTAAACATAACATTAGCGCTACCTTAGGTGTGGGTGCTGCAAGTACCCTTAGCAGTAGTCCGGCCAATGCTGCATTATATGGTTATAATTCATCAACAAAAACCAGTACACCCGTTTATTTACCAACGTTTCCTTCAACTGATGCAGCTATAACCAACTTTTATTCTTTGTTTGCAGGGGCCACCTCTAGTGCTTACCCGAGTATATTGACACATCGCCTGTCAGGCGACACCACCAGAAACCGTAACCTAAATGGGAATGCATCCCTTATATATGGATTTTCGGATAGAATAAAAGCGGTGGGAACCTATATCAACGTATTAAACCCGCTTTACGGACAGGCAGCGACGTACTCAACGCAAACTTCTTATAGTGGCGATGTGACAGGACGAGTGGTTAAAAATTGGAACAGCGTTTTAAAGGATGTTTTATTATCTGTTGGAACCACCAACATTAAAATGCCGGATTTGCCTACTCAATATAGTAACAGCAGGTATTTGCAGCCCTATTTTAAAAACTATACCATTTGGGTAAATGGAGCCACCCCCACCCAGCAGCAAGGCCAAAGCTCTAAGTTGCTCTATCAAAAATTATCGCTTGCTTTTGCCGATAGTACTTTTGTTGTAAACGGGGCTTACAATACGCAAACCAATACAGGAAACCTGGAAACAAACAACACGTACAATGCGAAAAGCAATACGACTAAAGAATTAAATTTCCTCAGTGGTGGAATAGATATGTTTCTGAGAAAGAAGCTGCTTAATCTTCACTTTAACTATGGAAAATCACCAGAAGGAAAAGCACAATACAATGGTGGCTTTTACTATAACATTGTTAGGGAAAGTTACTTTAAATCTAACACGATAACCGATCTTGAAGTTAACGCGCTCTTACAGGACATCAGCCCGTATCAGGGATTTTCGCTGATGACATCAACCAATATTGCAACAGGCGGATCTTTTAGCCAGGCCACAAACAGCAACTTTGGCCTTTTACCTGCGGCCAATAAGATGTTTGAAGTTCATGGCAAAATTGGTTTGATTGACAGTAGATACAATGCGGATGTGCGGTATTATAATCAAAATTCCGGCGGTGTAAATAACAACCTGTTTGTATTAACAGATCCAAGTACAGGCCTTTCTTCCCAGGTTAGCTACAGCAGCATTACCAATAAGGGGATAGAGCTTTTCATGAGCGCAAATCTGATCAAATCCAATAATTTCAATTACACTATTACCTTAAATGGTGCATACAATAAGAACATCGCGAAAAATGTACCTGTAACACGCTTTACTGCAACAAACAGCTATACAACAGTAGCAAGGGAGGGTTATGATATCAGTAATATATGGGCGCCAAAATGGGCAGGACTAAATTCATCCGGGGATCCTCAGATGTATGATAAGAATGGAAACGTCACCGCTCAGCTGGACAGTATTACGGTTGCTTCTGCCTTAATCAACCAGGGAGTAACCAAAGCACCTTTTACCGGTGGATTTATCCAGGAAATCAGGGTAAAACAATTTTTTGCGCGTGTAGCGCTTACCTTTAATTTAGGGTATGTGATGAGGTATTACAGGCCGTATCCTGGATACGACCGGGAAAACAGCAGTTTGATTGCCGACAGATGGCGGGTTCCAGGAGATGAGAACCGGACTGATGTACCAAAAATCGCTGATGTTAGCCCGTACAGGGACTTTGTTACCCGCTATTCAAGTAACACCATATTGCCCGCAGATAATATTCGACTGCAAGAGGTAATGGTAGGCTTTAGCTTACCAAACAACTTTCTCAAAAAATATGGGTTGAGTTATTTTGTAATGACCTTTCAGGTACAAAACCTTGCCTATTGGGCAAAGAATAAATATAATATAGATCCCGCAACTGTGAGCCAGGACGGGAGAATTGGAAGTCCACTGGCAAAAATCTATTCATGTAACATAAGTGTAAATTTTTAAAATATGATGTATAAACGCGCACTATTTTTTCTTTTGGCTGCCTATAGTTTATGGTCATTTCAAGGCTGTAAAAAATTTCTTGATATTTCGCCCTCTTCCACTAATGTGAACCCAACTACGGTGAAGGATTTTCAGGAGATGCTCAACAATGATTCACTAAGCAAATGCCATTTTTTTCTATTGGATGTGATGAGTGACGACCTTCAGTATTCGGATGTACAAACTACAGCCTCCTCCAATTATTATCTGCGGGCATATTTATGGCAGAACACCGTTTGGAACCCCTCTGATCAAGACGAGATGTACAATTCTACGTATTCCAGGATATTGCAAATGAATATCATTCTGGACCGGATTAATGCTGCGCCTGCAGACGGGTATAATACGCAAGAAAATAAAAGCGTTGTCATTTCACAAGCCCTTGTAAACAGGGCATTTTACTACCTGCAGCTGGTAAATGCTTATGGTGCAGCTTACGATCCAACAACAGCTTTCAACGATCCTGGTGTTCCGCTTGTACTCACCGCAAAGGGCAATGCCTTGCCGCCGAGGGCTAGCGTTGGACAGGTATATGACCTGGTGATTTCTGACCTGAAAGCAGCGGTAAACAATTCGCATCTAAGCAGTAAAGGAACTGATGTGATTCATCCCGGAAAATCCTCGGCTTATGCCTTGTTGGCACGGGCTTATTTATATAAAGGAGACTATATTTCGGCCTCAAACTATGCAGATTCTACATTAGCGAAGGAACGTACTTTGTTAAATTATAATTCAATCGACTATAAAAGCCTATCCCAGTTACCTGACATGGTAGGCAATCCGGAAATATTGCTGGGACGGATAACTACGGATATTGCATTTTATTCTTTTAATAACGCTACGGTTTTACCCAGCACAACACTTACAAACACCTTAACGACTTCTGATTTAAGGTATTCTAAAAAATTCGTATCACCAAGCAGATTTCAACCTGCATATTACAACTCTGCGAATGGTAACACCATGGTATTTGACAATAGCATCGGTGTACCGGAAGTGATGTTGATTAAAGCGGAATGTTTAGCCCGTAACGGGTCATTTTCCGAAGCCAGCGCACTGATCAGCAAACTTAGGGAAACCAGGTTATCGCCTGCGACATTTAACGCAGAAAAGCGCACCTATACGGCAACAAATATTTTAGGGTATGTATTGGATGAGCGGAGACGTGAATTGTTTTACCACGGCGGGCTTCGTTTATTTGATCTGAAGAGGTTAAACAAGGAAACAAGTTTAAAGAGAGACCTTAGTCGTCTCAATTATGCCGGCAACACCACGCTCGCAACCTTACCCGCAGGATCAGGGCGTTACCTGGTACCTTTCAGTACTACCGTATTAGCCGCTAATCCAAACATCAGTCAAAACCCAAGATAACGTGGGTGAATTTTATTATTTAATCAATAAGATCATGTCGTACAAAACATATTATAATATACCTGGCTCAATGTTAAGTTTTAAAGGAGCGTTGCTGTTTACCCTGCTGCTTTTAGGGATCGCCGCCTGCAAAAAGAACACGAGCGATGCCGATGGGCTACAATCCAGATTTGACAGTGGAATGGTTTCTTATGTACAAGGTAGCAATGTAGTTAGGTTAAATGGCAAGGAATATAATTTTACGCCATATTATGTTGGCGTACCCGTGCGACTAAAAGAGGCGGTGAATTCTGTGGATACGATAACCGCAGTTGTCGATCCGTCGATGGTTACACAATACAATCAACTGTATCAGGAAAAAAATCCAACTATATCCGGGGGTGCTTTCGAGGTTTCTCATAAAGGGAAATTTCCATTCGCTTCGGGTGATGTAGAGGCGAAAGATTCGTTGTATGTGTTATTGAAGGACGGCAGTCAGTTAAAAGACAGCACCATTTACCTTGTACCCGTTACCTTGTCTTCAAAACAAGGCGCCAATTTAAAATATTCACTTTTCTTCTTCAAAGTATTGGTCACTAAAGGCGACCTGCAAGCGAAAATATATGGCGCCACCGTAGGCACCGGAGTTAGTCTCACAAGGTTAACAAGTGGTGCTTTACAAGTGAACAACATTGGTACCCTTCGTGATTCGTTGAAATTAAGAATAACGCTGAATAAGGTATTTCCTGCTAACGATGTCAGCGTGCAGGCAAGCTTCCTTACACAAAGTGAGATCGCTGCTGCGATCACTAAAGAAAAATTTGTTGGCACAAGCTTAACCGAAGCAAATACAATATTTACCAAAAATCTCGTCACTGTACCCGCCAGGGCCTTATTAAGCAAAGACAGTATTAGCGTAGGCTTTATCAATAGGGCGACATTAAAATCCGGATGGTATATAACCGGCGTAAAAATCATCACCTATACCGGTTCGGCATATGGCGTTCCCCCCGTAGCCAATGATTCCTGCAGGGCCTATCTCCGGTTTTTCAAATAATTAACGGTTTATATTTCAGAAATTTAATTCAAAGACATGTTAAAAACGTCAAAATTTTGGGCCTTGGCAACGATGATCACTTTGCTCAGTAAAATGATATCAGCCCAACCATATTTATCAGAAAAACATAGCAACTCCAATGTCGTTACGGATACCATAAGGCTTAAAGTAGGCGATAAATGCCCGGATATTATATTTCAGGATACAACAGGAGATCACGGGAATAATGTAAAGCTTAGTGAGCTGAAAGGTAAATATGTGCTCATTGATGTATGGGCTTCATGGTGTGCGCCCTGTCGTATTCAATATCCTCATTTCGCTTTACTTGCAAAAAAAATGAAAGACAAGGAAATCACTTTTTTAAGCATATCCCTGGACACCCAGGTTTGGCGATGGAAAGGCCCGGTACTTAACCAGATGGGTGGCCTCCAATGGAAGGTAAAAGATGAAACATTCGAAAAGGCCTTTGGCATCAATACCATTCCCCGATATATATTATTGGATAAAAATGGCATCATATTAAGTCTGAACATGACTAAACCATCACAGCCGGAACTTGAGCAAGAACTGATAAAGCTTAAGGGAATTTAAAACAGTATACTATTAAAAATGAAATACATGAAAAAAAGATTGATCACATTGTTAGCATTAGCACCTTTTGCCGTTTTAGCCCAGCAACAGTACACCATCAATGCAACAATAGGTAAAATTAAACTTCCAGCTACGGCTTATTTGGCATATCAAGAGCAGGGACGTATGAGATATGACTCTGCTACCGTTCAGCCGGATGGTAAGTTTATGATTAAAGGCACTGTATCTATGCCAATGAAAGCCTTTGTATTGCTGGGGCAGAATGGTGAAAATTTAAAGTCGAGGCCTAACCCGGACCAGATCGCAATTTACCTGGAAAACGGCATTATCGAAATAAATACGACTGATTCATTAATCAGGGCAAAAATTTCTGGTACACCTTTAAATCAGGACCAGCAGGAGCTCATCGCTTCATTAATGTCAATTAAGCACAAAGAAGCCCAAATGAATGCGGACTATAAAAAACTAGCCGACAACAGTAAGGAGAAAGCAAAATTAAAAGAATTACTTGAACGCCTGGCAGACAGCAGAATGCAGGTGCAGGAAAGCTATATCAGGAAACACCCCAACTCACTGGTGAGTTTAAACTTGCTGCGCAGCACTATAGACCCGAACCAATACCCGGAAAAAGCCACTGCCTTATTCAACAGTTTAAACGCTGATCTAAAGGCTTCTGTTGCCGGACAATCCTTTTTAAGTAAAATTGGAAAAGCGAAAGCGCTAACTGTGGGCAACATGGCACCTGATTTTATATTAAAGAACACCAAAGATCAGGATGTAAGTTTATCCTCATTCAAAGGTAAATATGTGTTGGTAGATTTTTGGGCAAGCTGGTGCGGACCTTGCAGAAAGGAGAACCCAAACCTGGTTAAAGCGTATGAAAAGTATAAGTCAAAAAACTTCACGGTCCTTGGCGTATCCTTAGACGGGGGCGAAAATGCGAAGGCGAAATGGATGGATGCCATTGTTAAAGACGGCCTGAACTGGACGCAAGTGTCTGATCTTAAAGGCTGGGCAAGTTATGCCGCTCAACTCTACCACATCAATGCCGTACCCGCCAATTTTTTGCTGGACCCAACAGGGAAGATCATTGGAAGAGATTTGCGTGGCGAGGAGCTTAATAAAAAACTAGCAACTTTACTTTAACCGCGATGGGATTTATGAAACGTTTTTTAACCCTTAGCACAGCCGCGCTCTTATGCTTAACCACAAATTTGTTTGCTCAGTTGCGCTTAAGCGGTGACATCAAAGCCATAGGGAATTCGAAACTGATGATCAAATATTATGAGGGATCTACCAAAAAAGACACTTCATTGAAAATTACTAATGGAAAATTTGTCTGGCGCGCACCAGTAACCGAATCGCAAAAAATCACCCTGATCTTTCCAGGCAGGGCAATTTCTATTTTCGTTGATCCGGGAGAAATGATCATAAAGGGAAGCAGGGATTCAGTAGATAACCTTCAGGTAAGTGGTTCGAAAACAAATGACGAAGCTGTTGCCTATGCGCAAATGACGAGTTCTCTAACAGAGGAGTCTAACATGGTTGCTTCGCAATATGGTAAGGTAAGCGAGGCTGAGGAGTTGGAACGCCAGAAAAGGTATTCAGATATTGCGAAACAGAAAATGGCAATGGCCATTCAGTACATCGGTAGCCACAGCGGAAGTGCGTACAGTTTAAACCTGGCTACAGAACATTGCAGAATAGGCACTTACGAAAGCGTGCTAAAGATGTACGGGTTGTTAAGTAAAAAAATGCAATCAACCTCAGAAGGAAAGCGCATAGCTGAGCGGCTGGTGATACTTAAGCGCAGTGCGATTGGTGAAAAGGTAAAGGATTTTACCCTGAGTAATCATGATGGTAATCAAATTGATATCTCGATGTATAAAGGTAAGTATGTGCTGATTGATTTTTGGGCAAGCTGGTGTTCTCCTTGCCGCAAAGAAATCCCCAATCTGATTAAAAACTACAGCACGTTTAAAGATCAAAATTTCACCATTTTAAGCATTTCCCTTGACGACAGCCGTGATGAATGGATGCATGCATTAGCTGCGCTAAAAATGCCCTGGACGCAGGTGGTTGACTTGAAAGCCTGGAATGGGGAACTTGCTACATATTACGGAATACTGGCGATTCCAAGTTCTTTATTGGTTGATCCTAAGGGAAATATTGTTGCCAAAGATTTAAGAGGTATAGAGTTAACTAAAAAGCTCACTGAATTAATGACTGATCACAACCAGGAGAATCATAGCTTAGATATACATTAAATATGCGCTCAGTATAAAGAGGCTGGATCATTAATTTTTGAAACAGTCTCTTATGCTAAAAAAGCATTGGAAAGTTACACGTTAAATTCGACAGTTTTTCCTGTAAAACTCAACATTACCTGGCTATTGAAAAGACAAAATGGAGGTAGGAAAATCCTATTATGGAAATAAAAAAACCCATCCTATTAGCTAGAAATGGGGTTTTTATGTGATTTTCAGTCTTGAAAATCTTTGCTCCCTCTACTGGGCTCCTTTCGTCTGCGCTCAAGATAAACTTCTCGCCCAGCCCTAAACGCAAAAAACCCACAACTTTCGTCGTGGGTTTTGGCTCCCTCTGCTGGGCTCGAACCAGCGACCCTCTGATTAACAGTCAGATGCTCTAACCAGCTGAGCTAAGAAGGAGTGCTGGTTGTTTCCTAAAACGAGGTTATTTACACTTTGCAGTACATATACCCTTGTTCTTTTTGGGAATGCAATATTAGGGCTTTTAAATTATTTATGCAATATTTGCAGTGAAAAATTTAAAAAAAAATTTAATACATATATATGAGCCTGATAATCATAGGTACTGTAGCTTTTGATGCTATTGAAACTCCTTTCGGAAAAACAGATAAAATTGTTGGTGGTGCTGCAACGTACGCAAGTTTAGCCGCTTCTTACTTTTATAATAAAGCAAAAATTGTAGCTGTAGTGGGGGATGACTTTCATCAATCAGATATTGACACCTTAACCAAACACGGTATTGACACCGAAGGACTACAGATTAAAGCAGGTGAAAAATCATTTTTCTGGTCAGGTAAATACCACAACGACATGAACAGCCGCGATACTTTAATTACGGAATTGAATGTATTGGAAAATTTCGACCCGATCATCCCGGAGAGTTATCAAGACTGCGAATACCTGATGTTAGGTAACCTAACCCCACAGGTGCAGCAAACGGTAATTAAGCGCCTTAAAAACCGCCCGAAATTGATCGTAATGGACACCATGAACTTTTGGATGGATATTATGATGGATGATTTATTGGAAACCATTAAAATGGTGGATGTATTAACCATCAATGATGCCGAAGCACGTCAGTTGTCGGGCGAATATTCATTGGTAAAAGCAGCGAAGAAAATCCTTACAATGGGCCCAAAATATTTGATCATTAAAAAAGGTGAGCATGGCGCATTGTTATTCCATGAAGATCAGATTTTCTCAGCTCCGGCCTTGCCTTTGGCAGAAGTATTTGATCCTACAGGCGCTGGCGATACCTTCGCAGGAGGTTTTATCGGTTATTTGGCTAAGGTGGGTACAATCAACTTCAATAACATGAAAAATGCAATCATTTACGGTTCTGCACTGGCTTCTTTCTGTGTAGAGAAATTTGGAACAGAAAAGTTATTAAATTTAACCGATGAGGAAGTTGCAGCGAGAATACAAGAATTTGTAAACTTAAGTGCTTTCACTATAGAAATTTAATATAAATTAATTGTCATCCTGAGCCTGTCGAAGGACTTAACACGAGCTGTTTCGACAGGCTCAACATGACATATCTTAATTTTAATTCTATCGTTAATTCTACCCTGACAAAAATCAACTTAGTGTAGCCAATATTGCTATCGGTATAAATTTTTCAAAAACAGCATCGGTGTGCGGTGCATCAGGCAGTTCGTCAGTCAAATCCTGTCCGGCCCAGTGCTCATAGTGTTTACCGTTCCGCCACAGCCTGCTATTGGTCATATCGTAGATTAAACCTTTATAAGCCACCCAGATCTGAGGTTTGTCCTGTCCGTTGCGTAAAGCGAGTTGTTGCTTGGTATAGCTGGGTAAATCCATTTAAATTAATTTCGGGTTGAAGATAATCAAAAAGGTTTTTAACCATATAAGAAATATGAGGGCATATTGGCTTTTCTTTAACTCCTTACATAGGTCAAAGTAGCTATTATTTTTTAACGCAAAGTCAATGCAAAGTTCTCTGTCTGAACGGAGTCGAAGACCAATATCTGGATATTTCAATTATTATTCTTATTTGAAGCACAAGGCCTGTACAAAGCACCAAGTTTCCTCCCGTTTTACGCTTATACGCTTTGCTGCCTCGTGCCTCGTTGTTGCAGGGTATCGGCTTCAACCGGGACTAGTTGGCTACTACAGCATTTCATTTTTGGGATTGCAGTGTGCAGAAACCCTGTTCTTAAACCCGATCCGATAGCTATCGGATGCAATGAATCCCGACGTTAAGTCGGGAGTAATGACTGAATCCCGCTAAAAACTACTGAATATTTGTTTTCCAAAAAAATAAACAATCTTATCTTATGCCTGGCTTTTATCGCCCTTGCTTTTAAAAACTTCGTACAGGTAAATATTCATCAACAAGAGCCCCATTAAATAAAAATGATCTTCGAAAGGAATAGTTCCCACTCTAAAACCAAGGTTTTGCTTATCGTTGTACATCACCACAGGTATAGAAGTTAAAAATCCATTTACAACATAGAAAGGAATAAGCGAAATCAGGTATGCCCTGTAGAACTTGTACATAAACCTAAAATCGACATTTACATACTCTACATAAGCCAGCACCACAAATAAAAAGCCAAAATTGATCAGCGTGTACCACCTGTTATAACCAAAAAATAAAATGGCCACACAAAGCCCCAGGAACAAATTACTTAACGCGAGGCTATACTTTTGCAGGTCGTTTTTTGGAAAATAAGCATTCAAACATTCGTAAATAAATACGCAGGCATAAGGAACCGTTAAAAAGAATAGAATTTCTTCTAAAGGTAGCCCCAAAAGATTTACCCCAATAAGGTAATCGGGATTAAAAGACCATACAGCGAGCTTGGTAAACAGGATATCCCAAATTAAAAATATAATACCAGTGAGCAATATTGCAGGAAATACAAACTTCCATTTGCTAAAAAAATGAACCTTTTTATCGAACGATAAAACCAGTGGAAAAAAAATTACAGCAATATTAATAAGTAAATAGATATACTTCATTCTAAAGGTGTTTGGTCAAAATTTTAACTTCAGCAGAACTGCATTTTTTACTGTCGATCATAAATTTAGCTACGTTTTTAACCAGCTCACGATCGGCCAAACCAAAGTTTTCATTTTGATAATGTTTAACGATCTCTTTTTTATCCTGAACCAAATCTTTACTGAAACCGAGAAAGGAAGGGGTATAAAATTCAATTGAAAACCGCATAAAACGGATCTCCAGATTTTCCTTGTCCATATCTATAGCTTTTTGCATTGTTTTTAGCGATTGGCTCACATACTTGATCTTGTTGTATGGATTCCAGGAATGTTTGGCTTTGAGCGCCTCCAGGGTTCCTGTGTAGCCGGTTATCAGGGCTGTTTTATTAGAAAGTTTGTTCAGGTTGGCAAATAACGAGTCGGTTAGCTTCGAGTTTTCAACCGCCTTAACCATATTAATTTTTAATATCGCAATTTCTTTAGTGGATAACTGAGCGTAAGTAATATGGCTTGTTGCAAAGAGCAGCAAAAATATAATGCGTATTTTAGTCATGATTATGGACAAAGGTAAGAAAAGCTAAGCGCTTTTGCTTCCACTGTGATCCTGTGGCACAGCGAAGGATCTACAGCCGATGAACACAGCACCCAAGCTATTGATCGAATCAAACTCTCATAAAGATTACTGCTAACAAAAGAAAGGTTCTTCACTGTCATCCTGAGGAATAATTTATTATTAAAAATTATATGAATAACAGATTTCTTAGCGGATTATAGGCTGCGAGGAATCGTCATTCCCAACTTGATTGGGAACCACGGAGTGCTCATGAATGCCTTTGAAATAAGGGAAACTTATGAATAATCGTAATGCAAGCGCTTTAAGATTCCCGCCTGCGCGAGAATGACGACCGTACTTATAGATTCTGTCAATGGTAATGCAGCGAAGGATCTACAACCGATGAAACACAACACCTAAACGATCGATCGAATCAAGCTTCCATAAGGATTACTGCTAACAAAAGAAAGATTCTTCACTGCGTTCAGAATGACAAACACAGAATGACAAAAAACCAAAACAAAACGCAATAAAATTCCTTTATTTACATCATGGAGAAAAAACCCACGGTTACCGTCATAGGTGCTGGTTTTGCAGGCTTAGCTGCGGCAGCTTTATTGGCCAAAGATGGTTGTGATGTTACTGTTATCGAAAAGAACGAAATGGCCGGTGGCAGGGCCAGAACCTGGGAAAAAGATGATTTTCTGTTTGACATGGGGCCAAGTTGGTATTGGATGCCCGATGTTTTCGAAAACTACTACCAGATCTTTGATAAAACAGCGTCCGATTTTTATGAACTGAAAAGGCTAAGTCCTTCTTACCGCATTTATTTTGGTAAAAGTGATACTATTGATGTTCCAGCGACATTAGATGACCTATATGCTTTATTTGAAAAATTAGAGCCCGGCAGCAGCGGTAACCTAAAACATTTCCTCGATCAGGCGAAGTATAAATACGATGTAGGCATGAACGAATATGTTTTCAAACCCTCGCATAGCGTAATGGAATATTTCGACCCACGTTTAGCTGTTAGCGGAATCAAACTACAGCTATTGGGCAATATGCGCAAGCACGTACACCAGTTGTTTAAAAACGAGCGTTTAAGGAAACTGTTAGAATTCCCAGTTCTATTTTTAGGCGCCACACCACAAAATACCCCCGCATTATATAGTCTGATGAACTATGCCGATCTGGTGTTAGGTACCTGGTACCCTATGGGTGGCATGCACAAAATTGTGAATGCCATGCAGAAAATTGCCGAAGAGCAGGGTGTGAAATTTATTTTCGATACCGAGGTGGTTAAAATTGAAGTTAAAAACAATATTGCTGAAAAAGTGATTACAAATAAAGGCAGCTTTAAAAGCGATTTTTTTATAGGCAATGCAGATTATCAACACATCGATCAACGTCTTTTTGATCAACCTTACCGTAATTACAGTAAAAAGTATTGGGAGGAGAGAACAATGGCGCCTTCCTGTCTATTATTCTATATCGGCCTAGATAAAAAACTAGACAATATATTACACCATAATTTATTCTTCGACGAGAATTTTGACCAACATGCTGAAGAAATTTACACTAATCCACAATGGCCAACAAAACCATTGTTTTATGCCTGCTGTCCATCGGTTACCGATCCGGGCGTAGCGCCAGAGGGTTGCGAAAACCTTTTCTTTTTGGTTCCGCTTGCACCCGATTTAAAAGATAGCGAAAGCAAAAGGGAAGAATATTTTAATTTATTGTTAAACCGCTTCAAAAAATTAACTGGAAACGACATTAGTGGTAACATCCTGTTTAAACGGAGTTACGCCATGAATGATTTTGTTGAAGATTACCACGCTTTTAAAGGAAATGCGTATGGATTAGCAAACACTTTGAAACAAACTGCTTTCTTAAAACCCAAAATAAAAAGTAAAGTAACAAATTTTTTATATACCGGACAATTAACCGTTCCAGGCCCAGGAGTGCCACCTGCAATCATCTCTGGACAAGTGGTAGCAAAAGAAATAAAAAAAAAGTTAAAAAAAGCTTGACAAATTTAAAATTTCCCCTATCTTTATAACCACAAAACAAAAACACTGCAATAACGCTTCAAAACACATAATCACTTGAGGTTTGCATTTGTTTCGAAATAAGAGAGAAGGCAATTTGTTGAAAGAAAAAATAAGAATCAACTAACCAAATATATGATAAGTAAAAAGGCCTGGATTTTCCAGGCCTTTTGCTTTTTAGGGTATTTTGGGCAGAGTTTGCTCAAAGTTTAAGCGTCATCTCCATCCT